>NZ_BSXL01000006.1:0-396166 GCF_030270445.1 Pantoea sp. QMID4 | reverse complement strand
GTCCGCTGATCATCGGCCGCGTGTATAACGAGGCAAGCATGCCTCCGTGGGCGCTGCCGGCGGCGGCGACGCAGATGGGCTTTCTGAGCCGGTCAAAGGATGGCACGGCGGACACCGCGAACGCGCTAAGATTTGAGGATAAGGCGGGTGAGGAACACCTGTGGATTCAGGCGCAAAAGAACATGGATACGCATGTTAAAAATGATTCCAGCCATTCAGTTGCCAACAATCACAGCCATTACGCGGGAGGCAATGAGCTCTACCGTGTCGAAACTAACCGCGTTCACGGAGTGAAAGGGGGCGAAGAGCGGCTGACCGGTAAGGGCAAACTCGATGCGGTGGTCGATACTTACGTCGTGGGGTCGGGCACTAAGCTTCGCTTTGAATGCGGAGAGAGTGCTATTGAACTCAATGCGAATGGTCAGATTAATATTGTGGGCAAGGGGTTCAATATTTTCGTGCAAGGCGATGGTCATATCACCACCTCTGGCGGCAAACTGAACCTGAACACCAATGGTGCGAAACCGGGCACGAGTGCTCCGGGATCCAGTCATAAACAGAACATCAGTCAGGCCGTAGAAAATCTGTTCCCGCCGAAGCAGAAAGGGCAGGCTGCACCCGCTGCGCCAAAGGCTGCGGCGGCCCCGGCGAAAGGTGCGGCAGCGCCAAAAAATAGTGACAATTTTTCCACGATTTCTCCAATAATATTAAGACATGAAGGTGGCTATGCAAACCGAGCATCTGACAAAGGCGGTCCAACAAATCATGGTATTGCGTGGGATACATGGAAAAAATACTCAAAAGAGGATTTAGGCGTTGAGCCGACATTAGAAAATTTGAAAAAAATCACTCCAGAGCAGGCTGAAATTATTTACAAGAAAAGATATTGGGATCCAAGTGGTTTCAACGATATTAAGGATCCTAAATTAGCTTTGATGTCCTATGACTGGAGCATTACTTCTGGGGGAGCCGGAAAGCAGATTCAAAAATTGCTAAATAGTCAATATGGACAAAATGTGAAGGTTGATGGTGTCATTGGGCCTGACACAATTTCTGCTATGAATAGTGTTGAAGATTCAGGTAAGCTAACCAATAGCATTGCTGAAATTAGAAAGCAATATTATACTAACCTGACTATATCTGATCCTAAAAACTTACCTAATCTCAACGGCTGGATTAATAGGGTTAATGATTGTCTGGATTTTTAAAGGTTAATTAAATGAATAAAGTTGGATTTAGCTTAGCTGTTTTGCTGTCAATCTCTTCATTATCCTTGTTCGCTTCTGATGACTTTTCTGGTCAGTGGAGTGGTCAAGAAAAAAACGATAATGGATCGTTATACTCCACTCTGACATTAAAATTAAAGCAGGATAATAATAACATAACGGGTAGTTATTGTTATGTAACACGGGGTGGAAACAAAATAGATTGTCCTGAGGGTAATGGCAGCAATCTCAAAGGCACTGCAAATGGTAAAAAAGCTTTAATTGAATTTGATTCTTCATTTGGCGGAGTCAAGGGTAAAGCAAATTTAGAACTTAAACATAATAAAGTTTTATGGAAGTTAATAAAAGACCCAGAGAATGGCGAGTTTTACGCTCCAAAAAATTACGCGCTCGATAAAGAAGTGAATCAGGGGGATTTAAAATCCGGCATGAAGATTTTCTCGACAGCTGATTTTACCATTACTTTAGTTAATGGTTGCGGAGAGTTTTATACTGTATGTAATAAAGTTAAATACTTAGGTCTCAGAAATAAAGATGGGAAACAAATCACTCTTGAAGGTAAAACCACGCAGCCTGTCAACTCAAATAAAGCTGATGGAATGATTTTCAATAATAGCGGCGTAGATTATATTGTGAGCTTTAATCCGCTTGAGTTAAAAGTAACGCAGGGGAATAAAACGCTTGTAGAGCAAGGTGGTAAGTGGGAGTGATGATTTTCATTATTCTCAAGTGAGAGTTTTTTGCGCTTCAGATGATAATAATAACGTTAATTAATGTTATGATATTTTATTGAGGTGGTGATGTTTTGTCTCCACCTTGCGCATATTATTGATCTGTATTTTTTATTGAGTCAATTTAATTGCGTTGCATTAGTGAATGAATGTTTTTTCTTATTTTTAATTGCCAACCTCGATAAAACACAATGATTGTAAATCGTTTTTTCACCAGCCTTATATTTGTGCCTGCCCTCCTGTTTTTATCCTGTATTGTCAGGGCTGAATCCGCCGTGGAATTGTCTGTTCCTGCTCTTAACGAGGGCGATTTTTCCGTTCTGCTGAACGAGTATGCTTTCACTCCTGGTGACACCTGGAGCAACGAAAGTTTCGTATGCGCAGGCAAGGCCCTCAGTTCAGTTCTGGCCGGAGAAGTGGATATTAACAACCAGCAATACAACTACTTTCAGCATACCTACGACGGCTTTGAGTTATTTAGCTCGGCAGCGGTTGGAGATGCCAACCACACGCTTCTGGCTGAAATCCTTCTGAAAAGTGCCAGCGTGCCGACGACCCGAAATATAAAGATAGGCGATAGCCCCGAACAGGTTCAGCAAGCTTATGGGCCCGGCAAAGAAGATAACAGTGATAATCAGCACTGGCTTGTCTATCAGTCGGGCGCGAAACAGTTAATGTTCCAGATTGACCAGGGGAAGGTCAGCAGCATTATGTTGAAAACAGACCTGGATGCAGAGCAAAGTGATATCAGCGCTGACCAGGCTCTCAGCGCTGCAACGGAAGCGATTCATACCTGGCGCCTGACCAGCCTCGATGATAAATGCCTGCGGTACGATGTCGACGACAGCAGTGATGAAACATTCTATGTCATCACGGTTCGTGAAGATAATCACGATATTAGCTGCGGTGGCGATCCTGATATTACGCATCGACTTTTTGATATTAAAGTTGCGCGTGATAATACACAGCTACTCACTAATGCCGATAACGTTGATGGCGAATTCCATAGCCTGATTCCACCCGCCACAAACCATTAATAAAACGGACACCCAATATGAATTACCACTTCAATGAGGGCGCCTTTGCGCTTTTTCCTGCTGCCTGGCAGGATACCACCATGAATATTCTCCGTGATGAAGCCAGTGGGCTGGCATGGGTTGTGAGCCGTGGTGTTATTTCTGAGGGCAGTGATGCGGAAAAGGAATTTCAGCGTCAGTGGGACACGTTGCGGAGTCAGATGGGGCATATTCAGCAGAGTGAATTTGCGCGCGTGATGGCTGGTGTGGATAACACCCTGCCCGCAATTGAAGTTGAAACCCTGTTTGACCGTAACGGGCAAGAGGTGTGGCAGAAACAGCTGGCTACACAGGTGCCTGATTCCAACATCTTTATGATTTTTACGCTCTCCGCGATGCGCCCATTCAATGAAGAAGACGGACAGCGCTGGAGTGCTTTTAAACAAAGCCTGAGTCTGAACAATCCACGGAAAGCTTAATCTATGGATAACCATGCGGCCCGCGTGGGCGACGAGATCATTCACTCCAGCATTTTCGCTGATATCACGAGCATTGTGGCTGAAGGTGCGGCCTATGCCGTTATTGGTGCCGCAGTAGGTGCCGCTATCGTCTCGGCAGCGCCCCTGTTGGGTACAGGAGTAGCAGCGGCCAGTGTAGCCGCTGTGGGTAACAGTTGCCTGCTCAGCGGTATTCTGGGTGGTGTACTGGCCAATGCCGTGGGTCTGTCACAGGAGATCAGCAAAGCAGCCGATGGTCTGGGTAACATGATATTTCCGCCGTCACCCGCCGGTGTGATCGCCAGTGGGTCAGAGAATGTCTATGTTAATGGTCTTTTAGCCGCACGTGCGGCCGGGATGCTCACGCCCGGTGAGACACCGCCGCCCGAACCACAATCGCCGCAGAGCTTTGCGGATTACGGCGGCATGCTGCTCTCGGCGGTCGGCCAGTTTGGCAGTGCAATGTGGCAGCCCACGGTCGCCTCCGCCGATGCGGGCACCTCTCCGCTGGAGCAGGACAAAGTGGCCTGTGAAAAACACAGTGCGCCGCAATATCTGGCTCAGGGTTCGAAAAGCGTCTTTATCAATGGCCAGCCAGCGGTGCGCGCAAAGGATAAAACCACCTGTGATGCCACCGTAAGTGACGATGTTTCCCCCAATGTCATCATTGGTGGTGAAACCGTCACGGTCAGAGAGATCAAAAGCGGCAAGGTCCCGGGTCTGGCCGTGATGATGATCGGCCTTTCTCTCCTTCGTGGTCGCCCGTGTCAGATCCTCAAAAACATGCCCTGCGCATTGGCAATGGCGGGCGGCGGCATGCTGGCAGATATGTCGATTAACGCGGCCTTCTCGTCGCTGTTCCCGGTTCATGCAGCGACCGGCGTTAAAGTCCTTAATGATGATGCCGAGCGCGATTTTTCCCTTCCTGGACGTTTCCCGCTCAGTTTTCAGCGCAGCTATAACAGCCTGACTCAGCGCGCTGGCCTGTTTGGTCAGGGCTGGGCCACGGTGTTCGACAGCTATCTCACACTGGAAGGGAACCGGGCGACCTGGTTTGATGACAACGGGCGTGAACTGAGCTTTGACGTTCCCGGTGAAAAAGAGGTGCTCTACAGCATCAGCGAAGGGCTGATGGTGCGGCGCAATGAGTCAGGCGATATCGCCATTGCCGATGACAACGGTGCGGTATGGCGTCTTTACCGGCGCACGGCTGCCGATCCGCAGGTGCTGCGGCTGGTTTCACTGAGCGATGAGTACGGTAATGCGCTGGAGATGGGCTGGGATGAACAGGCTCGCCTGGTGCGTATTCATGATGCGCCGCTAGCGATTGACGTCACGCTGCATTACGACGACAGACAGCACGCGCGGCGCCCGACATCCGCCACCCATTTTGATGGCGATCAGCACTGGCCCCTGAAGCGCTGGACCTACACTGAACAGGGCCAACTTGCCAGTGTCAGCGATGCCGCAGGTGTTGTCTCCCGGCGCTTCCGGTACAACGATGACGGATTAATGGTCTGGCATCAGCTACCCGGCGGGCTGGAAAGCGAATATCGCTGGCAGAAGCTGGATCACTGGCGCGTGGTAGAGAACCGCACCAATACCGGTGACGGCTGCAACATGCATTACGATCTTAAGGCGGGCATCACGCGTGTGTCGACCTATGACGGTCAGCAGCGTGAACACCACTGGAATGCCGCGGGCCTCATCACCTGTTTTATTGATGAGCGGGGTGAGAAGTGGCGCTATGAGTGGGATGAGAACGAACTCCTGACGCGTCGCATCGATCCGCTGGGCAACGCGGTGAGCTTCGCCTATGACGAGCTGGGTAACCGCGTTGAAGAGAAAGATGCTGACGGTGGTGTGCAGGCGGTGCAGTGGCTTTCACACCGTTCACTGCCCACGGTGGTTGCCGGAGCGGATGGTTCCACAACGAAATACTATTACGATCCTCATCATGGTCTTGAGCGCGTCGTTGATGCGCTCGGGCAAAGCACGATCTATAAGCGGGATGAGTCCGGGCTGGTTGTCGAGGAGATCGACGCAGCAGGTAACAGCTACCGCCGGGAGTTTAACGATGCCGGGCAGGTTATCCGCGAAACCGACTGTTCAGGGCTGACCACACGCTACCGCTATCATCCCCTGGGCTGGCTCAGCTGTGTCACCGCACCGGATGGTGAAGAAACCCGTTATCACTATGATGCCGCAGGCCGCCCTCTTCAGCTGGAACGTGCAGAGGGCTGGGAAGAGCGGTTGCACTGGAGTGAAAACGGACTGCCGCTGGCCTATGAGTCGGCTGATGGTAAGCGCAGTGAATTCCGTTACGACAATGTCGGGCGACTGATCGCCAACCGTAATGCGGAGGGTGAGACGGTTCAGCGAAGCTGGGACAGTCGTGGCCGGTTAACGGCGCTGCAAAACGAGAACGGCGAGCAGTATCATTTCGAGTGGGGCGCAGACTCTCTGTTGCTGGCTCAGGTGGGGCTGGATGGCGTTGCCACGCGATATAACTATGACGCGGCGGGCCGCACGGTATCACGTACCTTTGCCGCCGGACATCCTCAGTCCATTACCCATCGTTACCACTGGAGCCGTGCGGGACAACTGCTGGCGCGGACCACGCCGGAAGGTCAGACGCGCTATCACTACAGTGGTGGCGGCCAGCTGGGTAAAATGTCGCAGCATCTGCCGCTGTCTGACACCGAGTGGAGCCAGCAGGCCGAGCAGGAAATTACCTTTAAGTATGATGCGCTGGGCCGCATTGTTACTGAGCAGGGGGAGCAGGGCGAACTGGCGTGGGAATATGACGCGCTGGGTAACTGTACGGCCCTGACGCTGCCCGATAGTCGCAACCTGAAGCAGCTTTATTACGGCAGCGGCCATCTGCTGAGCATCGCTTTAGATAACCTGCCGGTCACGGATTTTACCCGTGACACGCTGCACCGGGAACTGAGCCGGACGCAGGGCGGCCTGACCATGCGCAGTGAATATGACCGGTTAGGCAGACTGCGCCGCCGTGACGTGTTCAAAGGCGACTCGCAGCGTCCTGCACCGCGCGTCTGGTCCCGTCGGCGCGACTTCGATTACGGCAACAACCTGATCCGTGAAGAGCGTGACGATAATCCGTTCAGCCAGACATTATGGAACTACGATAACGCCGGCCGGCTGTTGTCTCAGGACGGTGCGCAGCCGGGTAATGAACAGTGGCGCTGGGATGGCGCAGGCAACCCGCTGGATCGCCATACTGCCGCCCACGTCATGCACAACCGTGTCACTGAACTGAACGGTATCCGCTGGCAGTACGATATTCATGGCCGCACCACTGAGAAAGATGACGGCCAGACCCGCTGGCGCTACCGTTACGATGGTGAGCATCGCCTCACGGATGTCATCAGCGAGCCGCGGGACCGTAACAAGCCACGCACTAAGGTGAGCTTTCGCTACGATCCGCTGGGACGTCGCATCAGTAAAACCAGCCAGCAGCTGTTACAGGGAAGAACCTCCGGCAATGCCGTCATGACGCGCTTTGTGTGGGAAGGCTACCGCCTGCTGCAGGAAATCCACGATGGCACGCCGCTGACCTACGTTTACAGCGACAGCCAGAGCTATGAACCGCTGGCGCGTATAGATGGTGTGGAAAGCCCGGAGATCTACTGGTTCCATAATGCGGCCAACGGGATGCCGGAGCTGCTGACTGACAGGGAAGGACAAAAAGCCTGGGAAGGGATCAACAGCCCGTGGGGCAAACTGCTGCGCGAGTCCAGCCAGCGGATGCCAGTTGTTCAGCAGAACCTGCGTATGCAGGGCCAGTACCTGGACCGGGAAACCGGACTGCACTACAATCTGTTTCGTTATTATGACCCGGACAGCGGACGGTTTACCCAGCAGGACCCGATAGGGCTGGCGGGCGGGATCAACCTCTACCAGTATGCGCCTAATGCGCTGGGGTGGGTGGATCCGTGGGGGTTGAGTTGTAAGAAGACAAACACATGGAATGAGTTTCAGAGGCATCATCGTGGGAATTTCAAAAAAACAACTGATGCTTCTGAGGCTTATAATAACTTGATAAAAGAACAGTCGCCTTGGCCATTGAATGAGCCTCCAGCTAAAGCAGATATTTTACCAGGTACTAAACTGAATATGGCTGTGGCTCCTGGCCAGCCAGTGACGCGCCCGGGAGGTTTTGCTACTTTTGATGAGATTCCAAACAAAGCTTTCGTTAGAAATGAACTCGGAGTCAAAAATGAATGGAAACCTGATATTGATAGGGTTGTTACTTATGAAGTGATAAAACCCTTACCGGTGAACTTTGGAGACGTAGGACCTCAAATTGATAAAGGGGCAGGTGCTTACCTTAAAGGTGGTAAATCGCAGGTGGAAATGTTAGTGCCCGCCAATGAAAGAATGGACTATTTGAGAGTAGTAGATGAAAAGCCCATTGGTGATTGAAGTAAGGAGTGAAAATGAGCGGAATTAACGATCTAAATGTCATAGCTTGTGAGTCTGTTGTTAAGTGGAAATATAAAGAAAAGATATTTTCCATGTCATTTTCTAAAATTGATCAGGTGATGGTTGATGAAAGGAGAGAGTTGATATTTGTTCTTGACCAAAAGAAAGAATTGCCTCAAAGACTATCTATAATTAGCGGAGGTGGGGAGGTTTTATCAACATCTCCACCTCCTGATGGGGGGCAGTTCTATTACATGACCATTGATACTCAAAAAGAAGTTTTGGTTGTCTGTATTTTTAGTAAAAAAATTGACGGGTGGAGTGATTGGCATTTTTCGTTCAATCAAAAAGATAATCTGCTTTTGCGCGTCTCACCTGCATACTGATGCTTATAATATTAAGGATAGAACGACAAGACCTAATGGGTAACTACATAAAAAGCTCATGAAATGATGTAGTTACTACATGAAATCTTGGGCGATTAGATTTTTCAAGGTTGAGTTAAATGGAGTGGTTATAAAAATAAATATACCATTTAACTTACTATCTATCATTAGTGAAAGTTTTTTAAAAATATTCCATCAGAGGTTTCTCATTTTATTCTTCGTTGCCTGAAATAAAATAAGCCAAAAGTACTTTTAAAGTTTTACAACAAAATAATTCTATAAATAGGAAACTCATCACATTGCCATCTCTCACGACGTGCTCTTTATCTACTGAACGAATCATACCGCTTATTTAGCACCTTGCTCGCCTTTGTAAGCGATAAAGTCTTCATACGCGATGGTCTGAGCGCGGATATAGCCTTTCTCGAACTTGGCTTGGATTTACCGGCTGTCTAAGGGCTGTCGCGGCGACCTGAATGGTCCATTCACGGACTTCTTTTACATCTGAGGCGAAGTAGGTCTGCAGGTTCAGCAGAGAGTAACCTGCACGAATGACCTGTTTCAGGCCCGCCTTTAACAGTCCCAGTTCCGCCATGAACTCGTCACGGTTTCCATCTTCTAGCACTGCAATGTCTGACTCACTGGTGGCACATAATGGCACCATGAATCGAGTTTACCCGTGACCCATTGCATCGGGAACTGAGCCGACCATACGTAACGAATGTTTAAGTGTGACGCGCAGCGTCCTGCACCGCGCGTCTGGTCCCGTCGGCGCGACTTCAATTACGGCAACAACCTGATCCGCGAAGAGCGTGATGATAATCCGTTCAGCCAGACATTATGGAATTACGATAACGCTGGCCGGCTGTTGTCCCAGGACGGTGCGCAGTCGGGTAATGAACAGTGGCGCTGGGATGGCGCAGGCAACCCGCTGGATCGCTATACTGCCGCTCACGTCATGCACAACCGTGTCACCGGACTGAACGGTATCTGCTGGCAATACAATATTCATGGCCGCACCACTGAGAAAGATGACGGGCACACCCGCTGGCGCTACCGTTACGATGGTGAGCATCGCCTAACGGATGTCATCAGCGAGCCGCGTGACCGTAACAAGCCGCGCACTAAGGTGAGCTTCCGTTATGATCCGCTGGGACGTCGCATCAGTAAAACCAGCCAGCAGCTGTTACAGGGAAGACCATCTGGCAACGCCGCAACGACGCGCTTTGTCTGGGAAGGTTATCGTCTGCTGCAGGAGATCCACGATGGCACGCCGCTAACTTACGTTTACAGCGGCAGCCAGAGTTATGAACCGCTGGCGCGTATTGATGGTGTGGAAAGCCCGGAGATCTACTGGTTCCATAATGCGGCCAACGGGATGCCGGAACTGCTGACTGACAGGGAAGGACAAAAAGCCTGGGAAGGGATCAACAGCCCGCGGGGCAAACTGCTGCGCGAGTCCAGCCAGCGGAGGCCTGTCGTTAAGCAGAACCTGCGTATGCAGGGCCAGTACCTGGACCGGGAAACCGGACTGCACTACAATCTGTTTCGTTATTATGACCCGGATAGCGGACGGTTTACCCAGCAGGACCCGATAGGGCTGGCGGGCGGGATCAACCTCTACCAGTATGCGCCGAATGCGCTGGGTTGGGTGGATACGTGGGGGCTGAGTAGGTGTAGCCTTAAAGGAAAATATAAAGAAATTGATAAGACAGAATTACCAGATTGGATAAGAGATTCTTTCAAAGATGGAGAGTATAGAACAGTGTTAACAACTGAGGATGTGACCTTGTATCGCGTCTTTGGTGGTAATGCTAAAATAGATGGCTCATTTGTTAGTACATCTCCGGCGCTGAATAAAATCCAGGCGAAAATAGATTCTGCACTTTTACCGGAATGGAAAAACACCAGGCAATTCGAGGCAACTTTAAAGATCCCGAAAGGAACGGTTCTTCAGATTGGGAAAGTTGAGAAGCAAATAATGAAATCTGGTGCAGTTCTTGAAGGTGGGGCGGACCAGATACTACTTCCGCACGGATATCCAGTTGGTTGGATAACTGATGTGAGATTTTTATAATTGAGAAATTAACTATGAACAAGCAAGGTTTATTGGTTGAAATAGATAAAGCATCTTCTTACATAGAGGCAGTTATGAATAACGAAAATAAAGGAGGGTTGATAGTATTTATTGATGAGTTAAAGTTACTTAAAGTTAAAGTTATTAACAATAGCCTCGTGAATAACCCTTTAAGAGGTTTTCCGCGGCGCTATGCTGAGATGTATAATGATTACCTCCATAAAATAACGGATATAATGCACAAGATTGAAAAGTCTGTGGATGTATATTTAGATAGCAACTAACTCTTGCTGTATTATTAGTGAATTTGATTTGCTAAAAAGGGATAGAAGAACCCTGTTGTTGCGCTTATCCTTTTTTAGGTTGCTTAATAATTATTAACCAAAATAGTATATTAATGAATTCATTTATTTTTTCTGAGTTAAATACAATAGCTTCCACTGTAATCTAATTACATAAAAAGCTGTCATTGTTAAATGATTTATAATCAGAGCCGTTCTGAAATTAATTACTTGCTAAAGTCTAATTAGTATCCAGGATATAGTGCTGGAGATATCTATCAGGTGGATAATGATAATAACATGACAGAATTCGATTAAGTCGATATTTTACCGGGTAGAGAATGATAGATTTATTTTCCCACAATGAAGCTTTATATTTTCTTGAGATATTCTTTCAAAAAATGATTAAAGATGAAGCCTGTCGTGAGGAGATGAAAGTTATCATTGATGGAAGTCGTAAAAATAAAACAGTTTCAATACGTGCCATAGATGTTTGTTTCATGAACTATCGTAAGGTTATGAGTGATTATAGTCTGCCTACAGATGAAGAGATGGAAATCTGGAAGCAGTTATTTAATGTTTGGCAGTGATGCTTGAATCAATTCAAGTAAGTGTTGAATTGTGCTTTGCTTTACAGTGGTTATTTTATTCCCATATTTAAAGGGTGGTTGTTTTTAAAAGATTGTTTTTCAGGTGACATGCAAACTACTTATTAGGTCTTTTGAGTCAAAAAGTGAGGGATGGGATCACTGGTTTTTTATGCAATCAAAAAACGGTAAGCTTGTTATGATATTGCCTGCATATTGATATATAGCCCTAATGCGGTAATAATGTTTTTTCCATTTCAAATTTCAATGTCTAAAAAACTCTCTTTTTATTATCTTGACCCTATAAGGAGATAAAATGAACCTGCCAGGAATGAATCCCGAAAATAACTTACCGGGTTATGACATCGCGAGTATGACCGGTTATGGGGCACCAGATTTTGATTTCAAAGCGCTGGGTGCAGCAATGGATTGCACTCGGGAGTTTTATCAGGCTGGCATCATCTATGCAGATGGCGCACAGCGTTTTCTCGTTCGATCTGGTCAGCGTCATCCTAATGGCCAAAGTGGTATCGTCACACATCTTATTGTGACCAAAACGCCTAAGCAAGCCACAGCGTCTGATACGGGCAAGTCACTTAGTGAAGCAGTAAGCGCAACCTCAATGGGAACGGAGATTGCCTCGACCGTGCTTTCCTGTGGTGCAATGATTATCACAGCTGGCGTGGCGGTTATCGGCGCTTCAGCAACGCCTATAACCGCTGGCAGTAGCGGCGTGCTTGTTGCTATTGGTTATGCTGGCGCTGCCGCAACAGGCGTGCAATGTGTCAATGGTATTTACCGGGTTTATGATCTCGTCGAAAACGGTGGTCAAAACGTAGCGTGGCTGGACTCTCAGGATTGGTACGTTGCCACTTCAACGTCCCTTGACCTTATTTCACTCGCCAGCGTGGGCGGTGCGTTAAAAGAAGCCCTGGCAACATGGCGAGCGATGAAGTCAGTCTCTTCTCTAAAAGCAACGGAGTGGCTCAGGAACTATCCAAGGCAGGACCGGGCACGCCTGACCGAATTAATCATTAAGGCACAAAACCCTGGTATAAGTAATAAAGAGCTTAAAGCCGCCATCCGTGCAGGACTTTATCCAAAGCGGTTCCCTGTAGAGCCGGTGCAAAAAGAACTTGTTAAGCAACTGGCTCAGGTCGTCACGAGCGCAGCTGCTGTGGCTGGCAGTGCTGTCAGTGGTATCATTGCTGCTCCAGGTAACGTGCCGCGCACCGGGCGTTATATAGTGGGAACAATTCAATCGCTGGCGGTATTTTAATGCAATTTTTATCATGGCTTGTTGGGCGTAATCTCACTGAACTGCTGCAACAGGGTCGCGAAATAGATCAGCTAATTGCGCGGCAGGATAATTCCGTACTTGCCCGTTCCACCACAGAGCTTGAGCGTTATTTTAAACAGCCTTCTGAGTCGCTTCCCCGGCAAAACGGCTTCCCGGTTGCACTAGTGCTGATGCTGTTACTGGTCGCATTTGCATTTAACTTGCTGACGTTTCTGCACGTTTTACCTCCGCTTAAGCCACAGATACACGCGTTGAGTTTTTTTGTTCCCTCAATCGTCGTTCTTGGCGCGATACTGACGGCAAGTTACCTGCTTGCTCGAGGGCATACATCCGGTGTGGAGGGGCTGGCTTACGTCTGGGCGGTGTTGCTCATATCGACCGTATTACTTTTGAGCTACAGCGTTGTTACGGGTAGCCACTCGGGTCTGTGGCTACTTCTGGCACTCGCTGCTTTGGGGGGTGCTCGCTGGTTACTGAATGGGCAGGCTTTCATCCTGTTTGCCATTTACTGTCGGACACAACGCCTCGCCAGTGTCGCCCGACAGCGTCGCATGAAGTAACCCGTAATGGTTTTTAGTGCGGTTATCGCGGAATACCCCTTCCGCGACTCTCTTCTGTTTTTCGCTCAACACAATCTTTTTCCTATGACCCACCCCCTTCTTTTAATCCATTCCCTGTTCCAACCCCCCTGAAAAACCAACCCATCATCACTATTACCTCTGGCTATAACCTGCCGTTATACCCTCCTGCTAAACAAGCATTCGTCACCTTTCAGAACGCATGAAATAGTGGTTTCAGAACCTGATCTTTTGGCTGAAACGAGAGACAACATGCTAATCCCACAACCCTATTTACTCTTTCTTGGCGATGTTACCGATCCCCTCGCGGCAAAAACGGCGCGCGGTATTCATATCTGGCGGCCGGAGCAGTGCGTTGGCGAAATTAAACTGCCGGGCTGCACAGTCAGTCTGGGTCTGGATGAGCTGGATATTTCCGGTGCTAAAGCACGCGGCGCGAAAACGCTGGTGCTGGGCACGGCCAATGCCGGCGGCTATCTGCCCGCGCACTGGCTGGAAACCATCAAAAGTGCCATTAAAGCAGGCATGAACGTTGCCAGTGGTCTGCACCACCGACTGGTGGATGAGCCGGAACTGATCGCGCTTGCGCAGGCTTCTGGCGTTGAGCTGTTTGACCTGCGTCATATGCGTCCGGCGCTTAATGTTGGCAGCGGTAAGAAACGTACAGGTAAGCGGATACTGACGGTGGGTACGGACTGTTCAGTGGGCAAGATGTATACCTCACTGGCGCTGGAAGCGGCGATGCGTGCGCGCGGCATGAAAGCCGATTTTCGCGCCACGGGGCAGACCGGCATTCTGGTCGCGGGAGAGGGTATTGCTGTGGATGCGGTGATCGCTGATTTTATTGCCGGTGCAGCAGAAGCGCTGTCACCAGCGAATGACGCGGACCACTGGGATATCGTCGAAGGTCAGGGCTCACTGTTCCATCCCTCTTATGCGGGCGTCAGTATGGGGCTGATGCACGGTGCGCAACCGCACTGGCTGGTCATGTGCCATGAAATGGGACGCCCCCATATGCGTCATCTGCCGCACCAGCCGATGGTCAGCCTGAAGGAATGCGTGGAAGCCAATCTGCGTGCCGCGCAGGTGACCAGTGAGTCTGTTCAGCTGGCTGGCTTTGCGATCAACACCTCCAATTACAGTGAAGAAGAGGCGCTCGCATATTGCGCCGAAATCAGCGCTGAGTTCGGCTTACCGGCCACGGATCCTGTGCGTTTTGGTATTGATGAGATCGCTGCACTGCTTCAGGAGCGTGGCTGAAATGCGACAGTTGCAGATTGAGGTGGTGGAGCTGCCGCTGGCGCGACCCTTTGCTATCGCACGCGGCACCCGTACCGCCGTGACGGTCGTCCGGGTCACGCTGGAACAAAACGGATTCATCGGACAGGGCGAATGTACCCCGACGGCCCGCTACGATGAGACGCCCGACAGCGTTCAGGCCATGCTCGAAGCGATACGCACTGAGGTGGAGTCGGGCCTGAGCCGTCACGATCTGCAGCACCGCTTACCTGCCGGTGCAGCGCGTAACGTGCTGGACTGTGCGCTATGGCGACTTGACGCGGCACGGGAAAATCAGACGCTGTGGCAAAAGAGCCAATTTGCTCAGCCACCGTCGGTGGTGACGGCAGAGACCCTTAGCCTCGACACGCAGGAAAACATGGCTCTCGAGGCGGCAGATGCCGTCTCACGTGGCGCCATCCTGCTCAAAATCAAGCTTGACCGTGATGCGGTTCTGGAAAAAGTAGCGGCGATACGTGTGGCGGCACCGAACGCCACGCTCATTATCGATGCCAATGAAGCCTGGTCGGGGCTGGACCTGGAAAGCCTGCTGGTGGCACTGAAAGCCTTCAGTATTGCGATGGTGGAACAACCACTGCCCTCCGGACAGGATCATGACCTGCAACGTTTTAAGCATCCCATACCGGTCTGTGCCGATGAGAGCTGCCATACGCGGGCGGATATTGCCGGATTACGCGACCGCTACGAGATGATCAACATCAAACTGGATAAGTGCGGTGGCCTGACGGAAGCGCTGGCGATGGTGGAAGAAGCCCGCGCACACAAAATGCGCATCATGGTGGGTTGCATGCTGGGCTCGTCACTGGCGATGGAGGCGGCATTGCCCGTCGCGGTAAATGCAGAATTCGTCGATCTGGACGGTCCCATCTGGCTTGCCGCCGACAGTTCTCCTTTCCTGAGCTACTCCCAGGGCCGTATCTGGCTATAACGCTTTGAGGCGACGATGACAGACACACAACGTACTTCTCCTGTTACCCGCGCGGCCTCGCCATCTCCCGTGCTGACGATTCAGGATCTCAGCGTCTCATTTCATGGACGCAGCGGTGAGAATCAGGCACTCAAAGGCATCAGCTTTGCCATTAATCCGGGTGAAATTGTCGCCGTGGTCGGTGAAAGCGGCTCAGGTAAATCGGTTACGTCGCTGGCGGTAATGGGCCTGCTGTCCGGCAATGGACGTGTCGATCGCGGCAGCATGCAGTTTCGTGACCGCAGCGGAAACGTGCACGCATTAGAAACCCTGAACGAAGCACAGCGCCGTACATTGCGCGGCAATGAAATGGCGATGATCTTTCAGGAGCCGATGACATCGCTGAATCCGGTGCTGCGCATTGATGATCAACTTACCGAGGCATTACGCGATCATCACCTGTGTGACAGAAAGCAGGCCCATGCCCGCGTACGTGAACTGCTGCGACAGGTGCGTATTGCGGATGTGGATCGCGTGATGAAAAGCTATCCGCACTCGCTGTCCGGGGGCATGCGGCAGCGTGTGATGATTGCGCAGGCGCTGGCCTGCGATCCGCAGCTCCTGATTGCCGACGAGCCTACCACTGCGCTGGATGTCACCGTGCAGGCGCGCATTCTCCATATTCTGCGTGAGCTGCAACGCGAGAAACAGATGGCGGTGCTGTTTATTACCCATGATATGGGCGTGGTCGCGGAAATCGCCGATCGCGTGGTGGTCATGCTGCGTGGCGAAGTGGTCGAGCAGGGCACCGTTTCTGAGATTTTCGCCGCCCCGCAGCACGCTTATACCAAAGCGTTACTGGCGGCTGTACCCAGGCTCGGCGATATGCGGGAACACGCATGGCCGCAACGCTTTCCTCTGCCTGGTGCGCGGGACGCTGCGCAAAGCGAACAGCAAACTGCTCGCTATGACGCGGCGCCGCTGCTGGATGTGCGTGGGCTGAAAGTCTATTACCCGATTCGCAGCGGCATTTTATCGGGCCTGACGCATCATGTGCATGCGGTGGAGCAGATTGATTTCAGTCTGTGGCCGGGTGAAACCCTGGCCATCGTGGGTGAAAGCGGCTGCGGCAAATCGACAACCGGACGGGCGCTGATGCGCCTCATCAACAGTGACGCTGAAAGCATTCATTTTGAAGGAAAGGAGATCTCTGACCTGAAAGAGGCAGAGTTTCAGCCGCTGCGCCGTGAAATCCAGATGGTGTTTCAGGATCCCTATGCGTCACTGAATCCCCGTCTGACAGTAGGGTTCACCATTGCCGAGCCGTTGCTGCTACATGGCAGGGTCTCTTCGCTTGAACAGGCTTCCCCACAGATCGATGCGCTGCTGAAGAGCGTCGGTCTCCTGCCTGAGCACGCGCGTCGTTATCCGCACGAATTTTCTGGCGGTCAGCGTCAGCGTATTGCCATCGCCCGTGCCATGGCGCTGAAACCGAAAGTGATTATTGCGGATGAAGCGGTATCGGCCCTGGACGTCTCAATTCAGGCGCAGGTGGTGAATCTGATGATGGACCTGCAGCAGCAGACGGGCGTGGCATGGATCTTCATCTCTCACGATATGGCGGTCGTCGAGCGCATCGCGAATCGCGTCGCGGTGATGTACCTCGGCCAGATTGTCGAGCTTGGTCCGCGCCAGTCGGTCTTTAATCAGCCGCAACATCCCTATACCCGGCGTCTGCTGGCCTCGGTGCCGGTCGCCGATCCTGAGAACCGTCAGCCCCGTCTTTTCGATGACAGCGAAATCCCTTCGCCGTTACGTAAGGTGGGCGAAACGGTCACGAAACCCCGTTATCGCCAGGTTGCGCCCCAGCACTGGGTCGCTGACGGCATTGCATTGTAATTATCCTCAACGCCCAGGAGAATATATGAAAACGCTGTTTCGCCGTACTTCGCTGGCCCTCGCATTGACGACGACGCTGGTCATGACTGCGCAGGCACAGGATCTGCGCATCTCCATGTATGCCGATATCACGGGGCTGGATCCGCACGATACCTCGGATAATGTCAGCTACTCGGTGCAGAGCGGCATCTTTGAGCGCCTGTTCCAGTTTGATCCTCAGATGAAGCTGCAGCCCTGGCTGGCGACCGGTTATACCTCTAATGACAGTGCCACCGAATTTACGCTGACGCTGCGCAAAGGTGTCACCTTTCAGGACGGTACCCCGTTTGATGCGGACGCTGTCAAAGCTAACCTTGATCGGCTGGCAGACCAGAAAAAAGGGCTGAAGCGTAATAGCCTCTACAGGATGATCGATAAGGTTACGGTGCTGGCACCCGACCAGGTAAAAATCGATCTCAATCAGTCGTTCGGCGCCTTTATCAACACGCTGGCGCATCCTTCGGCAGTGATGTGGAGCCCGTCAGTGCTTAAGCAATATCCGGACGAAGCACAGTTGCGACTGCATCCGGTGGGAACCGGTCCGTTTAAATTCATCAACTGGACACCGGGCAAAGCGGTCACGCTGGCGAAGTATGACGGCTACTGGCAGCAGGGATGGCCTAAAGTCGACCATGTGATCTTCTCGCCGAGTCCGGAAGATGCGACCCGCGTTGCGGCATTGAAATCGGGGCAGGTGGATGCCATCTGGCCATTGCCTTCAGACCTGATCGCGACCGTGAAGCAGGACAGCCACCTTTCGATTCAGCGTGACCCCAGCATTTATCTCTACTACATGGCGATCAACACGCAGCACAAGCCGCTAGCCGATGTTCGCGTGCGTCAGGCCATTAACTATGCGATTGACCGTAATCTGTGGCTGAAAGTAGCCTTTGCCGGTCTGGGCAAACCGGCCACCTCCGCCATGCCGGAAGGGGTGCAGTTCTATCAAAAACAAACCGCTCCCGACTACCAATATGCACCGGACGAGGCTAAAGCGTTGCTGAAAGCCGCGGGCTATCCGAATGGTCTGGATCTTAAACTCTGGGTCACCAATGCCACGGCCAGCGTACGTGCCGCTCAGGTGCTGAAAGCGCAACTGGCCACCGTGGGCATTCGTGCCACCGTAACACCGATGGATTCCGGCACGCGTAACGCGAAGCTGTGGGGCGTAAAGGATCCGAAAATGGCGGAGTTTGACCTCTATTATGGCGGCTGGTCGACCTCTACAGGCGACGCCGACTGGGCACTGCGTCCGCTGTTTGCCACCGAATCCTGGGTGCCGACCTCCTACAACGTCTCCTACTTCAGCAACCCGGATGCAGACAAAGCGATAGCGGCCGGGCTGGCGACTGCCGATCCGGCAAAGCGCGGCATCGCCTATGCGCAGGCGCAGACGGTGCTCTGGAAAGAGGCACCGGTGGCGTTCCTTGGCACACCAGACAATCTGGTGGGCAAGCGCAACACGCTGAGCGGCGTTTCGATGCTGCCTGATGGCAATTTGCTGTTCACTCAGGCGTCCTTTAAATAAGACGGTTTCTTCCTCGTCCCCTGTCCGGAACGGGCCGGGGACGTGAGAAGGCCGTCACCTCATTTCAGGGAATGGCATGTTTGCATACATCCTTCGCCGATTACTGGAGATGATCCCGGTTTTGCTGGTGGTCTCGCTGCTGGTTTTCGGTTTTATTAAGCTCATGCCGGGCGACCCGGCGCGCATTTATGCCGGACCGGATGCGCCCATTGAGGCAGTCGAGGCGGCGCGTCAGCATCTCGGGCTGAACGATCCGCTGCCGCAGCAGTATCTGCATTGGATCGGCAGCCTGTTGCAGGGCGATCTGGGCATCACCTATCGCACCCAGCAACCGGTGCGGGAGGTGATTGGGCAGGGCTTTATGCCGACGCTGTGGCTCGCCTTAGCGGGTTTTACCTGGTCCGTTATTCTCGGATTGTTGTTTGGCGTGATGGCGGCCCTGAAACGGGGACGCTGGCAGGACTGGACGCTGATGAGCGTGGCGGTAGGTGGCATCTCGATGCCGGCTTTCTGGCTGGGACTGTTGCTCATCCAGTTCGTCGCGATGCCTTTCGGGCTGTTCTCCGTCAGCGGCTTTAACAGGGCCAGCGATATTGTCCTGCCCGCCATCACGCTGGGCTCGTCGGTGGCGGCGGTCATGGCGCGCTTTACCCGTTCGGCCTTCCTGGAGGTGGCGCAGGAAGATTACGTGCGTACCGCTAAAGCCAAAGGGCTGCGTAACCGCCTGGTGACGTGGAAACATGTGATGCGCAATGCGCTCATTCCGGTGATTACCATGCTGGGTCTGCAGTTTGGTTTTCTGCTGGGCGGATCCATCGTCGTGGAGAGTGTTTTCAACTGGCCGGGATTAGGCTGGTTACTGATTGAGTCGATCAAAGCGCAGGATCAACCGGTGATTCAGGCGCTGGTGATGCTGTTCGTGTTTGAATTTATTGTCATTAACCTGCTGGTCGATCTGCTTTACGCGGTGGTCAATCCGGCCATTCGTCTGCGACAGGAGCCGAAATGAGTAGTCAATCGCTGACTGACAACCCGCCTCAGATCATTCGTTCGCCGTGGCGCGACTTTCTGCATGCCTTTGTGCGAAATCCGCTGGCGCTGGTCTCTGGCGGGTTTGTGCTGCTGTTAATTGTGGTGGCGATTTTTGCCTCCTGGCTGGCGCCCTGGGATCCCATGGTTCCGGACTGGATGGCGCTGTCGTCGCCGCCTTCCACGGCTCACTGGATGGGAACCGACGAGCTGGGGCGCGACCTGCTCAGCCGCATTATCTATGGGGCGCGTATCTCGCTCTATATCGGCGTGCTGTCCGTGACGATGGGCATGCTGGTCGGGGTTATGCTGGGCTTACTGGCGGGCTATTACGGCGGTTGGGTCGATATGCTGATCATGCGCGGTGCCGACGTCTTATTCGCGTTCCCCGGCATGTTGCTGGCCATTGCGGTGGTGGCGCTGCTGGGGACCGGCCTGAACAATGTGATTATCGCGGTCGCGGTCTTCAGCGTACCGGTATTTGCCCGTATCGTGCGGGCGTCGACGCTCTCTCTGAAGCAGGCTGCCTATGTTGAAGCCGTGCGCTGTGCCGGTGCGCCAGACCGCGTGATTATTCTGCGGCATATTTTACCCGGCACGCTCTCAAGCGTGATTGTCTATTTCACTATGCGCATTGGCACCAGTATTCTGACGGCGGCAGGTCTGAGTTTTATTGGACTGGGTCCGGAGCCAGATGTGCCGGAATGGGGCAATATTCTGGCGATGAGCCGTAGCATGATGATGGCCGGCGCCTGGCACATGAGCGTATTTCCCGGGCTGGCAATCTTCATTACCGTGCTGGCATTCAATCTGCTTGGCGATGCGCTGCGTGACACGCTCGATCCCAAACTCAAGGGCTGAAGATGGATTACCAACAACTGCAGCGCGACCTGCTGCTGGATCGCTGGCGTGACCTGCGTCAGCTTGGGCAGCCGCGAAGCGTATGCGGACCCACGAATCGCATCAGCGATGTTGCGGGCGTGCGTGTCGGACATGACACGCTGAATGATGGCGAAACGCAGACGGGCGTCACCGCTATTGTACCGCCGGGCGACAACCTGTTTCTCACGCCGCTGCCGTGTGGGGCTGAGGTGCTGAACGGCTTTGCGAAACCCGTCGGGCTGATTCAGATAGATGAGCTGGGTATATTGCAGACGCCGATCCTGCTCAGTAACACGCTGGCAGTTGGCACGCTGTTTACCGCGCTGGTGCGGGAGGCTATCCGTCGTAACCCGGAACTGGGCCGGACATTGCCTACGGTCAACCCACTGGTGCTGGAGTGCAACGATGGCTGGTTGAATGATATTCAGGCACTGGCTGTCAGTGAGGAGATGGCGCAGGCGGCGCTGCAGACGGCCTCCGCTGACTTCGCGCGCGGTAGCGTCGGCGCAGGACGCGGGATGAGCTGTTTCAGCCTGAAAGGCGGCATCGGCACCGCCTCGCGTATTATTCCTTCACTTAACGCCACGCTTGGCGTGCTGGTGCTGGCCAATTTCGGCGCACTGGAAGCCTTAACGATCGATGGCGTCCGGGCGGGTGAGATGATCGCGTCGCTGCTGGCGGGGCACACACCGCAGCTGGATGCCGGTTCTGTCATCATCATCATGGCCACAGATGCCCCGCTGGATGCCCGTCAGCTGAAGCGCATCGCAAAACGGGCCGGTGCCGGTCTGGGACGGCTGGGCAGTTACTGGGGCCATGGCTCGGGCGATATTGCGGTGGCGTTTTCCACCCAACCGCTGCCGCAACCGCCGCAGGACGACACGCTGGAGCCGCTGCTTGCCGCGGCAGCAGATGCCACTGAACAGGCGGTACTGGATGCCTTACTAAGCGCAGAGGCTGTTACCGGCTTTCGCGGCCACCATCGCCCCTCACTGACGCAGATTCTGGATAGGTTAACCTCATGAAAATTTTTATCTCGGCCGACATTGAAGGTATTGCGGGCGTCATGCGCCCGGAGCAGTGCACACCCGGTCACCCGGAGCATCAGATCGCCCGTGGTCTGATGGAGCAGGAAGTGAATGCCGCGATTGAGGGGGCGTTCGCCGGCGGCGCAACGGAAGTAGTTGTTGCCGATAGCCATGCGCAGATGACCAATTTACGTGCGGAAAATATCGATCCCCGCGCCCGACTGGTGCAGGGCAAACCTCGCTGCCTGTCGATGGTGGAAGGGATAGAACAGCAGCGGTTCGACGGACTGTTTCTGGTGGGGTTTCACAGTGCAGCGGGTGAATCCGGCGTACTGGCGCATACCATCAATGGACGTGCGTTCTGGCGTATACACATCAATGGTCTGGTGATGGGCGAAACCGATATTTATGCCGCCGCCGCCGCTGAACAGGGTACGCCATTGCTGCTGGTCACCGGCGACGATCAGTTACAGAGCTGGATAGCGCAACACTACCCGGCGGTCGATTACGTCTGTGTGAAACGCGCCATTTCGCACACCAGCGCGGAATCGATCAGTCCGCAGGCGGCACAGCGTGCGATCGCGGCCGCAGCGAGCGCTGCAGCGCAGCATCCTTCTCAGGTAAACACGACTCGCCTCACAGCGCCTTACGTTATGCAGCTTCAGGCCACAAAACCGGTGCTGGCCGATCTGTTCAGCCTGATCCCTGGCATCACGCGCCTGGATGCCGTTACCGTGGGTTATCAGGCGGAGAAGATGGAGACGTTAATCAGCTTACTCAGTGCATTCTCCTATCTGGCGAGTACCCAGTCGTAGCGACATCATTCCAGGGCTGCCTGCAACGTCAGCCCGTTCAGGCTGCCTTTGCTGTTGTGCTGATTCCGCGCTACCAGGCACTCTCCTGAACGGCATACTGTACATGCCCATCCTTACTCTGGCGGGACAGGATTTCTGCTGGCCTCAACCCGATAAACCCACGCTTCTGATTAAAGCTGCACCACGGTAGCGCGAGCCCCGCTCCCTGCAGAGGCTTCAGACGGGACTGCCAGATGCGAAAAGGTGCGTGACAGGTCGCTGAGCCTGCGCTGGTTTTGCGGTACAGTTTTTGCAACAGGGGAACAATTACTTTCACTCTCCCCCGGTGCAGCCTGTCGGAGAGGCCTTTGGGTCCGGTATTCCATCCAGGATAAATCATCATGCGGCTCCGCCATATAGAGGTCTTTCAGGCCATCGTACAGACCGGCAGCATCAGCGCAGCGGCGCGCCTGCTGAATGTGTCGCAACCGAATATCAGCCGTGTGCTGAATCACGCTGAACAGCAACTGGGATTTGCGCTGTTTGAGCGACGTATTCAGGGTATGAGTGTGACGGCAGAAGGGCGTCGCCTGTTGCCTGAAATCGACGATCTCTGCCAGCGTCTGCAATCCATTACCCAGCTCACCGAACAGCTGCGGCGTGGCGAAGGGCAGTTAGTGCGCGTTGGCGCGGCGCACGCGTTTGGTCAGATGGTGATGGCTCCGGCGCTGGTCACCTGGCGGCAACAGATGGCCTCAGTCAGTGTCGAACTGGTCACCGAGCACTTCAGCACCTTATGCCAGATGATTCTGGAGAATCAGCTCGATTTCGCGCTGGTCTTTGGGCAGCAGGTCGATGCGGATCTTCTGGCTGAGCCTCTGTTCCAGTCCTCCATGGTGGCGCTGCTACCGCGCCATCATCCCCGGCATGAACCCGTTACGCTGCAATGGTTATGCGACAATAATTTACTGATGATGCAGGCTCAGGATCCCCTTGGACGCGTCCTGCATCGTGCGCTGCGTGATAAGAAACTTAATCCCGCCGTGTCGTTGTCGATCAAAACCTATTCGGTCATCGCGGATATGGTGCTGGCAGGTGGCGGCGTGGGTGTGGTGGATCTCTTTACCGCCTGTCGCTATGCCGAACAGCTAAAACTGCTGCCCATCGCGCAACCTCTGCCGTTTGAAGTGATGCTGATCAGCCGTCGTGACAAGCCACAGTCGCAGTCCACTCTGCAACTTAAGCAGGTCATCCGTAACAGACTGTGGGAGATAGCCCGGCAGTGTGAAACGCAGTTTATCAATGGCTGAATGCGCGCCGCTTTCGGGTGAAGAGCAGGTGAGAGGGGACGCTTAGATTGCATCAGATTCGTTTGCCGGTTTTTGCGAAGAAAGAGCGGAGTCAGAACAGTGATTTTTTAAGATACTGATTCCGGCGTTGCCGGAATGTGCGGACAGACAATATTGATAAGGCATCAAAAAAGAAAAAACCACGCAGCTGTGTGGACTTTAAGGCGTCTGTCAGATTTCATGGGGTGTTAAATCGCATGAAGCAACCGTCCAATCAGACGTTAAATTATGATTTATAGGCATGTTTTCAGGATGATTTAAATTAATTTCCTTATTTTTTATTCGCTATTGTAATCATTTCAAAATTTTCTCGTGTTTTATAATTTGAAGTTCGTATATTCGACTATTGCCATTAGGATTATTTCAAACTCTGCCCGGGTTAACCGAATTCTACTCCTGACCAGTAAAATGCAGTTTAGCCTGTGAATTTTACTTGTCCATTTGATTCATTAGAAATTAATCTACAGCTGGGAATATAATCAAGGTGTAATCTGTGTTCGGTAAAGAAAAATCATAACGAAATAGAGAGATGTCAGCGCTGCTAAGCTCAGATTGAAAGCCCGAAAGCAGGTAGCTAGCAAATGAAATCGAACATTGAGTTCTGCATTGCCAGGTGTAATAGCAAAAAGAAAAAGTGAGGCTGCGGAAAGTTGCAACCTCAGTAAGATGAATTTAGAGATTAGTAATTATTTTTTGCAGCGTTAATCAGGCCATCAAGCCATTCCTGATGACCATTCAGCATCGGGTTCGGGCGGATATGCGCCAGATCTTTTGCCGGTACGCCATTCTGTGTTTCCTGTGTCAGAATACGCACCCTGTTACCAGCAAGATTTTCCAGTAACCATGCATGATGCACATCGAGCCGTTGAGCAGTGTTTTCTTCGCCGGACCATCCGTGCCATGCGAGTCGGGCAGGCTTACCTTCTGAAGGGGTAATAAATTCGACAACCTTAGCTTCAACCGGAAAACCAAAGGTGCTGAAATAGAAGCGCACGCCGTTTCCCAGTTCCGGCCCCTTATTATCATAAAAACGTACATCAGCTGAGTTCTTATAGTAATCCGGCCATAGTAATGGCTGACTCAGAAAAGGCCAGACGCTCCCGACATTAAGACCAGCGATGATCATTTCATTTGAAACAAAGTTGTCAGTGAAACCTGGAACAAAACCTTCGGGCCAGTAAATCGCGTTCATAAATTTTCCCTGCCATGCCATCTCATTATTTTGACCATTCCGCTGCGGCATCAGAAATCACCGTAGCAGTGATAATTATTTGCATAATCGGGTTATAACGCCAATCGCTATTATTTATAGTCTTAATAAAAAACATTATATCACGATGGGTTGCTGCTGACTTACCTTTACGCACAAAGCGCGAATCCATTGATGAGCCGCGTCACGATGAGTACGTTCATGCCAGACCATGCTTTTGATGAAGCCAGGGATTTTTAGAGGTAAGGGGAGGGTAATCAGGTCACTATCAGCCGGCACCAAACGGCTTGGTATAACCGCAATCATGTTATTTGTTCTTAAAATATCGGGTACTACCAGAAAACTGTTAACAGAAATACTGACACGTCTTTTAAGCTTCAGCCCAGCCAGAACCTCATCCGTCACACCTGCAAAACTTCCCTCTGTCGACACCAGTATATGTTCCTGTTCACAGAAATCTTTTATTGTCATTTTTGATGCTGCGGTCAGAGGATGATGGCTATTCGTTACGCACACGTATTTTTCTTCATAAAGCGCGCGCGCATGCAGATCATCGGGTGCAGTTTGTGGAGTGACAAAGGCCAAATCAATGTCTCCACAGGCCAGCTGCTGATACAGGCGTCCACTATCAAGAGATCTCACAGCGACGTTAATATGCGGCGCAAGCTGCTTCAGCGCAGCGATGAGAGGAATGATAATAACCTTGAGGGCATAATCAGTTGCAGCAATGGTATAGGTCATTTCTGCCGTCAGGGGCTCAAATTCTATTGGCTCCAGCATAATGGCGATATCAGTAAGAATCTGTTTTAACGGGGCAGAAAGTTCTATCGCTCGTAGCGTAGGAACCATACCGTGGCTTGTACGGACAAAAAGAGGGTCGCCAAAATAGTCACGCAGGCGGGTGAGCATGCCACTGACGGCCGGCTGCGTCAGGGAAAGACGTAGTGCTGCACGGGTTACGCTACCTTCACTCAGTAACGCATCCAGCGCCTTGAGAAGGTTAAGATCAAGTGCTCTGATATCACTTTTCATAATGACAAAACCTAAAATAGTTAATGGTATTTATTAAGGCTAAGTGTACGGAAAAAAATTGTCCAGATAGTAATGGTTGTCTTCTTTAAAAAATATTTATTTAATGACAGCGCATTAACAGTCAGCACCGCTTCTGGCACCTGGTGTGAGGAAGCCTGTGCATATGTCTGTATTGTGGCTGTCGCGGAAATTGTTAAGAGACTATTATGTCCACTTGAGAGGAGCAGTTCAGCCAGGATTATTTTGAGTTTCCAGCCTGGGTTAAATACGCGGCTCTCTGTTCTCACATCGATGGCTGTTCAACCCATCTCACCCGTAAGCAATGCTCAGGTTGACCGGCTAAACGGCGACCTGCATTAAACATGTTTCGCTTCGTTTGCTGCGCCTGATATGCGATCCTGCTTAAATATTCCCGTAGCGTGACAAAAACATGAAAATGAGATGATAACCGCTTCAGTAATATACATTTTAATGCTCAGGCTTTCCTTACTGAATATTGAGACAATAACTGGATAAATAAAAGGCAATATCATGATGGCGCAGCCTGCAAGCTGATCTATTATGATTGAGTCAGACAATATCAAATACGAAAACAGGAATGCTGCGAGTAATTCTGTTGTCACCAACATGCCTGTAACAGAAGAGTTAATTTTTGACATTCCAAAGGCGTAAAGTAACACTGGGAAATAAATTAAAATACAGCCTTGATGGCAGGCCTCAAGCTACCGTCACTCGTTGGGTCAATATTAATGTTTTTGTTAAACATAAAGCCCAGGCCATAAATGCATCAAAATTCAGGAGCCTGGCCTTATCAATGATATGGAAACCGCTCGCAATATTTGATGATGAAATAATTACAAGGCTATAAGAAATACTTGCTGCCAATCGCCACAAAATCTGATAGTTGATTTTTACCTTGCCATGAAAAATACTTGTTAAGATCACAATACCCACCAAAATAAAATGAAGCCAGCAACCTCCCGACGCTTCAGCGGTTTTTCTTGATGAGCGCATTAAGCACCGGCATCATCCAGGCGGACGGCATGACGAGTAGCGTTAAAGTCGGTAAGCCCCCCCTTAGTAAACAGCATTGTAGAAACAGTAAGTGATGCACAGGATAGGAATGCCCGTTACAAGGACTAGCAGCTTATCACGCACATGGAACGGGCCAGCTTTGCGATTCAGCCAGGATAGAGTAGGAAAACAGCACGAATGAAATAAGGAATTGTATAGGGATAAAACTTTTCAATCCTTGTGCCACTTGCGATGACCCGGCTCAGTCTCACTCCCGGCATATCACAGGAAACTGCCCCGATAAACACGGACAACGCGCCGACGGCACCTGACATTTTTAAAGCAAACTCCTTAGTGTAATCACAGGCTACGCTATAGAGTGAAAAACAAACCAGATTAGACGCTTAAGAGTTCACAGCAAGGGAATTGGCTTGATAGATCAACAGTTTTTTCTCGTCGTATTTAAGTTCTTGCTCGCACACCCATCTGGTCCCATAGCGGGTTTGTGGTCTGGGAGGCATTTTCGTTACTTTCCCTGTTCGGCCTCCTGTAAACGCCCCTGATAATTCTGATATGTCTGCATGCCTATGCAGTAAAATCTGTTCGGCATGTATTAATAAATGCAGATGTTCAAAACGTCTGCTTCTGGCACTAATCGGGAGTTAGTGTTAACAGTTCTGTAATCCCTGTCGGCAAAGCCAGCTTGCTCAACCCTACCGCTACCTTTAGTTACCACGATAGTGATCACTCAGTGAATCGTACTCAGGGTGATCAGGAGATAAAGAGCCAGCATCCCTGTAATCGTGCAGATAACAATGCGCCGTTCAGCATGTTTAGTTTCGGACATTTCAGGCACCTTTGATATTCAGCCTGGCGGACATCAGCATCAGCTGCTCCAGCGTTGTCGTGGCACCGCCGCAGACAATCACCAGAATATGACTGAATGAGTCCAGAATAATTTTTCCCTCATAAACGCATGCCAGTGCAGCTCCACAGGCAGGCTCCGTCACTACTCTGTGATCGTCAGCAAACTGAAGGCTGGCACGAATGGCGCTGGCGTCTGTTACCTTTTTGCTGACAACGGAACGTGACAGAGCATATTCAACGGCTTTATCGCAAACCCGTTTAGCGCCCAGAGAGGTTGCAACCGTGCTGATAGTCTCTATCTCTACGGGCTGACCGGCATTAGCCGCGGCATGAAATGAAGCGGCGCCTTCCGTTTCCACGGCGATGACGGGCACGTCACCCAGGCTATTTCGCTCAAGACCTTCCATGACGCCACACATCAGACCGCCGCCGCCGACAGATAAAACAACGGCATCGGGACGTACTCCCGCAGCAACCACCTCATCAATCATAGTGGCGTGACCCTTCCACAGAAGAGGATCATCGAAAGGATGGATGAAAGCATCCGTATCTCCCACCAGCGTACAGGCGAGCTGATTGGCCTCCTGCCAGGAGCTGCCATGAACAATGACTCTGGCCTGTTCAAGGCGCAGCAAATGTATTGCGCGCTTTGAGGTGGTTTCCGGTACGACGACTGTGACAGGAATTCCAAGCATGCGGCCTGCATAGGCAACAGCCAGTCCGGCATTTCCCCCGGACGAGGAGATAAAACTGCGCGCCCCTTTTTGATAGTATTCCTGGCACGCAAAGCCCACTCCCCGAATTTTGAACGAGCCGGAGGGCTGCAGTGCATCCATTTTAAGCCAGACGTTACGCCCGGCTGTCTGACTCAGAGGCCGGGAGTGAATCAGTGGGGTATTGATATGTAATTGCATATTGTCCTGCCCGCAGGTTAGTCACATTCGTCATCGCGATGCGGCTTTCCCGCAAGCGCCTGAACCTCAATTTCCACATCCAGATCAAATGCCAGACTGCAGCTGACAACCGAACGGGACGGAAATCCGTTTTTAAACCACTTCGCGCAGGCACGATTAAATTCAGCAAAATGTTTCATATCTGAAAGCCACACGGTGACTTTAAATATGTTGTCAAAGTCCGAACTCATCCCCTCAAGCGTCTTCGATATGTTGCCAAAAATAGTATCAGTCTGGGCGGCTACATCGCCGTATACAGGCTCGGCCTGTGCCGTCATGGAAACCTGACCCGACAGATACAGTATGCCGTTTACTTCCGTAGCCGTGGCAAAAGGAAACGGGAGGGCACTGCTATAACGTCTGATTGCTTCGTTCATTAATTTCTTATCCTTATCCTGCTTGTACGGCAGCAGACGTTATCAACGTAAAGTTTAAATATCAACATTTTGTTTATTTTATGGCGTCCTCGTGTGCAAAGGGAAGTAAGAAGCCGGGAAAGCGGCTGGGTCAGGTCCTTTTGTTAAGGCCGCAATAATCTGTTTATATATCCGCCCCATTCTTAAACCAGAGCGCTTATGTGTCAGAAAAACATGCAAAAAACAGCCTTATCAGCGAACTGAACGCTGTTATGGAGGCGCTTTCTTCTGTAGCCGGACAGCATATGGAAATCGTGCTGCACGATCCGGAACGCCCTGAAGCCTCAGTACTCAGGATCACCAATGGTCATGTTTCCGGCAGGCAGGTCGGCTGCTCTCTTCTTGAAGGTCACTGAAAGTGATATGGGGTTTACGGGACTTCTCGCACAGGAAACCTACCCGGAGAAAACCGGTCCCGTCATATTTACTCACTACCTTACGGACGGTTCGCGGGGCAAACCGCTGCACAGTTCGACGGTTCTTTTCAGGGATGAGAGCGGAAAGGCCACTCCGTCACTGTGCTTTAATGCCGATTACAGCGAGGTGGCGCAGCCCGTGAAGCGCTGCCACGCCTGATGCGTTCACAGGCAACTGCAGCCGAAAGTGGCGAATCGGGACCTGAGGCAAAAAGGATGAAATTACCCGTGCCTGCATTCCGCCTTCCGGGCAGTTGCGGGGTGGCGCAACAAAAAAAGACAAGAGCAGGATCGTCCGGCAGATGCAGGGAAAAGGGCTGTTCATCGTGCGTGGCGGTGTGGAAATGGCTGCCAGAGGGCTCGGTGTAACCCGGTACACTGTCTGCAACTATCTCGATGAAATAAAAAAGACCCCTCAGCCCTGAAGGCCGCTCCTGGATTCATTGCAGTTACAAAAAGCGAGCGCGCAAAAGATAGCAGCGCAGTTTTGATGGATTTGGTAACTGAAGCAGGTATGTCCGCTTCTGACAAAAAGCGGACATTGCTTGATACTCATGTCCGCTTTATGCCATGGACAGACGTTGATTAATCAGTCTGTCAGAACTGCCACGAAACGCTGACGTTCACATTTCGTGGCTCACCGTATACGTAACTGTTCATATAGCTGTAATACTCGCGGTCAAAGAGGTTATCGACGTTGGCCTGCACCGCGACCTGCTTATTCACCTGATAGCGGGCAAACAGTGAGGCCAGCGGATAGCTGCCCTGATAAACCCGTACGCTGTCGCCGCTGGCATTGGTCACATCCTTAAACACCCGGTTCTGCCAGTTGACGCCACCGCCGACAGTCAGGTCGGGGATTGCGGCCAGCTGATAACGGGTAAAAAGCTTAAATGAGGTCTGTGGCTGATAGCTGTTAAAGCGGCCACTCTGGTCACGTGCCACATAGCGGGTTGCGCCAAAGGTCAGTTGCAGATTATCAGTCAGCGCACCATTCAGCTCGAACTCGGCACCTTTACTCACGGCACCTTTGGCTGCGACATAGGCCTGCTCACTGCCACTCAGATAAACGCCATCCAGCGGCTGACCGACGTTATCCTGCTCAATGCGGAAAATCGCCACGCTTGCCGTCAGCAGTCCGTCGTTCCAGGCCGATTTCAGACCGGTTTCGTAGCTTTTCCCGGTGACAGGCGAGAGGTAACTGCCGTGGGTATCACGATACGTCTGCGGCAGGAAAATGGCGGTGTAACTGCCATAGGCGGACCAGGTATCATTAATGTCATAGACCAGCCCGGCATAAGGCGTGGTGTTGTTTTTGGTCATCTCTCCGCTGCTGCCGTTCGTGCTCCACTGGGTATAGCGTGCGCCAACGATGAGTGACAGCGGATCGGCCAGTGAAAGACGTGCAGCACTGTACACCGATTTCTGACGAACCGTGTCATCATCGTTGAGATACCAGCCCTGCCACTCAGGCTCTGCTACGTTACCGTTCCAGTGGTTATTGAAAATACCCATATCAGCAGCGGAGATCTCACGCGCCTCCACATCGCTGAAACCATCCTGACTGTAAGTGGCATTGTGCTGGCGACTGTAGTTTGCGCCGGCCATTAACAGGTGCTGACGGCCCAGGAGTTCAAATGGTCCGCTGGCGAAACCATCAATGGAATCCATTTTACGCTTGCCGCGATCCATGCTGCCGTAGCCGGTGGTCCCTTCACCGCTCTCCTGGTCGGGATTGCCCATCACATAGAGCAGCTTATCGCTGAAGGTGTTTTCGGCGTGTGTGCCGTTGATATGAATATTCCAGCCGTTATCAAAGTTATGCTCGATGTCCGCAAAGACTTTGCGCGAGTTGGTGTTGTATCGTGCCCAGTTGGCTGACGAATTCAGGCTGCGATCGTAATGCGTGGTGGCGTTATTGCTGTAAAACATCGGCAGGCCACCCCAGGTGGGATTGCCGGTATTGTCATCTTCATAGTCGTATCCCAGCGACAGGGTAGTTTTCTCAGTCAGATCGGCATCCATCACGCCGTAGATAAATTTTTTGGTTTTCTGGTAGCGGTCCAGCCAGCTCTGCTGATCGGTATAGCCGGTCACAACGCGGCCACGCAGGCTGCCGTCGCCGTTCAGCGGAGAGGAGAGGTCCGCCACATACCGCTGTTTATTCCAGCTGCCGTAGCTGGCACTCAGCGTGCCAGTAGCGGTTTTGCTGTCGGCATGTTTACGCACCATGTTGATAGAGGCTGACGGGCTACCCGCGCCGGTCATCAGCCCGGTTGCCCCGCGCACGATCTCAATGCGGTCATAGATAGCCGTGTCGGACGCGGCATCGCCGTAATTCCACGTATCGTTGACCGACGTCGGAATGCCATCGAAGGTGAAGTTACTGACCTTAAAGCCGCGTGAATAGTACTCGGAGCGTTCACTGTCGATCAGATTGGTGGAGATACCGGTGGCATTGGTCAGCACATCGTTAACGGATTGCAAATCCTGATCGTGCATTCGCTGTTGTGTCACCACGCTAAGGGATTGCGGCACATCACGTGGTGTCAGCATTAATTTGGTGCCCGCGCGGGTGGTCTGGACAGCGTAATTCTGCTTATCGCTTTCACTATTATTGGCGGGCGTCGCGCTGACGACCATATCCTGCGAGGTTTCTGCTGACGCCAGAGCAGGGTTAACGAAGGCGTGTACCGCCAGTGCCAGCAATGAGATGCTGAAAACGTTTTGACTATCTGATTCCCTGCCACTACGAGCCATAAATTTTCCATTAACGTTGGTACGAAGATTCGCGGTTGTATTTTGTTTATTATTTTTATCAGTTCATTCCTGGCGGAAGAAGCCTGAGAAGTCGTGAGAACGCCAATGATAATCATTTGCTTTATATATTCCGCAAAGGATTCAACTAAAAGTGTAACTTTATGTTAATTCTTTTAAAATCAGACTCATGGTCTGATTGATGGCCATTTAGTTACTGAGGTTTACCTGATTTTCGCATTGAAAAAGGGTGTAAAACGCGTCGTAAACAGGAAGGTTGAGATGTTTATCCAGCGGTCAGACAGCATGAAGAAAGAGAAATCAGCGTGTTAATTTGATTACTGGTTGTTAATGAGTATGATTCTCATTCTTCCGTGCGGTCAGACCAGCCCGGATCCTTTTTATTCTGACGGAGTTCTGCATGAAATCGTTAAGTCCGCGCAAAGCCGCTGTTGCCATGGCTGCTGCCGCTGCCATTAGCCTGACAGCGTGTCAGGCACCCGCTAAAAAAGCCGATGCACCTGCCGCCGAAGCGCCTAAGCCGGTTAATACTGCAGTGACACAACGCGCTCTGGGGGATGGTCTGTACGAAATGGCTTATTCACCTGTCTCAAAAGCGCTGTTTGTCGCCAGCGCGCAGGCGTTTAAAAATGTAAATGGCGGAATCATCTATCGCCTCGATCCAGCCACGCTGACCACGCAGAGTGAAACGCATACTGACATGAAAAACTTCGGTACTGCTATCAATGAAGCGGGTGAGGTCTTTTACACTACCAACTCGCTGGATGGCGCGATTTCAAAAGTAGATGCCCAGAGTGGCAAAGTGCTTCAGCGTCTGGTCTTCCCCGGCAAAATCAGTAAAGAGGGCTATCCGGCTGGTGCGCGTGAAGTCCTGTGGCATGGCAGCGAACTTTATGTAGGCCGTGTGGCCGATCCGGGCTATATCTCCGTGGTGGATACCCGCACCTTCAAGCTTAAAACCGAAATTAAAAATGCCGGTAAATGGGTGACCGGTATCATTTACTCGCCGTTGACTGATCGCATTTATGCGGCCAATGGCTCGGGTGAAATCCTGGTGATCAATCCGCGCAGCCACAAAATTGAGAAGCGCTGGACGGCAGGTGATGGCAAAGCGTACCTGTTCCTGAACATGGCGGAAGATCCAGCAACCGGTCGCCTTTTTGTGACCGACGATTCCAAAGGCAAAGTCACGCTGATATTTGATGAGCGCACCGGAAAGGTCATCAAACGTATCGAAGGGGATGCGCTGGGCATTAAGTTCAACGCTAAGCGCAATGAGCTTTACATCAGCCAGCGCGAATCGAAGAAAGTGCTGCAACTGGATGCCGCGACTTATGCGGTAAAAAACAGCTGGTCGTTCGATAAAAACCCCAATAGCCTGCTGATTGGGCCTGATAACAACACGCTGTTTGTCACCCTGAAAGCGGAATTTAATAAAGATTCTTCCACGAAGGGCACTGACGAAATTGTTCGTATCGTCCTGAAGTAATGTAGTACCGGTGGAATGAACGCCGTAATCAGAAACTTCATAGCACATAAATAATGGAACAGGCCCGCTCAGGTAAATCTGGCCGGGCCTGTTCAGATACAGGTCCTGCTGGTGAACCTGCTCTGATTACGGTTCAGGTAACACCTGAACGCAGTTACTGAAGCCCCTTCAGAACGCGGGCAGATCCTTCCCGGACGGGATAACGCTTTATATCAGCATTCTGCCAATGATACTGGTTTTCGTGGCTGACGCCGTAAGCCGCATCGTCAGTGCTGTTAAAGATGCCGGCCTGGTGCCTCAGCAAATCGTACTTGGGGTAAGCGAAAAGGAAGTTATCTCTCAGCTGAACATGTTTTCTTCAGCGGTCCGTCAGCTGAAACAGGCGGGTATCAGTCTGTCCATTGATAATTTTGGTGACGGTTCTGCCGGGTTATCACTACTCGTAAATGTACAACCTGATCGGGTACGTATCAGCGCTACAATTGTGCGGGATATTCACAGAAGCGGTCCGAAGCAGGCTGTTGTTCAGGCTATTATCCGCTGCTGCTCGGCACTGGAGATTAATATAATCGCGGCAGAAGTTAACTGGCCTGAAGAGTGGATGTGGCTTGAAGCAGCCGGCATTATTGATTTTCAGGGCAGCCTGTTCACGCCTGAAGGGGCGTTCATTGTTTGGCCGGAGACTCGCGAAGCCATCTGATTATGAAAAAAACAATCCCGCCCGGTATGCCGGGTGTCACGGCAGTTATTTATACCACGCACTTTTCTCTCCCATCAGTGTTATCAGCGCGCTGGCCCGGCTAGCCACCGGCACTGTCAGAAATATCCTGATTTATTATGTGCATGAAATGTTTCGCTATTGCAGTGGTGTTGCTGTCTCCCGGTGTTTAGCTGCGAACTGGCAGTGCGGATGCGAGACTACATGTTTCTGCAGATCAGGTGCGGCTGACGTCAAGCGCATGTCTGATACCATGAGCGCAATTTCAGTGAGCGCTTCGAAGGTGAACGACATGACGTCGATAATTGAAAGCATCGCTTTCAAGACTAACCTTTCTGCATAATATTTAACTGCCACCGCAAGTGGTAAAGTTGTACAAAAGATAAAATGGTGTACAATAATATTGTGAGTTTACGATATTTATTTTGTGCAGCTGATGAGCAGGTCCCTGGTGATCGTTTGCGGTATTGTCTGTTTACTCCGGTATCTGCAGTGGCATGTATGTCTCAGGCACATCAGGCACATCAGGCACGAATTGCTTTCCTCTGGTGTTCAACGGATCTGGTGTGCTGCGCCTGAAGCACAGGCTGGAGGAGTTTTGTATTAGCGGGCAATTAAAAAATGGCGGTGAATCTCTTCTCAGCGGAGGGGCGACAGGTAATCATAATTCTGGGGGGGATGATGATACTGTTGCGGAAAGCTCATGCTTTTCACCGGGAGGCACCCGGCACCGCCGTTTTTCTCTGCCTGCATTGCCGTTTCAGGGTCTCTCAGGTTTTCCATATCCTGTTTACCTCCTGCCAGTATAACCAACCGCTTAGTTTAAGAATGCGCTAATGCCTGCGGGCAGAGAGTAAAAGACTGCCCCTTGTAGGCAGAGCAACATCATTCAGGCATACATATCTGAACCCTGCCGTTTGAGAGGCTATTTATAAGTTGTTGATATTTTTCTATTACTTTAGCTGCAACCTCCCTTTTCCTCATTATTCCGGATGAGAGCCTTATGACCCGACAACAATGGCTGCTGAAATTCCGTCGCTGTTCCACGCCGGAAACGCTTGAAAAGGTTTATGAGCACCTTTGCTACACCGGGGATCCTTCCCACGAATTTGCGATGACACAGGCTTATGATCATCGTAAAGCAGAGCTGGTCACAGGTAAGCTGTATGATCGTGTCCCTGAATATGTATGGCACTTTGTAAAGTAAATCTGTGCGGTTCAGAATCTGCAGGTCGCAGGTCCGCATCATGACTATGTCACTCATCTTAGGGCCCTGAAGGAGTGCACATTCTGAGCATCACTCGCCAGCTCTATTCAGGCCTGTCCTTTATTTCAGGGTGAATAGCTGTGAGCAGCTCACCCCCGTCTCTGAAGACGGCGCGTGCATCCCACCGGGATAAAGAAATCTCTGAGGCTGCGCTGGGCGACCCGGCCGTATTCCGGCAGAGCAGAAGAATATATCGGCGCTGACTTTACCCCCCTGAAAAATACGGGCTCTGGCATTATCGCCTGAATCATGAAGCATGATGACCGTCCACAGGGATGCCTGTCAGTTTGCCGGAAGGCACCCGGCAGAAGTGACAGAAGACAGAAACAGATCTTTGGATGCTAATCCGGAACAGCACCACTGACTGCATGTTATCCACAGAAACGGGGGATAACTATTGTATAAAATAGCGACAGGCAGATACGTTCAGCCGCATGCATGCCCTGAGAGCCTGCTGCAGGCAGCAATCAGCATGAGGACCGCACCGGTATACCGCAATGCATTCGAGCCTTCGGGCTTTACGTGCCGTACTGATATCAGCCTGCAGTATGTTAACCCTTTGGGTAATATACGCCTTAAGCGGATCTGTGACGCTGCCACCCGTTTCGCCTTTAACACTACGCTGCGCCTGCACGTCGCACGATGGGTAGGTTTTATCATGCGTTACGTCAGCCGCTGCCTGAATCAAAGTCAGCATAACGAGTACTATAATGAAAGAGTTCATGTATCTGTACAGGCTCAGGTACTGGTTTATGTGCTGTGGGACGAATGAATTACTCCGGTATACCTGCCATCAGAGTACTCTGTCAGGCCTTGCCGGAACCACAGTTTCAGTTAACCCCTTCCGGGGATACTGTAGATGACACACTGTCTGGTTTCCTCTCCTGCTGACTTTCCCGCCCTGACGTCCCGCTTCGGCCGCACGCTCATGATCGTTCCTGAAATTGCCACCGCTTATCTGATTGCCTTTCTGCCAGCATCCTCAGCGCTGCGGATTTGCGGCAAAACTGCCGGCCCCCCCTCTGAGCTTCGTCATAATGCCTCCTGTCTGAGTTAAGTGAAGTCTGACAATGTATAGACCGGTTTATCTCGCGGATAAGGAATCAGACACAGACAGTGTCCGGCGGGCTGTCCAGATCACGTTTTGCCATTTTTAATGCAAAAGGAGGGAAATCAGAAGGCAACTCCGCCCCGAAAATTACGGCTGAATTTAATAAATAATCCTGAAGCGCTCCGGGCAAATCCCGCAAACCTGTGCTGACCTCTGAACGGTATCTGCGGCTTATCTCGCTTCAGAACTTATCCGTAAAATACTGAGAAAAACAGCGTCTGAGGAGCAGCCAGAGTGTATTTCACTCAGCAAAGGTGAAGATAATCCGGTTTTTTTCGCGATAGAGAAGGGCAGCCTCGCTTATCCACATAGAGGCAGGCATGAATTAACGGATCCTGTATCCGGGCTAAGGTCGTCAGGTGGGCTCTGAAGCAGACAGGATGGGCTGAGAGCCTGAAGTAACCTTTACTATCTGAAGGGTGCAACTGAAATACAGTGAATTAAAAGATAAAAAGTCGATCAGGGTCGGCTGGAAAATCAGCGCCGCTATCACCGGATAGCGGCCTGTTAATTTAACTGATGGTATCAGGTTGCTGAGCAACCAGATTACGTCGCTTACTCTTAAGCTCATCAATTCTCTTATCTATATCTTCAATCCGCTCCTCGATTCCGTCATGATGCTCCTGCAGCAGCTCTCTGGCTTCCGCCAGAGAAGAGGCCGCAGGGGTGTCACCATATAAAGGCTTATTCGCGGTTTCTCTTACCGTGACACCTGTTATTACGCCAATCACACCCACAACCATCAGATACCATGCAGGCATATAAAGATTCCCTGTTACCTCAACCAGCCACGCCGTTAATGTCGGGGTGATACCGGCAATCAGGATAGCAATGTTATAGGTACCGGCTAAAGCACTGTAGCGCACTTCCGTTGGAAAGAGCGCTGGCAGGGTCGATGCCATCACACCTATCAGGCAGTTAAGTATGACCGCCTGTATCAGGAGCCCGAAGAAGAGGGCGACCAGGCTGTCCGAAGTAATAAGCATGAATGAAGGAATGGAAAGCAGCACCATTGCCGTGCTGCCAATGATGATAAAAGGTTTTCGCCCGAATTTATCACTGAGTAACCCCATCACCGGCTGTACAAAAAGCATCGCCAGCATGATGACAACGATAATCAGAACACCGCGGTCCTCTGAATAATGCAGATTATGCGTCAGGTAACTCGGCACGTAAGTCAGCAGCATGTAATAAGCGACGTTAGTGGTAATCACGATGCCGATACAGGAAATCAGGTTTCGCCAGTGTTTACGCGCGATATCTTTAAACGGCACCGAAGGACCTTCACTCAGGCCCTGTTTAGACCCCTGCTCAAGCGAATCAACATGTTTCTGGAACGCCGGGGTTTCTTCAAGGGCATGACGCAGGTAAAGACCCACAAGCCCTAAAGGCAACGCCATGAAGAACGGAATACGCCAGCCCCATTCATTAAACGCGTCCTGGCCCAGAATGGTCGTCAGCACGACAACAACCCCGGCTCCGCAGACGAAGCCGGTGAGTGAGCCAAAATCTAACCAGCTGCCTAAAAATCCCCGCTTTCTGTCTGGAGAGTACTCCGCCACGAATATTGAAGCGCCGGTATATTCCCCTCCGACTGAAAAGCCCTGAACCATTTTGGCTATCAGCAGCAGGACCGGAGCCCAGAAGCCGATCGTCGCATAGGAAGGAATAAGACCGATAGAGAAGGTGCTCAGCGTCATCAGAATGATGGTCATGGCCAGAATCTTCTGGCGACCGTATCTGTCACCCAGCGCGCCAAAGAACATACCGCCTAAAGGCCGGATAATGAAAGGAACGGAAAACGTGCCCAGCGCTGCAATAATCTGAATCCCCGGGGAGGCGTCAGGAAAAAAAACCTTGCCCAGCACAGCTGCCACGTAACCGTAAACGCCAAAATCAAACCATTCCATGGCATTACCCAGCGCTGCCGCAGTAATCGCTTTTTTCAGACGGGCATCATCGATGATGGTAACGTCCTTCAGGCCTATCGGTTTTACTTTTTTACGTCTTATGCCTGCCATTTATTTTCCTTAAAGAGTGAACAAATACTGTAAAAATTACAGTCATCTGAAAAGGTTAGATGAGAAATGCTCTCTGGTTTCTCTGTCCAGACAGACTAAGGATAGAGTTAAATTTACAAACTGCTACAAAACATGACATTAGCCTGGCAATTTCATGCCTGATGACTATCTGCAGTCGTGACAGGAAGTCCGTAAGGCCGTCTGTAAAACCCTTATATGGCGTCTGCCCTGATAGGTTATCGAAATAGCTTGTGAGGTTTTTATATATATGTAAAAGCGCCGGGAACGGGACAAGGTGTTTCACGGTCAGGGAGGATTAAAAGAATTTGCCAGTGTTCATAACGCGATGAAGTCCATCTGAGCGGCGGGTTTTGCATCATTTCCTGAAGCAGTAATGGGCATATAGTGATGAGATATGAAGATGACCGATTTGCTCAATACTCCTTATTGTTCCCGTCATCTGTATCTGACGCGCTCCTGCTCTCTTACTGCACCTCTCTTTATAGGTCTCGCATTTTAAGATTAAAGTTTTCGTGTTACTGGCTGACTCTGACCCAAAATCCTGCTCCATTCAGAAACAGAATTCCGGCATGATTAATACTCCCTCCGAGCGGAGGTTGAGCCGATGAAAAAGTCACGATTCACTGAAGAACAGATTGTCTTTGCCCCCAGGCAGGCTGAACCGGGTACATCAGTACCGGAGGTCTGTCGCAAGCTGGGTATCTACGATGCCACATTCTATATGTGGCGCAATCGCGGTGTACTAATCAACGGGGAGCAAGACAGGCACCGGTGACAAAGATTTAGTCAGTCATGTTCGACACAAATTATTGCCGTCGAAAATTATGATTGCTGACATTCATGACCCGCTGAGTTATGAGCGTGACTACCTGGCCAGCCATCAGGTAGCGACCTCCAACCCTGAGCAAATAAAGGCGGGGTCCAGTGAAATTACTGAATGGATTGTTAAAGAGAAAATTGAATATCTGGCCATCCACCTTGATCCAGACGTCCAGGATCCAACGCTGTTTCGCTCGGTTCTGTTTGCCCAACCCGGCAGAGGTAAACATGTTTTTGGTGACGTTGCTGAGGGGAAACTGACCATCGGGGATGTGCTTAAGCTGATCAACCAGGCCACGTCTAAAGCAGAAGCTGTTGGGCTGACGATAGCTGAACACATGCCGTGGGATATGGTTAATCTTAAGAATTTGCTCAGCTGATTTAACCTACGGTCTCTGTGATTAAAATCTCGTTCCTTATCGCAGAAGTCCGCTTTTCGCTTAAAGCGGACATTATTGCTAAAGTTGCCCGGATAAATTCCCGAAATAAAGTTACGCTCAGTTTACCTGTACTATTCGATTTTCATACCTGCAAATATGTCTCTCGCCTCGCAGTTCAATGCGTTCATGTTGAAGAAATTTACATTTCAGGACCGGCGCGAAACTGGCCCCATTTTAGCACCGAATTAACGCCAACAGAGAGAAACGGCTCGCGAGGCGTCAGATTTGGTCCGGGTGAAGCGCTAAGAAAATCGATAAGTTCATTACGCTCTCCTGCAATCATATCGGCTAACAGTTTGCCGGTGGCAGTGCCTCGCGTAATGCCTAAACCATTACAGCACAGCGCCCCGTAGACATTAGGCGCAAGCCTGCCGAAGAAACTTTCATGGTTTTCAGACAGGCAGATGGCGCCGCTCCAGGTGTATTCAAAATCGACCTGCGGCAGCATCGGAAAGCGGCGCTCAAAAGATTTACGGTGATTCTCAATAAAATGCCTTAAATGCTTTTCACGTGGTCGCCCGTCCGGCTGAAAACTAAAGCTGTTACGCACCAGAATACGGTTGTCTGCGGTACGGCGAAGTGTGCTGCCGAAAGGATGCGCCGGGATCACGCCCCAGACCGGTTTGCCGCCAAGGCATTGCTGCTCTTTATCAGTCAGAGGTCTTGTCAGGCTGCCATAGAGAAATGTTGGAAGCAGGCGACGCTGTAGAAAACCAAAGTGAGTAGCAAAACCGTTGTTGGCAAGGATCAATGTATCGACTGTAATCACCCCCCTGTCATGCATTAATGCAATAGTGTCACCATAGTCCACCGAGGTGATCGGCGTATTTTCATAAAGCGTAACGTTGGCAGGTAGATTGTCTGCCAGCCCCTTCACCAATGCCGAAGGTTGAAGCAGAAGCGTACCTGGAATAAAGAGGGCCTGTTTATAGTAGGACGTGCCGATATGATCAGGTAAGTCATTGCCAGCGATCATCTCAGCTGTCCGGCCGATTTTTGCCAGTCCGCGGCGATAAGCTTCCAGTATCTCAATGCCCTGATTTCCGACGGCGGCCTGGTATTTACCTGATGCCGACATCTGACACTCTATATTGTTCTCCTGCACAACATGGCGCAGATAATCCTGTCCCAGCGTATTTAGTCTGAGCACAAGATTCGCTGTGTTGACATCGCCGATGTAGTCCTTTGCGCCAATATCATGGGGCACGTCAATGGCGAAGCCTGCATTGCGTCCGGCTGAGCCATATCCTACTTCCTGTGCTTCGATTAAGACTACTTCATCGTCAGGGAAGTTGAGCGCCAGCTGACGCGCAGCTGCCAGCCCAGTCAGACCAGCCCCAATAATTCCCCATCGCGCTTTTTTCTGTCCGGTATGTTCAGAACGTGGAATTCGTGCCGGACTGATATGAAACCATCCCGGCCTGGAATCGTCTGCGGGTAAAGAAGTGATCTTTTGCAATTATATTACTCCAATACTTTTTCGTAGGGTGGTTCGCCTGCGGGGCAGGGCAAACCCGTTTATTCAGGCCAACTGCATTAAGCCGTCAGACCATGTAAACAGAGAAGAAGAGATGAATTTATTTGTATTTTTATTGTATACATGAAGTATAAAATATTAAGCGCTATGGGTGTTCGTCAACAACCTGACTAGCCTTTTGCGTCTGGTATCGCAAAATCAAAATAAAGTTTTCCAGGCGATGATAAAAGGAGAAGACGTACAGCGGAGAGTTAAGTCTGAAGGGATGATTTGGGACAGCAGGCACGGTCTGGCCGGAAGCATAAGCTCCCAGCTAAATACATTTATTCACAAACAAAACTTTAAATCAGATGATCAGCTTTCAGGCCTTGTGGCGCGATAAATATCTCCATATTTTCCCGGGAAAGTTCCCAGTGTTCAAAAACAAGGTCTACTACGGCCTGCTCATTACGTGTTTCTATCGCTGCAATAAAAGCATCGTGGTGATCGGCAGCGAGTTGTAGCCGATATTCCATCTCTTCATTCCGGGGGCGATAGAAGGTGTGGCCAATACGACAGTGATCGATTAGCAAGCGTCCAAGACTTGGCTGAAGGTAAGGGTTAGCTGCCATCTCGCCCATGATTTCATGGAAACGATTATTTTCCAGTACCAGTACGGCGGAATGGTGAGTCTGAACTGCTTTGCGAAAACGTTTTTGTGTTTCCTTCAATGCCTTTAGCTGCGCAGGTTTACAGTTCTGTACAGCAAGACGCCCGGTAGCAGCATATATCATTGGGGCGACCAGAAAAAAGTTACGAAGCGATGCATGGCTCATCGGGATAACGCGCACGCCACGCTTTTCAACAATTTCCAGATAGCCTTCACCTGCCAGACGATGGAATACTTCACGCACCGGTGTACGCGACAATCCATACTGTGCCGTCAGGCTTGATTCATCCAGTACTTCATCCGGATCCAGTTCCATGGTGAGAATGAGCCGTTTCAGATCTTCATATAGCGCTGTTTTTCCCAATCCCACATCTTCCTCCAGAACAATAACTCATATCAGATAACGCAACGAAAGTATCGCGCAGCAATGCTGCTATAACTTACATAATGTACATGTTTACAGCAAAAATAATCATGCCATCATTCGCCGCTTAATTTAGCCGCAATAAAAATGTCCAACACAGCATTTGATCCTGATGGAAAATAGGATGGAGTCCCTGGGAAATCAAACCGGAGTCCTGCCGGATTTTATAAGTGCCGGGTTATGGCGTTCTGATAAATAAGGTGCAGCATGTGTTCAGGAGCGCTGTCGGGCTTATGACTGAGAATGTCACTGCGCAGCCAGGTAATCTCTTCGCAGGCGGCGGGTTAAAACGCCATATTGTCATGGACCCGCTTGAGCCACGTAACAACAAATGCATTTTTTACCGATTAGCGCAGATTCGCCCCTGTTTTCGCGACAGGTCGGGTGCGATTAGCAGAAAAGAATAAAAATGTACGCATAAATCGACATGTTGCAATGCGTACAAAGTAAAACGTTGATTCGCTGGCATCATGATGGGCATCCTATCATGCTGCCTGCCGGATAGCGCAGGCAGCTTATCTGAGATGATTCAGGCGCTCCTTACCGGAACGTCAATCCATAGCGTTTTTAGCTCAGTATATTGATCGAGCGCGAAAACCGACTTATCGCGGCCGCCGAAGCCGGATTGCTTGTAGCCGCCAAACGGCGTGGTTGCGTCGCCTTCACCAAAGCAGTTCACCGTAACAGTACCGGCGCGTACCGCACGCGACACGCGAATCGCCCGTTTGAGGCTGCCAGTGTAAACCGAACCCGCTAAGCCATAGTCAGTGTCGTTCGCCAGCGCGATGGCTTCCGCTTCCGTTTTAAAGGGAGTCACGCAAAGGATCGGCCCGAAAATTTCTTCGCGGAACAGCGCGCTTTCCGGCGTTACATTGTCAATAATCGTCGGCTGTACATAAGTACCCTGTTCGGTGCCGCCGCCCTGCAGAATGTGCAGTCCCTCATTACGCGCCGTCTCCAGATAGCCGCTTACCTTACTGAAATGTTCGGCGCTGACCATAGCGCCCAGCCGATTTTTTGGGTCGAGCGGATTGCCCATCGGCCAGTCCGACAGTTGTTCGGCCATCAGCCTCAGCAGAGGCTCTTTGACCTTTTCCTGAACCAGCAGGCGCGAAGTTGCCGAACAGTTTTCGCCCATATTCCAGAACGCGCCGTTCAGCACGTTAGCCGCCACGCTGGCGAGATCCTCGGCGTCGTCAAACACCACCGCCGGGTTTTTACCACCGCACTCCAGCACAACTTTTTTCAGGTTGGAGTCTGCGGCATAACGCAGGAAACGTCGACCGGTGGCGGTAGAGCCGGTAAAGCTCACCATGTCAATGTCCGCATGCAGGCCTATTGGCTCGCCTACTGATTTGCCGGTGCCCGTAACAATGTTCAATACACTAGCCGGCAGCCCGGCTTCGACGGCAAGCGCTGCCACACGCAGCGCTGTCAGGGAGGTCTGTTCGGCGGGTTTGACAATCACCGAGCAGCCAGTCGCCAGCGCTGGCGCGATTTTCCAGGCCAGCATCAGCAGTGGAAAATTCCACGGCAGCACGCAGCCCACGACGCCGATCGGCTCGCGCACCACCAGCGCCAGCGCGCCGTTGCCGGTCGGCGCGCAGTGATCGTACATTTTGTCGATCGCTTCCGCGTGCCATTTCAAAACATGGATCGTCTCCGGCACGTCTACCGCCAGACATTCGCTGACCGGCTTACCGCTGTCGAGACTTTCCAGCACTGCCAGCGACTCCAGCTCACGCTCCATCAGGGCGGCCAGCTTCAGCAGCACGGCTTTACGTTCGCCGGGATGTGCCTGGCTCCAGCTGCCCGCCTCGAATACAGCACGTGCGCCTTCCACGGCGGCATTAACATCACGAATATCGCAGGCGGCGATGCGCGTCAGAGGTTCACCAGTCGACGGGTTAACCGTGATCAGCGTATCGCCCGACGCTGCCGCGCAAAAGTGCCCATTGATAAATGCGTTATCAGGCAGGGTGAGTGCTGCGGCGATACGCTCGGCATCGCTCAGGGTTGCTATATGGCTCATGCCCTCTCCTTACGATGCGGTGACCGCAGCCACGTTACGTTTCACGCTCTCGATAACTGCTTTAAGCTGCGCCTGCTCTTCCTCATCCAGCGCCTGTAGCGGGGCGCGTACTGGCCCCGACTTCAGCCCAGCCAGCTCTGAGCCGTACTTAATTGACTGAACAAACTTGCCACCGTCGAGGAAATTCATCAGTGGCATCATCGCCGCCATAATTTTGCGACCTTTAACGAAATCTTTTTCAACCACACAGGCTTCATAAAGCGCTACGTGCTCGCGCGGAATAAAGTTTGAGCCCGCGCAGACCCAGCTACGTGCGCCCCATGCAAAGAACTCAAGCGCCTGATCATCCCAGCCACAGGAGAGTGAAATTGTCGGGAACTGACACGCCAGCAGATGCAGATTGTTAAAGTCGCCGGAACTCTCTTTAATCGCCACTACGTTGGCGGAGCGACTCACTTCGCGGAAGTAAGTTTCACCCATGCTGATCCCCATACGACCCGGATAGTTGTAGAGCATGATGGGCAGCTGCGCGGCTTTATCGATGGTCAGCGCGTGATGGGCGTTTTCCAGTTCGGTCGGCAATGCATAGGGCGGAGAGGTGACCAGAATGGCGTCCGCTTTGTGGTCGCGCGCATGGGTGGCGAAGGTGACTGCATCTTCGGTACGGATGGCTCCGGTGCCGACGATCAGCGGCAGGCGTTGACCAATGACTTTGCGCGCATGTTCTACCAGCGCCAGACGCTCTTCCTGGCTCTGGGCGTAGTACTCGCCGGTTGAACCGCCAATGATAATGCCGTGCACGCGCGCTTCAATCAGCGACTCAAGTACGTCTGCGAAGGCAGCGAAATCAATGCTGCCGTCGGCGGCGTAAGGGGTAATAGCCGGGGTATAGATGCCTTCAAATGTCAACACAGTAGCCTCCAGGGTACATTCAGGTCTGCATACAACCTTAACGGGTTGCGATGTTAAACAATTTGCACAGGCCAGAGAGGCAGGTCAATCAGACGAAAAAATTGCATACAAAATAAATACAATAAAAATACAATAAAGTAGGATTTTTCTACACTAATTATATTTTTTATTCATTAAAAACAGGCAATTATGTTTTAATTGGACTTGTATAAATTTTCTAAATGAATTCAGATAACGATCACATTCCCGCATTCTGACCTGCTGAAGCATATTTACAGCCTCTGTCAGGAGGCATAGGTTTGTTGCAAGTTTTAACCTGAATTTAACAGGCTCCATTGTCAGTTTGACGAGCAAGCGTGGCTAACAAAGAAGGAAGCAGGTGATGACCCAGAAGAAAGCGACACTGATTGGCCTGATAGCCATAGTGCTCTGGAGCGCGATTGTTGGACTGATAAAAAGCGTGAGTGAGGGTTTCGGCGCGGTAGGCGGCGCCGCGTTAATCTACAGCTGCAGCTCAATATTGCTGGTGTTAACCGTCGGTTTTCCGCGCTTGCGCTCGTTTCCCCGGCGCTACCTGGTAGTCGGCAGCGTATTGTTCGTCTGTTACGAACTCTGCCTGTCGTTGTCACTCGGCTTTACCCATAACGGCCGACAGGCGATTGAGGTCGGGATGGTGAACTATCTTTGGCCGAGCATGACCATAGTACTGGCGGTCATTGTTAACAGGCAAAAAACCAGTCCGCTCATTATACCCGGCGTATTGCTTGCTATTTCCGGAATATGCCGGGTGCTCGGCGGTGATCACGCTTTTACCGTCAGCGGAATCGCCACTAATATCATGGATAATCCACTGAGCTACGGACTCGCATTCAGCGGTGCAGTCATCTGGGCAATATATTGCGTGGTGACGAAAAAAATAGCCAATGGTAGTAACGGTATTACGCTATTTTTTATTTTAACCGCGCTTACATTATGGGTGAAATTTCTGTTATCGCCGCAACCGTCCTTCGCGGTTTCACTACAGGTACTGATCAATCTGGTGCTGGCTGCAATGGCAATGGGTTTCGGCTATGCCGCGTGGAACACAGGTATTTTGCATGGCAATGTTAACCTGCTGGCAGCCGCCTCTTATTTCATTCCGATTATCTCTTCAGTACTGGCCGCCTTTATCCTCAGTTCTCATCTGACGATAGCATTCTGGCAGGGTACGGCTATGGTGAGTCTGGGTTCGCTGATCTGCTGGTGGTCAACCCGTTCGACAGACGCTAATAAAGTGACGCACGAGGCGTCGTAATATTTAAATGAGAGGGCGTCTACCCTCTCCGATTTAAATAACAATAAGAATGTTTATAACCGCTTACCCTGCGCCGGAGGAAATACATTATGACGTTACTGACCTGACAATGCTTTTTATTTTATCGGGGACAGGATAGCCCGCCGGATAATCTTTCTAACGATCTCACGCCTTATATTTATTCCGACCCCTTATGCATTTAACGGGACTGGTGCCCTGTGGCCATTGTTCTGAACAGCTCACCGTTAATCTGCTGATAAAAAATAGAGGAGCCTGTGATGTCTAATCACATTTCAGTTGAAGATGTACCGCTTAGCCGTTTCCATCGTCTTCTTACCATACGCTCCGGCGGCGGGTCATTCGTTGATGGCTACGTACTGAGTATTATTGGTATAGCGATGACAAAGGTGTCACCTGCGCTGGGGCTTAGCGCCTTCTGGGAAGGGCTTATCGCCGCCTCCGCCCTGATCGGTATCTTTTTTGGAGGCTTTATCGGCGGCGCACTCACGGACAGGCTCGGCAGACGCGTACTTTATTTTGTGGGCCCGGTACTGTTTATAGTCTGCTCACTGGCACAATACTGGGTGCAGAGCGGCGAAATGCTTTTTGCCCTGCGTTTTCTTAATGGTGTCGCGGTAGGCATCGAATATCCGGTCGCCACTGCTTTTTTGGTGGAGTTTTTGCCGAAACGCTATCGCGGTCCTTGCCTGGCAGCGCTGACCATTCTCTGGTTTGCAGGCGCGGCAGTGGCCTATCTTACCGGCGAAGTCATCCTGAATATTGGTGGACCGGATGCCTGGCGGTTGACGCTGGCAAGTACAGCGGTAATTGGCGCGCTACTGTTCCTGGTGCGTCTCGGCACGCCGGAATCGCCACGCTGGCTGATGAGTAAAGGGCGCGAACAGGAAGCAGAGGCGATAATCAGGCGCGTGTATGGCAGCGACTTCGGGCTGAACAATCTGCCTCAGCAGGCAGAGTGTCAACACCTGTCATTCGGCAGCCTGCTGCACTCCGGATACGGCAAGCGTATGGCTTTTGTTACCCTATTCTGGACCTGTTCAGTCATCCCGGTGTTTGCTGTCTACGCTTTTGCTCCACGCGTACTGGAAGCGCTGCATCTCAGTGGTAACTGGGCTGCATACGGTTCAATCGCCATTACTCTGCTGTTTGTTGTCGGCTGCATCATTGCCACCCGTCTGGTAAATTCGCTGGGACGCCGAAAACTGCTGCTGCACAGCTTCCTCTGGTCAGGCCTCGCTTTGCTGCTGCTGGGTGTACTGCGCGACGGGCCGTCAATGGTGATCCTGCTAATATTTGGTGCCTATGCGCTGTTTATCGGTGGGGCACAGGTGCTGCAGCTGGTCTATCCAAACGAAATCTTCCCGACGGAGATACGTGCAGCTGCCGTCGGTATTGGTACCTCAATGTCGCGCGTCGGCGCGGCAGTCGGCACCTGGCTGATTCCGGTATCGCTGCAGACTATCGGTATTGGCCACACTATGTATATTGCTGCGGGCATTACGTTTTTCGGCCTGCTGGTCTCATGGTTCCTGGCACCGGAAACGGCGGCGCGCAATCTCGAAGACGCCGCGTCGCTGGACACTCCGCAGCCCAGGATGAATGGTAGCCTCCCTAAGCGCAGTTCCTGGTGAAAAATCAGGGGCGGATACTGCCCCTGATTACTCTTTAATGAGTCGTTCCACGTCACGTCTGCGTTTACGGAACGAGCTTGGCGTTTCACCATACTGTTTTCGAAACCAGGCAATCAGGTGGGACGCGTCGGCAAAACCGGTGGCGGCGGCAATGGCGTTCAGGCTGTTACTGGAATCCGCCATCAGCTTACGCGCCTGCTCCAGCCGCATGCGACGCCAGTAAACCGCAGCGGAATGACCTGTACACTTGGTGAAAATCAGGTTGAGCTGGCGGAAGGTTACCCCGGCGAACAACGCTACTTCAGCCAGCGGTGTGGGCGAGTCGAGATGGTGTTTCATAAACTCAATCACTTTACTCACCAGCTCATTCTCATAGACATCAGGCTCCCTGACGTTGCGCTGTGTTTTTTTTACCGGTGCGGCCGGCTCCTCCACCAACAAATACTTAAGCACTTTCTGCGATCGCACCAGTCCGCAGTGCTCGCGAATGATATCTGCCGCCAGATCGATCGCAGTACCGCCAGGACAGGTAATGATACCGCCATCTTTAATATAGGTTTTGTCGATGACCGGAATCGCTTTGGGAAAACGCAGTCTGAACTCGTCGCGGGTGGTGAAATGGATTGCACACTGGCGACCATCCAGAAGGCCAGCATTTCCCGCCACAAACACGCCGCTGCAAAGAGTGATTATGCGCACACCCCGCGCATGCAGCTCGCACAACGCTTTTAACAGCCAGGGCGGCGACTTACGAGTCTCTTCCAGCAAGCCACCCGCTACAACAAAATAGTCCCAGCTACGGGTAAAATCGAGCCCGGCGGTTGGCGATACTGGCAAATCGCAGCTGGCGGTGACCGGCTGGTTATCACAAGTCATCCATTCCCAGCGACAGAAGATCTGCCGGCTGAAAAACGATTCATCCGCTGCGAAACGCAGCGACTCGACCATGCCGGCGACAGAGGCCAGCGTAAAGCGGTTCATTAGCAGAAAACCAACAGTGAGATCGGGTTTCGGCGATACACCCGTTTCAGATGTAGTCTGCGATTGCATAGATATGAAACTCCGATTTATTGTGCCGTTTTCTTTTCGCAAGTAGCAGCAATACTTTCTTCACTCACTTTATGAGTTCGAATTTTTAGAAAAAGTGTGTTGTATATCTGCTTATTGCTGACATTTAATACTTATGACACCTGATTTTACTACGCGAATGAAGCTGAAACCCGGTCTTGTAAGGAGGTAGCGTAAAAAAATGGCTGGCTTCACTCTGAAATCGGTCATATCACCCTTACGCCACAGCCGGAAAATCCTGCAACGTTATGACATAACATAAAAGCCAGTGGTGTGTTCCTGATCGGCTGGCGGGTCGTGATGAATTGTTACATTGGTGTTCAGCAAAATGCAGTTTTCAGGAATCTTAAAGGGTTTTATCGCTGGCTTATTTATCTGGTTTTGGAGGGGCTTCTTCCTGATAACTTTTGACCGAACGTTGCTTTTGAATATTAGACTGCGCGCGTTTTTAAGCAGATCAGAATCCTGGTCAATGCAAGTGGTCTGATGCTGGCTGCGGGTCCAGAAGGCATCTATGTAATATGAATGCCTGATTCATAATATGTTGCGGGAAAGGTCACTCCGGCGGTATCAGAGGTGCGATTCTGATTGCTTCAACTAACGAGATGGCCAGTTGCTGCGTTTTGCCATAGAAGGTGAAGCCCTAAAATCAAAAATCCACGCAAACGCGTGGATTTTGAAAGGTTCAGTGAGCGTCATGAGATGTTCTGAAACTTCATGAGACAACACATTTTATTTAGACGTTAAACAGGAAGTTCATCACATCGCCATCTTTCACGATGTACTCTTTACCTTCTGAACGCATCTTGCCGGCCTCTTTCGCGCCTTGCTCGCCTTTGTAAGCGATGAAGTCTTCAAACGCGATGGTCTGGGCGCGGATAAAGCCTTTCTCGAAGTCGGTGTGGATTTTACCGGCTGCCTGTGGGGCAGTGGCGCCAACCGGGATGGTCCAGGCACGCACTTCTTTCACGCCAGCGGTGAAGTAGGTCTGCAGGTTCAGCAGCGAGTAACCGGCGCGGATAACGCGGTTCAGGCCCGGCTCTTCCAGCCCCAGCTCTGCCATGAACTCTTCACGATCTTCATCTTCCAGTTCGGCAATGTCCGACTCAACGGCGGCGCATACCGGCACGACGACTGAACCTTCTGCTTCGGCAATCGCACGCACCTGATCCAGGTACGGGTTGTTCTCGAAACCATCTTCATTGACGTTGGCAATGTACATCGTAGGTTTAAGAGTCAGGAAGCTCAGATAGCGGATGGCCGCTTTGTCGTCGGCATCCAGATCCAGTGAGCGCAGCATGCCCGCTTCGGAAAGATGCGGCAGGCACTTCTCCAGCGCAGCCAGCTCGGCTTTGGCGTCTTTATCGCCGCCTTTGGCTTTCTTCTGCACGCGCTGAATGGCACGCTCACAGGTTTCCAGATCGGACAGCGCCAGTTCGGTGTTGATGACGTCAATATCTTCAGCCGGGTTCACTTTGCCCGCAACGTGAATGATGTTGTCGTTTTCAAAGCAGCGCACCACGTGGCCGATCGCTTCAGTTTCGCGGATGTTGGTCAGGAACTGGTTACCCAGACCTTCACCTTTGGACGCGCCTTTTACCAGGCCCGCGATATCGACGAATTCCATGGTAGTCGGCACCACGCGCTGTGGCTTAACAATCTCAGAAAGCTGGTCCAGACGCAGGTCAGGCATGGGTACCACGCCGGTATTTGGCTCAATGGTACAGAACGGGAAGTTAGCCGCTTCGATGCCCGCTTTAGTCAGCGCGTTAAACAGAGTGGATTTACCGACGTTCGGCAGGCCCACGATACCGCATTTGAATCCCATGGTTTGATACCCTTTATAACTGGATGGACAGCGCGCCAGAGGGCGTACTGTCGGAGACGAATGGAAAAATTTCGCGCATTATACACGGAATCACGACGATTCGGGCGTTTAAGCAGGCCTGAAGGCGTGCAGCCGGTTCATTGCCTTGATGCGATCCTCTTTCAGCCACAGTTCGGTGCAGCGCGCCGCTTCATCAATGGCATCATCAATCAGCTTCTGCTCGCTGGCGGGCGGCTTACCCAGCACAAATCCGGTCACCTTGTTGCGATCGCCGGGATGCCCGATACCAATGCGCAGCCGATGGAAATTATTGTTGTTGCCCAGCTTGCTGATGATGTCTTTCAGCCCGTTATGGCCGCCATGGCCGCCGCCCTGCTTGAATTTCGCCACACCGGGTGGCAAATCGAGTTCATCATGCGCCACCATAATCTCTTCTGGCGTGATGCGATAAAAGGTCGCCATCGCCGACACCGCTTTACCACTCAGGTTCATAAAGGTGGTCGGCACCAGCAGGCGCACATCTTCGCCGGCTATCGCCAGACGGGCGGTGTAGCCATAGAATTTGCTTTCCTCTTTCAGTGACTGATTGTGGCGCTCAGCCAGTAGATCCAGATACCAGGCACCCGCATTGTGGCGTGTGGCGGCATATTCAGCGCCCGGATTGGCCAGTCCCACAATCAGTTTAATGCTGCTCACAATGATTATCCTGCTGTTATCGTGAAAGGGCGTTAGTTTACTTCGCTACAGTCAGGATGACAAAGCACAAGCATTGAAATGGTTCAGAACGGTGATTAATCATTTTCCATCTGAATCAACAGGCTGCATTCAGGACCAGGTTATTCTTTGTGACTGATGTGTGATCCACTCCGCAACGTGGACTGCAGCCATTGCCTAAACTTATGGCACTTAACATTGTGTGCGGTTATTAACTCATATGGATGGAGGTGCAGCATGAAACATCAACACTGCCGCGTAGCGGGTAACAGCCTGATGGTACTGGGATTAGTCACGATGGTGCTGGGTGTTGGGTTTTCAATAATGAACCAGCTGCCGTCACTCGATTTGCCGCAGTTTCTGGCGCAGGGTGCGATTCTGAGCATCTTTATTGGCGCACTGATGTGGCTGGTGGGCGCGCGTATCAGTGGCCGTGAAAAAATTGAAGATCGTTACTACTGGCTGCGTCACTATGACAAACGCTGCCGCCGGTCACACAATTCTCACCATTAACTGATGGCTGCCGGGGCCGGATGCTGCGCTGTGCAGTTGCGGCCGCTGGCTTTGGCGTGATAGAGCGCCGCATCTGCCAGCGCCAGTAAACTCGCAAAATCCTGCTGGCCCTGCGTGACCGTGGCAAAGCCAATGCTGACCGACCAGGCAATTTCATTAGGTTGCGACGCACAGACTGCCAGCCGGATCGCCTCACACCACGCCTCTGCATCCCGTGCTCCCGCCGGAATGATGGCCGCAAACTCTTCTCCGCCCAGTCGTGCAAAACGTCCCTCAGCTGGTATCAATCCTCTGACAATTTCGCAAAACTGAATCAAAATCTGGTCGCCCTGATGATGGCCATATCGATCATTGATGCTTTTAAAATGATCCAGGTCGAACAGTATCGCGCTGAACGGCCGGTTCTGACGGCGGCAGTACGCCACCATTTTCTCTGCTTCAGCAAAGAGGGCGCGGCGATTCCAGACGCTGGTCAGCGGATCGTGCAGGGAAGAGTATTTTAACGCTATCTGCATCCGCTCATTCACCATGGCCAGAATGGTAAACGTCAGGCCGATGACAAACAAAATGGATTCCAGAATCACGTAGACCGAGAAGTCCGATCCGCCAATCGCCCCAGGTTGCGTGCTGGCAATGGCGCTATCCAGAAACAGGCGCACCAGATGAAACAGCAGGTGGATCCACAGCAGCAACTGGGCAGGCCAGAAAGTGGCTTTTAGCGTGTCGCGCGCCCGCCAGACCAGCTGGATCAGTGCGGCGGTATAGGCAACGCAGGCGATGCACAATACCAGTACCCGTTTGGGTAAGCTGTAATAAAACGCCGGAAAGCAGCAGAGGAGTGTCCAGAGCAGGGCACCCAGTAGCCAGTGCGTACCGATGGGTTTACCGCAGAAGCGCCGGAACGCATTTAATAATCCGCCATAAGCCAGCATCACTAACACATTGCCCACTGCAACCGGCAGGAAATGCAGGCCACTGCTGCGCAGGCTGCTTAAAAATACGGCAACCAGGGTGAAAACCAGTGACAGACAGGTGAAGCCAAGAACGCGGTCATAGTGCGACCCGACCCAGGCAAAAACCATAATGATGCTCAGAAACCCCAGCACATAGAGCTCGCAGACAAATAATGTGTAGATATCGAGGCTCATGGTGGCTGAATTCTGATGAGAAATGCGCTGCAAATTACCACTTAATACTAAACAGCAGAAGCAGGGGAACATCGCATTTTAGTAAAAGAGTGGGTGGCGTCGAAAATAGGGGATTAAAAGGAAATTTATCGGGGAAAAGTCAGAAAAAAAAGCGCGTTAATCCAGACGACAGAGATAAAAAAACCGGGCACAGTGCCCGGTTCCGTGAAGATTAATGCTCGAACATCGCCGAGATAGATTCTTCGTTACTGATGCGGCGAATCGCTTCGGCCAGCATGCCAGATAAGGTTAGTGTGCGCACATTCGGCAGTGATTTGATCTCGTCTGAGAGTGGGATGGTATCGCAGACGATGACCTGGTCGAGTACAGATTTACGCAGATTTTCAACCGCATTGCCGGAGAAGATCGGGTGGGTCGCGTAAGCAAACACGCGTTTAGCACCGCGCTCTTTCAGCGCTTCAGCCGCTTTGCACAGCGTGCCGCCGGTGTCGATCATATCGTCGACCAGCACGCAGTCGCGGCCAGCAACGTCACCGATGATGTGCATCACCTGAGAAACGTTCGCGCGAGGGCGGCGTTTATCGATGATAGCCATATCGGTGTCGTTCAGCAGTTTAGCGATAGCACGGGCACGTACTACGCCACCAATATCGGGAGAAACAACAATCGGGTTTTCCAGACCGATCTGCATCATATCTTCCAGCAGGATCGGGCTGCCAAATACGTTATCAACCGGGACGTCGAAGAAGCCCTGGATCTGCTCGGCGTGCAGGTCAACCGTAAGAACACGGTCAACACCGACGCTGGAAAGGAAGTCTGCCACTACTTTAGCGGTAATAGGCACACGCGCGGAACGCACGCGGCGGTCCTGACGGGCATAACCAAAGTAGGGGATGACTGCGGTAATACGACCAGCAGAAGCACGACGCAGCGCGTCGACCATCACAACCAGTTCCATCAGATTATCGTTGGTGGGAGCACAGGTGGACTGGATGATGAAAATATCACCACCGCGTACATTTTCATTAATCTGTACGCTCACTTCACCATCACTGAAACGGCCTACAGCGGCGTCTCCCAGGCTGGTGTAAAGACGATTGGCAATACGTTGTGCTAGTTCCGGGGTGGCGTTACCAGCAAATAGCTTCATATCAGGCACGAGAAGAACCTCAGGCTTTGCGTCCAGAGAATGAACGGCATGACTGTAACCGGCGCCTACGGTCATAGACGTTCACACGGGTGTGTTAATGCGAAACGTGCAGTGTCTGGAACAGGGTGACACTGTCACGCATTCGCTAATCGCCTCGCAGGGTACGCTGTAGCGGCGAGACATTAACGCCCCGGGCTATAAATCCGCGTACCCCATTCGGGGCAAGCTCCAGCACCTGGCGGGCAGCGGACTCGGTGTCAAATTCAGCAAACACACAAGCGCCTGTGCCAGTCAGGCGTGACGGCGCGTATTCTAGCAGCCAGGAAACAAGCGCATCAACCTCACGAAAACGTTTTCTTACCACTGCTTCACAATCATTGGTGAAGGGTAAGGCTAAAAGCGTCGATAAACTGCGCGATGGCGTATCCCGCGTCAGCCCGGGGTCGTTAAATACCACGGGCGTACTGATGTTCACACCAGGATGAGCGACAAGATACCACTTTTCTTCCGGCGCTGCGGGATGAAGTTGTTCACCCACGCCCTCTGCAAAGGCCGCAAAGCCATGCACAAAAACCGGTACATCCGCGCCCAGCTTCACACCGATTGCCGCCAGCTCATCCGGTGCGAAGCCGGTTTGCCACAGATGATTCAGCGCCACCAGCACGGTCGCCGCATCAGAAGAGCCGCCACCAATGCCGCCGCCCATGGGCAGCCTTTTCTCGATAGCAATCTGTGCACCTGCACGTGCGGGCAGGCGATGGTTATTCTGTGCCGCCTGTTTCAGCATGTTCGCAGCACGCACAATCAGGTTGTCCGCATCCGCCACGCCCGGCACCGGCGTTAACAGCTGAATAGAATCGCTGTGATCAACGCTAATTTGCAGTTCATCACCGTAGTCGAGAAACTGAAACAGCGTCTGCAGGTTATGATAGCCGTCGGGACGACGGCCAGTGATGTAGAGAAAAAGATTCAGTTTTGCCGGGGCAGGCCAGTGGGTGATCATTGAACGGTCCAGCCGTCCATACGTAGTTTAATTCGCTGGTCACCCTCTTTCAGCTCCAGGCTGGACGGCAGCGGCGGGGTAACCTTGCTGTCGTAGTCCGCAATCGAAACCTGCCAGTTCTGACCGTCACGGCTGTAGTTAAGGCTGCTTAGCTGATAGCTATCGTTAAGCCTATAATCCGTGGCATCGCCCGGCAGACCCATCATCCACTGACGCAGATTTGCCAGTGGAATATTCATGCCGGTCAGCTGCGAGATCATTTTCTGCGCATCGTTGCTGACGTAGCGCTTGCCTTTGTTATCGACGATCTGCACTACCGAGCCCTGCGCATCGAGCTGCAGTTCGGTGCTGCCGAGCGGATTGGTCAGCAGCAGGCGATAGCGATCGGGCGCGGTCTGCTGCCAGTTGAAGCGGGCGTAGACTTTCTGCTTGTCAGAGAGGTAGGCAAAGGCGCCGCGGGTCTGGTAGTGCGTGACCTTTGAGACCGCCTGCTGATGCTGCTGCCACTGTGGCGCGGTAACGCTGGGGCCGGGACCCTGCGGTTTGTTGACGCTACAGGCCGCCAGCAGCACGCTGGCAAGGGGCAAAAGGCGCAACAGATTGCGTGGTGAATTAAGCATCAAGTGGTCATCTCCTCGGACACATTTATTATTTGTAACGGATAACGCTAACCGCCCCGGTTTTAACCGTCAATGCTGTTATGCAGCAAATTGAGCACGAACAGGTTAATCTTATTACAGTCATAGCCTTTGTATGGCTTTTCTTGATCTGCCGCATCTTGTAGAATGCGCCTCACAAAACCCTGACATTATTGGGACATCCCAACCAAAACCGCCATGACGCTGCTCGCTCTCGGAATCAACCACAAGACTGCCCCCATTGCTCTGCGCGAACGTGTTTCGTTCGGGCCGGAGACGCTTGAGCAGGCGCTGAACAGCCTGTTATCACAGCCAATGGTGCAGAGCGGCGTGGTGTTGTCCACCTGTAACCGGACGGAACTCTACCTGAGTGTAGAGCAGCAGGCCGATTTACAGGCGCGTCTGGTGAGCTGGTTATGCAATTATCATCAGCTGGATGAAGAGGATGTGCGCAATAGCCTCTACTGGCATCAGGATAACGAGGCGGTCAGCCACCTGATGCGCGTCGCCAGCGGACTCGATTCACTGGTGCTGGGCGAACCTCAGATCCTCGGTCAGGTAAAAAAAGCCTTTGCCGACTCCTCACGCGGTCATGCGCTGAGCAGTGAACTGGAACGCATGTTCCAGAAAACCTTCTCTGTCGCCAAACGCGTGCGCACGGAAACTGATATCGGTGCCAATGCGGTGTCAGTGGCGTTTGCCGCCTGTACGCTGGCCCGTCAAATCTTCGAATCCCTCTCCTCCGTTAATGTATTGCTGGTTGGCGCGGGTGAAACCATTGAACTGGTGGCACGTCATCTGCGTGAACATCAGGTTAAAAATCTGATCATCGCGAACCGTACCCGCGAGCGTGCCGAAGCGCTGGCGTCGGAAGTCGGTGCAGAGGTGATTACGCTGGCGGAGATTGATGCCCGCCTGGCTGAAGCTGACATTATTATCTCCTCAACCTCCAGTCCGCTACCGATTATCGGCAAGGGGATGATGGAACGCGCTTTGAAAGCGCGACGTAACAAACCCATGCTGCTGGTCGATATTGCGGTGCCACGCGACGTGGAGCCGGAAGTCGGCGATTTGCCCAATGCCTATCTCTATAGCGTGGATGACCTGCAGGCGATCATCGAGCAGAACCTTGCGCAGCGCAAAGCGGCCGCGGTTCAGGCCGAAAGCATCGTGGTTCAGGAAAGCAGCGAGTTTATGGCGTGGCTGCGCTCACAGGGCGCGGTGAATACCATCCGTGAATATCGTTCTCAGGCGGAGGATATCCGTGCTGAGCTGGAAGGCCGTGCGCTGCAGGCGCTGCAGCAGGGTACCGATCCGCAGAAAGTCATGCAGGAACTGGCGCACAAGCTGACTAACCGTTTAATACACGCTCCAACCAAATCACTTCAGCAGGCCGCCCGCGACGGCGATAATGAACGCCTGCAGATTTTACGCGACAGCCTGGGTCTCGATTAGGCACAACGCTGTCGCCACCTGTTACGGGAATCCCACATTTAAATGAAAACCTCTATAATTGCCAAACTGGAAGCCCTGCAGGAGCGCCACGAAGAAGTGGAAGCGATGCTGGGTGATGCTGGCGTGATCGCCGATCAGGAGCGTTTCCGTGCGCTGTCACGCGAATATGCTCAACTGACCGATGTGACCCGTTGCTTCCGCGACTGGCAGCAGGTTCAGGAAGATATTGAAACGGCGCAGCAGATGCTCGACGATCCTGAAATGCGCGATATGGCGCAGGAAGAGTTGCAGGAGGCGCGTGAGAAGGGCGAAGCGCTGGAACAGCAGTTGCAGGTGCTGTTACTGCCGAAAGATCCCGACGATGAGCGCGCCTGTTTTATCGAAGTGCGCGCCGGAACGGGTGGGGATGAAGCCGCGATCTTCGCTGGCGATCTCTTCCGCATGTACAGCCGCTATGCCGAAGCGCGTCGCTGGCGGGTAGAGATCGTCAGCGCCAACGAAGGCGAACATGGCGGTTACAAAGAAGTGATTGCCCGCGTCACCGGCGACGGTGCCTATGGCCGCATGAAGTTCGAATCAGGCGGACACCGCGTACAGCGTGTTCCGGAGACCGAATCACAGGGCCGTATTCATACCTCAGCCTGCACTGTTGCCGTGATGCCGGAAATTCCGGAAGCGGAACTGCCGGAAATTAACGCTGGTGACCTGAAGATCGATACCTTCCGCTCATCCGGCGCAGGCGGTCAGCACGTTAACACCACCGACTCCGCGATCCGTATTACCCACCTGCCAACCGGCATCGTGGTGGAGTGTCAGGACGAACGTTCACAGCATAAAAACAAAGCCAAAGCGCTGGCGGTGCTGGGTTCCCGTATTCATGCGGCAGAGATGGCCCGCCGTCACGCCGCCGAGGCCAGTACTCGCCGCAACCTGCTGGGCAGCGGCGATCGTTCTGACCGTAACCGTACCTATAACTTCCCGCAGGGCCGCGTGACTGACCATCGCATCAACCTGACAATCTACCGTCTGGACGAAGTAATGGAAGGCAAACTCGACAGCCTGATTGAGCCAATTGTGCAGGAGCACCAGGCGGATCAGCTGGCGGCACTGGCTGGTCAGGATTAATGGATATTCGTCACTGGCTGAAACAGGCTGTCGCCACGCTGTGCGGGGGGGACAGTCCGAGGCGTGACGCAGAGATCCTGTTAGGTTTCGTGACCGGCAAATCGCGCAGCTGGTTAATTGCTTTCGATGAAACGGTGCTCAGCGATGCGCAACTCGCACAGCTGGACAGCCTGCTGGCAAGGCGTGCCCGGGGTGAACCGGTGGCGCATCTGGTGGGCGAACGCGAGTTCTGGTCGTTGCCGTTACGTGTCAGTGACGCCACGCTGATCCCGCGCCCGGATACCGAACTGCTGGTTGAGCAGGCGCTGGCGCATCTGCCCGCGACACCGGCAACCATTCTGGATATGGGCACCGGCACCGGGGCAATTGCGCTGGCGCTGGCCAGCGAGCGGCCCGACTGTCGGGTGACCGGCGTGGATCGCATTGAAGCCGCCGTTGAGCTGGCGAGCAGCAATGCAGAACAGCTCAACCTCTCTAATACCACCTTTCTGCTCAGTCACTGGTTTCAGGCGCTGGCGCCGCAGCGCTTTGCGCTCATCGTCAGCAACCCGCCTTATATTGATGCCAGCGACAGTCACCTGGAGCAGGGCGACGTGCGTTTCGAACCGCGCAGCGCGCTGGTGGCGGATGAAGCGGGGCTGGCCGATCTGCGCACGCTCATCGTGCAGGGGCCCGCGTGGCTGCTGCCGGGTGGCTGGCTGCTGCTGGAACATGGCTGGCAGCAGGGTGAAGCGGTGACTACGCTGATGCGGAATAATGGCTATCACGCCGTTGAAACCGTCAGGGATTACGGCGGTAATCCGCGTGTGACGCTGGGTCAGTTCCCTTCATAAAAGCGCTTTGAAAAGGATTCATGATGTTTGCTTTTTATCCCCTGATTAAAAATCTGCATATCTTAACGGTCATGCTGACCGTGACGCTGTTCCTGCTGCGGTTTTACTGGCTGCGCTGTGGTTCGGCGATGATGACAAAACGCTGGGTCCGCATTCTGCCGCACGTTAACGATACCCTGTTACTGCTGACTGGCGTCTTGCTGGTGGTGATTACCCACTTCTATCCCTTCACGCCACAAGGAAGCTGGCTGACGGAGAAGCTTTTAGCGGTTATCATCTACATCGCCTTAGGATTTGTGGCATTGAGTCGCCGTACTCGCACTGATCGTACCCGCTGGATCGCTTTTCTGGTGGCGTTAATCGCCCTGGTGACCATCATTACGCTGGCGCTGACCAAAATGCCGTTATGGGGATAGCATGACCTCGACCGAACAATTAGATTTCAGCCAGACACCGCTGTGTGAAGCGGTGATTGGTGCCACGCTTGCCATCCGCGCCGATTTCCCGGCGGTGTCGGTGGAAGCGCAGCTTACGGCGTTAGTCGCCGAAGCGCGTGATTATGTCAGCGACATCGAAGATGCTGACATGCAGCTGGAAAAGCTGCTGGAGCTGTTTTATCGCCAGTGGGGATTTTGCGGCGCCAGCGGCGTCTACAAACTTTCTGATGCGCTCTGGATCGACAATGTATTAAAGACCCGTCAGGGCACCGCCGTGTCACTGGGCGTGATTCTGCTGCACATCGCCGCCGAGCTGGAACTGCCGCTGATGCCCGTGATCTTCCCGACGCAGCTGATTCTGCGCGCCGACTGGATTGATGGCGATAAGTGGATGATTAACCCGTTTAATGGGGAAACCCTGGATCGGCACACGCTGGAAGTGTGGCTGAAAGGCAATATCAGCCCCACCGCGCGTCTGTATGACGATGATCTCGACGAAGCCAAAACCGTCACCGTGATGCGCAAGATGCTCGACACGCTGAAAGCGGCGTTGATGGAAGAGCAAAAGATGGAGCTGGCGCTGAATGTCAGTCAGGTGCTGTTGCGTATCGATCCGGATGATCCCTATGAAATCCGCGATCGCGGTTTGATTTACGCGCAGCTGGAGTGCGAACATATCGCCCTGAGTGATTTAAACTATTTCGTTGAGCAGTGTCCTGAAGACCCGGTCAGCGAAATGATCAAAGTTCAGATTCACGCAATCGAACAAAAACAGGTCACGCTGCACTAAGCGGACCCACTGAAAAGGAAAGGGCATGACACAGAAAGTCGTGAGTATTGGCGAGATCAACGTTGCAAACGACCTGCCATTTGTACTGTTTGGCGGGATGAACGTGCTGGAGTCGCGCGACCTGGCGATGCGCATCTGCGAGCACTACGTCACCGTGACAAATAAACTCGGTATTCCTTACGTGTTTAAGGCGTCGTTTGATAAAGCGAACCGCTCCTCAATTCACTCTTACCGTGGCCCTGGCCTCGAAGCGGGGATGAAGATTTTCCAGGAGCTGAAGCAGACGTTTGGCGTGAAGATTATCACTGATGTCCATGAAGCGGCACAGGCCCAGCCAGTTTCTGAAGTGGTTGATGTGATTCAGCTGCCGGCCTTCCTGGCGCGTCAGACTGATCTGGTGGAGGCGATGGCGAAAACCGGTGCGGTCATCAATGTTAAGAAGCCGCAGTTCGTCAGCCCCGGTCAGATGGGCAACATCGTGGATAAGTTCGCGGAAGGTGGCAACGAGCAGGTTATCCTGTGCGATCGCGGCAGCAACTTTGGCTACGACAATCTGGTTGTCGACATGCTCGGCTTTAACGTGATGAAGAAAGTCACTAAAAACAGCCCGGTAATTTTCGACGTGACCCATGCGCTGCAGACCCGTGATCCGTTTGGCGCGGCATCTGGCGGTCGTCGTGCGCAGGTGGCAGAGCTGGCGCGTGCCGGTATGGCGGTCGGCATTGCCGGTCTGTTTATCGAAGCGCACCCGGATCCGGAACACGCCCTGTGTGACGGCCCATCTGCGCTGCCGCTGGATAAGCTGGAGCCGTTCCTGGTGCAGATGAAAGCGATTGACGATCTGGTGAAGAGTTTCCCGGAACTCGAAACCAGTAAGTAAGTTTGCTGCAAAAAAAAGAGCGATTCATCGCTCTTTTTTTCGCCTGAAATCCGGTGACGTTACAGCATGATAGTCATCAGATAGCCAATAAACAGCGCCAGATGCGCAGCACCGTTCAGAACATTGGTGCGGCCGGTTGAGAAGGAGATCTGACAGAGGATCAGCGATGCCATCATAATCACCATCTGCGGCGGCTCCAGCCCGAATATCAGCTCCTGTCCGGTCAGCGTGGCGATAATGGTCACCGCAGGCACCGTCAGGGAGATGGTCGCCAGCACCGAACCAAAGAACAGGTTCATGGCGCGCTGCACCTGATTCATCAGCACGGCTTTAATCGCGCCCAGGCCTTCAGGGGAGAGGATCAGCAGGGCCACCAGGAAACCGGTGAACTGTGCCGGTGCATTCATTTCTGTCAGCAGGCTTTCCAGGGTGGTGGCGTTCATTTTGGTCACGGCAATAACAGCAATCAGATGCACGATCAGCCAGACGGTGTGCCAGACGCTGCTATGGGCCGAGGGCTTACCATGGTGCGGATCACCATCATCGCTATCATCTTCGTGCTCATAGACAAACAGGCTCTGATGCGTCTTGGTCTGAATCAGCAGGAAAACGCCATACATCGCCGCGGAAATCGCTGCAATCAGCAGCGCCTGAGTCACCGAGAAATTTCCGCCCGGCAGCGCGTTGGGAAACACCAGCACCAGAATCGCCAGCGGGAAGATAGCGATGAGATATTGCTTTACGCCCGCCAGATTCACGTACTGCGTCGCAAATTTGTTACCGCCCAGCAGCAGCGCAAAACCTACCAGCCCGCCGGTCACAATCATCACTATCGAATAAAGCGTATCGCGCATCAATCCCGGTGCGGCATCGCCGGTCGCCATCAGTGCTGAGATCAGGCTCACTTCCAGAATCACCACTGACAGACTCAGGATCAGCGAGCCATAAGGCTCACCCAGCCGGTGGGCCAGCACGTCAGCGTGACGCACAACGCTGAATGCACTGCTCAGAATGGCAACCAGCGCCAGTAAGTTAATACCGACTACGACCGGAAATGAGGTATTTGCACCAAAAAAATAGAGTATACCCAGCGTGATAATGGGAAATATCAGTGAAAATTCCTTGTGACGTGTTTTTTCATGTGAAGGCATTCACCATCCTCTCTGGTTAATGATTATCCGGATGCAGCGGATGCTGCTGTTAGAAATATAATCAGTTTTAAGGCAGGGCGCAGTTTATCTTTTCACCGGCCCGGGTGGGGAAAATTTACTGCTTTTTACTTAAACGCAATAAAGGGCCGAAAGGGTATTAACCTGACGTTATCTCAAATATTGCAATAGTAATCAGTCTACAACAATTATGACTTATGCACCTACCGGGTCTCATTTTGCCGGAAATTTGGCTTAATATTATGATTTGCAGGGTCAGTACCTGATTTTTAATCTGAAGTGCTAATAAGTCGCTGTTTGTATTTTTGCTTTCCTGCGCCAGGCTTAGTATGTATCCATAAACCGAGGAGCCGCTATGCCTTACGCTAACCGAGCCGACCTACCTGACAACGTAAAACATGTGCTTCCTGCGCATGCGCAGGAGATCTATCAGCAGGCCTTTAACAACGCATGGGATCAGTATAAAGAGGCTGAAGATCGCCGCGGCGATGACTCTCGGGAGGTGGTCGCGCATAAAGTCGCCTGGGCTGCCGTGAAGAAAGAGTACGAAAAAGGCGATGATGATAAGTGGCACCCTAAACGTTAATCCGGCGGTTAGCTGGTTTACGACAAAGGGCCGGGATTATCTGGTCCTTTTTTTCGTCTGTGCTATCAGGTTTATCTGGTTTTTTTTAACCTGCGACCGGAATCACGCTTGAAACCCCGCGTGTAAATAGATTACTGTCAATTTGATGATCGAAACGCAGTGCCGTTTTGGCGTCATGTTTCAGGAGCCATTCTGCAGGACGCTGTTGAAGTCGAGGAGGTCGCATTGCTTACCCGGGAATTTCTGTTAAAAGCGGATTGTAAAACGTCATTCGGGGATATCGATGAGACGCTGCTCTGGAGTTGCGAGCAGCGCGCGGCTTCGCTGGCAGCCACGCTGGCCTGCCGTCCCGATCACAGTCCGGTCTGGATATTTGGTTACGGCTCGCTGATGTGGAACCCGATTTTTGAGGCGGACGAAGTCGCATCCGGTTCGCTTGAAGGCTGGCATCGCGCTTTCTGCCTGCGGCTGATTGCCGGACGTGGCACCGCCACGCATCCTGGCCGCATGCTGGCGCTGAAGCAGGGTGGCCGCACGACGGGACTGGCGTTTCGTCTGCCGGAAGCGCGGTTACATGAAGAGCTGGCGCTGCTGTGGAAGCGGGAGATGATCACCGGCTGTTATTTACCGACATGGTGTGAGTTACAACTGGAGGATGGCCGCAGCGTCACTGCGCTGACCTTTATTATGGACCCGCGCCATCCGCTCTATGAATCGGACTCCTGCCCGGAGGCGATTGCGCCTTTAATTGCCGCAGCGAGTGGCCCGCTGGGATCGAACGCACAGTACCTGTTTGCGCTGGAAGAAGAACTGACCCGGCGCGGCATGGAAGAAGAGAGTCTGAGCCGGCTGGCGCATCAGGTGCGGACGCTGCAGCAATCCTGCCTCAGGCAGGCCTGAATCCCGTCCGGTATAGCAAAAGGGCGCGTCCTTATGACGCGCCCTTTATCGTCTGCGCCGCTGGCAGCCCCGGGTAACCTGTTAATCCGGTCAGCTAGTTGCCAGGATTAATCAGCCAGGTGCCCGGCTTATCAATTGTCAGGGATTGCGTGTGCAATTCGCTGCCATTTTTAACGTCTATTTTATACTGTCCTGCCGCCAGATTCAGTGCGGCAAATCCGCTGCTGCCGGGTTTAACCTCAACCGGCTGTCCATTCAGCACCACGCTTTCACCACTTTCCAGCTTAAGATAAACCGTCGCCAGGGCAGCAGGCACGGCGGCTGGCGGCGGAGCTGATGCGGGTGCCTGCGTCGCGGCTGCCGGATTGTTAAGGACATCCGGTGTGGCACTGTGGCGATTAGCCAGCCAGACGGTGACGACCACGGCCAGAAGCGCCACGGCAGCCAGCCCCAGCAAGCCTGGCGACAGCCGGCGCACCGTGCGCGGCGTTACCGGCTCCGCTGACGCCGCAGCGTGATTCATCGCCATCACCACCGGTGGGGCCACTTCAACCGGCTCCTCGACCGGCAGCGCGGGCGGCTCGCCCGGCACCGGGAAGCTGTTTACCACGGCTTCCACATCACTGACCGGCAGATCAATCAGTGCCGCAAAGGCGTCAATCGTTTGCGGACGATCGCCGGGTTTCATGGCCAGCGCACAGTCAATGGCATGCAGCAGCGGCAGCGAGTAGCCCTCTGGCTGACGTTCCACCAGCGGCTGATAATTATCTTCAATACAGCGCACCACACTGACTGGCGGTGGATTACCGGTAATCAGACTGTGCAGCACCGCGCCCAGCGCGTAAATATCGGTCCACGGTCCCTGTTCGACTTCACCTTCTTCGCTGTACTGCTCAATCGGCGCAAAGCCAGGTTTAAGCATGATTTCGGTTTCGTCAGAGAGGTTGCCAATCTCTTTACGCGCCGAGCCAAAGTCCAGCAGCACCGGCAGCTGGTTTTCCTGAATCTGGATATTGTCGAGCGAGATATCGCGATGCAGATAGCCAGCCTGATGGATGGTGCTGATGGCGCCCAGCAGCGGCGGCAGCAGGCGGCGGATCCAGACTTCAGAGATAGAGGCCGGGCTGGTCAGCTGCCACTCTTTCAGCGTCATCCCGCTGTAGTAAAGCGTGCCCATATAGGCCGTGCCGTTCTGCTCCCAGAAGCGCAGTACGTGCAGCAGACCAGGATGATTGAAGCGGGCCAGCAGACGCGCTTCCTGAATAAAGCTGGTCAGCCCGGCATTAAACAGCTTCTGGAAACGTTCACCGCGCAGCTCCAGCGTTAAGTCGGCGGCACGGACAGCCAGCGACACGGGCATATACTCTTTGATGGCAATAGTACGTTCAAGCTGGTGATCCCACGCACGATAGACGATGCCAAAGCCGCCGCCTCCGATCACTTCCTTGATCTCAAATTCATTGAAACGGTATCCGTCAGGCAGGGCATTCGGAACAGTTTTCGGATTATCATTTGCCGACATAGTGAACTCTCTGTACACGGCCTGGTCGTCAGGCTGCGCGGTAATTAATTGATGTTGCGCCAGGCACCAATGGCAGGATCAACCAGATCCGCGTGCAGGGTGTCGATGAGTAACACATTCACTTTTTGCTGTGGCATGAAATAGGGCGCCCACTGGCTGCGCAATGTATCGACTCGCGATTTCACAGCGTCAGCATCCTGCTGTGCAGCATTCTTATCCATCTTTATTAACAGCGCACCATTGAAGCGCCAGACATGCTGCCGGGCATCAAAGGGTAGCACCAGCCAGCTATCCGGCGTATCCGGTCGTGTCACAATCATGCGCTGATTATTTGCGGCAATGACTTCCAGCTTGCTGTCCGGAATAGTCAGATTGGCGATGGGGTAACCCTGATAAAAGGTGACCGCAACCAGCGTCGGGTGATTCGCTGTCGCCAGCGTCAGTTCACTTTTGCCTTCTGCCCAGCCGTCAGGCGAGCACTGCTGCTTGCTGACATCCGGGATAAACAGGGTCTGCGCATTCTCATCCCAGGCGGTGCGGAAATGGCAGCCGCTGGGAAGATCAAAATGTTGCAGCGGCGTGCTGTTGGCGGGCCGTGACAGGTCGAGCGGAGCGGCATTGCTGGCACTGGCGCTGGCTGTTGCATCCGCCATCACAATCGGGCGCCAGTTCTGCAACTTGCTGCCGCTGCCGCTGGCCAGGACGCCACCCTCTTTATTGGTCATCTGCCAGGGCAGTTCGTCCAGTAAGCCGCACTGATTCGCGAGCAGGGTGCCCACGCGCGGTAAAAAGGTGGTCAGCACGGACGAATCCTTACTTTTGCCAGAGACGATACGCAGCGGCAGCGTCTCTTTACACCAGTCGTCAGGCGCTTTACTCACCACATTATCGATATAAACCTCCAGCGCCAGGCTGGGGGAATAGACCACACGATAATTTTCAGCCTGGGCGTTAAAGGCAATCAGCAGAGTGATGATGCCGGGCAACCACAGTTTCATAAGGATCCTTGGAATCAAAAACGAGGCGGCAGAAAGCGCGCCGAATCAGCCAGTGAGTAGAGCAGTGTTGCCTCCTCCGGCTCACCAATCCAGACCGCCAGTGCGCTAAGATTATCTTTCTTAACGTTGCGGCTCACCGCCTGTTCCATCAGAGCCAGCCACTCTTCGCAGGCATTCACCATGCGCAGCGCCTGTTCCATTTCACTACTGGTCAGATTCAGCCAGAAGCCATCGGTGCAGACCAGAAAAGCGTCCCCATCCTCCAGCGTAATCTCCTGCGAAAAGCTGACTAAGCGAGGCGGCTCAGCGCCGAGCGCATTATAGAGTAAATTACTGTTAATGCCGGTATTTTCATAGCCCGCTTCTTTCAGCTGCTGGGCCAGACTGTGGTCGCGGGTCACCTCGTGAAGCACGCCCCGCCGGAAGTGGTAAACCCGGCTGTCACCGGCATGCGCCCACCATGCACGCTGTTTCTGGCGGTCAATAAACAGGGCTGCCAGCGTGGTGCTCATGCGCGAATATTTCGGATTTTTACCCTGTGCCTCATGCAGCGCTAGGCGGCACTTTTCGATCGCCTGGTGGGTGATTTCCGGCGTAAAGTCAGTGTGCGCCTGTATCTGGCTCAGCAGAGTGTCGCGCACCAGCTGTGCCGCCATCTCGCCGCCGGGCAGCCCGGCCACGCCATCGCAGACCACAAAACAGGCTTTTCGCTCATCCAGCTCGGCACCTGTGCGATCCTGATTCTCATCGCGTAGTCCCTGCTGGCAGCGGCTGGCAAAAACGATTTTCATGCGTCGTCCACCCGCGTCTGAGAATCTTTATACTGATTCACTTCCATGTCATAGGCGTGAAGGAAAGCTTCGCCAAACAGCGTATGGAAATCATCTTCGATCTCACCGGCCGTACGCTGGTAATTACGCATAAAGTAGTCCCATAACGCCGCTTTCTTCGCGGTGGAAAACGGCAGTTTTGACACCAGGCCATCGGCGCGAGCCTGCTCTTCCAGCCGCTGCGGATTAAAGGATTGCAGCATCGCCGCAATAATGGCACGAATTCCGGCAATCATGCCCAGCTGGTGGGCCTGCAGATCGACCAGCGCATCGCGCACTGCCTGTTCCGGTGGCATAAATCCGGGCATCTGGCTCTGATACATCTGCATCAGCACGGTTTTGCCGGAGGGCAGGATCTTGAACGGATTGTTGGCCTCATTCAGAATCATGGTCATGTCCGCTTTCACGCCCCGTTTGAGAATGGAACGTGATGAGAGCAGCGCCACGGTGCCCTGAGAAAAGAGGCTCAGCATCCGGCCGGTAATGCGCATCTGCTCTTCGTCAACTGGCGTGGCGTGACCGTTGCTCAGCCCCATGCCGTCCAGCAGGGCGGCGATCAGCCGATCCTGATCCACTGGCTGTGCCGCCAGCGCCCGGCGCGGCTCACTGGCCTGCGGATCGATCGCCAGCCGCGCATCACTGTGACGCTCATGACGTGAAGGCGGCACGTCGTTGACCAGCAGCCGATCCTCAACCTCATGATGTTCGTGAATGCCCAAAGGATTCGCGGGCCGGGCGCTGTCACCCGCAAACAGCGCCAGCGGATCGCTCTGCGCGTTCTGGCAGGCAGGATCGCGCACTTCCAGCGCATAATCACCGATGCGCAATGCGTCGCCGTGCTTCAGCAGCACCTGTATGCCGCGACCCAGCGTAATGCCGTTATGCTCGACCGGCGTAACGCTGCCCTGGTTAGTCAGCCGGCACTCCCCGTCATGCGACAGGTGAACCAGCGCCTGCAGGCGCGAAATAGCCCGCGTCTCATCCGGCAGCACCAGATCGTTGTCCTGACTGCGGCCAATAGTGCCGCCAGGCGGTTGAAACGCGACGCTTCTGATCGGAACATCCGTAGTGCATTGCACGATGGTAAATTGCATGAGTTATCCCAGATTGAACGGCAAACGCATCCGGCCTCACTCAAACATCGGAGGATAGAGGCCATTACGTCCCGGCTGTGCACCTGCCGCCGGGTTAAACAGTAACGAAAACAGTTGCGCCGTGAGGTTGCCGCTGTGCTTGTGGGTCGCATGGGCAAAACCATCACTGCGATTACTCCACCAGTAGCTCATATGCTGCTGAGGGTCGAAACGTTCGGCCACTTCACGCCAGCTCAGCGTGCAGGGCAGATCCTGAAATCCGATCACATCCATAATCTCAGAGGGCTTGCGGGCGGGCACCAGCAGCGGCGGCAGCGCCTGTATCTGCTGCTCTAACTGCTCGCCGTCCAGTGGCGTCTGAACCGCCCGTAACAGGGTCGCACCCAGATCCTGAAACCAGTCACCGGAGATGGTCAGCTGAGCCGGATGCCACTGCGCAAGCGGAAAGCTGTGCAGTGCCAGCAGCGGCCAGGCGCGCCCGACGCGGTCACATGAGGGCAGCAGACAGCCCATCTGTACGTGTGGCCGGGTCGCAGTCACCGGCAGGACAAAGTTCCATACCGGCGCGTGAAGAAAGTTCGCGCTGTATGACCAGGCCTGCTGATGCCAGTGCATTAATCCCTGCTGGAACCAGTGATTCCACGGGCTAATCTGTTGCTCACTCAGACGGCGGTGCAGAAAGTCACCGGTCGACGGCAGCTTGCCATACCAGCCGGGGGCGGTGTAAGCAGCCATTTTCACCTCACCATTACTCGCTTTGCGAGTGTGATCGCGCGGCCGGGTGCAGCGGTGCTGCCGCCAGCACGCTGCCCGCCTGGCCCGCGATTTTAAGATTGTCTGCCAGCTTGCGCATCATCAGTGCATTGTCACGCGCATAAGGCGATGACTGAATCTGCTGATCCAGCAGCTGGCTCAGGTGCCAGTCGAGCTGCTGCAGATCGCGGGCACTGACCGTATCGGGCAGCGAGCGCTGTAAGTTTTGCAGCAGCCAGGCCCGTAAAAATTCGCCATCGTAATTGCGCGGCTGATAGAGCATCTGATAGGCGCGCAGCGCATTGCGGCTGTAGGCGTTATCATCACCCGGATCGTTGCGCAGAATGTTAGTGATCTGCTGCGCCACGCGCGGCAGCAGCAAAGACTTAAGCGCATTTTGATAAAGCACCCAGGCGGCGTCACTGACCTGACTGCCGCGATATAAGCCAGCCCGCATAGCAAGCGGCGGATTATCGAGAGAAAATCGCTCTGACAGCGGCAGCTTCACCAGGTTGTTCAGAAAGGGTAGCAGATCAAAAATATTATCAGCAGGCTGATGAATTACCTGCTGACTCTGCTCACGAATGGCCGGCACCCGTGCGGCCACCTGCTGAAGATAGTGCTGATTCTGGTAATAGCTGATGCTCCACAGGCTGGAGGCAATCAGCAGTGCGCCTGCCAGCACGCCGTAGCCAATCCAGTGGAACAGCTGATTGCGATATTCCCAGCGGCGATTACTGCCCGCCAGTCCGCTTTCTTTAAAGATCAGATCGCTCAGCAGATCACGAATAAAGAAGCTCTGGCCTTTGTTGCCGGGAATCGGACTGTTGCGGTTAACGCTGTCCCAGGCGGCAATCGAATGTTCGCCCGCCTGACGTAACTGCAGTTTACGGCTCAGTTCACCCATTACCCGATCAAACGGCATGCCTTCCTGCGTGCCGCTGGTAAAGAAGAGGCCGCGCGGGCTCCAGGCAACAGCATCCTGATGATCAGAAAAGACGATATCCATATACTCATTCAGCAGCGGGCGCAGTGAGGCGAATTCCTGCGGGAAGAGAAAGCATTCAGCGCGCTCATTCAGATCGCGCTCCTGGGTCATCTGCTCCGCCAGCTGCTGCTGTAGCTGCTCTTCCAGCCGTTGAAACTGCTGGACAAAATGATGATGCCAGTCATCTTTATGCGGCTTGCCCGTCTCACGGTTAAACGTAAAGCCCCATATAGCGTCACGCCGCGCTTTATCAATGTTGCCAAAGTAGCTCATGAAGCCTTTCAGCAAATCGGTCTTGGTGACCATCACATAGACCGGGAAGTGAATACCCGTTTGCTGATGCAGTTCCGCCATGCGCTCGCGCAGCGCACTGGCCTGGGCAAAACGTGCTTCGGCAGAATCGCTCAGCAGATCGGCCACGCTGATGGTCATGATGACACCGTTAATCGGCTGGCGGGTGCGATAGCGTTTTAGCAGATTGATAAAACTGTGCCACTCCGCGGCATCGCGCACGCGCTGGCTCTCCTGCAGCGCATAACGCCCCGCGGTATCAATCAGCACTGCGCTGTCGGTAAACCACCAGTCGCAATTGCGGGTGCCGCCGACGCCACGAATCGCCTGTTTACCCAGCGTATCGGTCAGCGGAAAATCGAGGCCCGCATTAAACAGCGCGGTGGTTTTACCGGCACCGGGCGCCCCCATCACCAGATACCAGGGCAACTGGTAGAGATAATTGGCATTAAAGCGCGAGAGCAGATTGCCGCTGTGACGACGGCCAAACTGGGTGCGTTTCAGCTGCATCGCCGCTTCGCTGAAGCGCTGATTAAGCCGCTCCTCAGTCATCTGACGTTCCGCCGGATCGTCATTGCCCGCCAGCTGAAGCTGGGTCAGTAAGTGGCTATTAAACCAGGCACGATAAAGTGACGGGATCAGCTGGAACAGGATCCAGAGAAAATAGAGAGCGCTCACGGTGAGCTGGCGAGGGAGCACCGGTTCCAGAGGACGCGACTCGCCCCATGTCCAGAACGGGCCCAGCATCCAGACCAGACAGCTCAGCGCCGTGACACCAATAAAACTCCACAGCAGGCGATGCGTTAACAGCAGGCGAAGGGAAGCGCGCATTATTGTGCTCCTTGATGATTACTGAGCGTTTCAGGCGCGGCAAACAGGGTGATCTCAACGCGGCGATTGCGGGTCCGGTTTTCGCTGCTGTCGTTGGGCAGCAGCGGGTCGCTGTCGCCGCGGCCTTCAGAGCGGACCGTATGACCGTCCTCCAGCTGCAGCTGCAACAGCTGGGTGATGGCACGGGCGCGGGCGAAGGAGAACTCATAGCTGGAGGCAAAACGGCTGTTATCCACCGGATGATCGTCGGTAAACACGGACACCAGAATGGTGCCTTTGACATCTTTCATCGCGGTTGAGACGCGGGCGAGCAGCGCGCGGCCCACCGGGTTGATCACCGTGCCTTGCTCGGCAAACAGTTTGTCCGCGGGAATAATCACTTTACTGCCAAATGCACCATCGCTGACTTCGAGCTGTCCTGCAGCGATCACATCGTTCAGTCGCTGATGCAGATCGAGCAGCGCCTGCGGAGAAGAGGGACGGCGGCCCGCAGTAATCTGCGGCAGCGGGGTCTGATAGATGGTGCGCAGCAGCGGTTCAGCAGCGTTGCCGAGCCGCCAGTTCAGGCCGCTGTAGATCAGGCAGCCGATGAGCGCGACCAGCATGGCGCAGGCCCAGAGCGGCACCATCGGGCGGGCGAGGGTACTGACCAGCGGATGCACCTCGACCAGCGGGGGGTGCGGCATCTGGCGCTGGGCGCGCGTCTCGTCAATCAGGCTTTTCAGGCGCTTACGGATACCGTCGCACTGGGCGCGGCCATTTTCACTGCCGCGATAGCGGCCTTCATAGCCCAGTAGCAGGCAATATTGCACCACTTCCAGCAGCCAGAGGTGTTGTTGCGGGCTTTGTGAAATGCGTGACAGCAGCTGAAAGAATTTCTCGCCACCCCAGCTTTCATTGTGAAAGGTCACCAGCATGCCGTTGCCCGACCAGACGCCACGCGTGCCCCAGGGGGTTTGCGCTGCGGCTTCGTCCAGCGCGCTGCAGATGCAGTAACGCGCGCCGATAATCATCTCAAACGGCAGCCCTGCCTGTTTACAGCGTTGTTCAAACTGGCGGATTTCATCGATCAGAGACTGGCGCAAACCCGCAGGGTCGTCATGGGTGGCTGCCCGACGAATTTGCACCACCGCATTCAGCAGTGGCGCCGCAGCCTGAAGTAATAGATTCTCATTGCCTGAGGGGGTCGCCTCACGCGCAGGGGATTCCACAGTCATTAATTCGTGATCTTCCAGCCAATGGCAAATCCCTGTACCCGCAGCACAGGACGGTGCTGCGGGCAATATGCGCCGGATTTCATATTCAGTCTAAGATCCAGGTCGCGGTATCGTTAGTCCGACAGGCTTTACTCGCGCCGCCGACGGCCACACAGACTTGTTTCGCTTTTCGCGGACGGGGACGATCACTCTGCAGCGTGGCATCATAACGACTGCTCTCTACGCCCGCTTTTAACGGTACATAACCAATTAACGGGCCATCAGCCTGGTCAGCAATCGCCAGCCAGCTGTGCTCCACATTACCTAATACTTCAAACGGTTTACCCGTTTCGAGATAGCGTACGACTTTGCCGCCGTAATCCGGCGAGGTCATTACCGAGGCACCATAGAGCGCCCGCCAGGTCTGGTTGACCGGCTCAAATTCAGTCGGTGCCGCGACAGCATGTCGATGGACCAGTTTGACGCCGTTAATTTCGCTGGTGACCAGCGTATCGTCAGTGACGGGCGGCGGCGGGGCCTTACAGCCTGCCAGGGTAAGCACCGCCAGCAGCGTTAACGCAAGACTCTTTTTCACCATGTTCCTCGTGATCTCATCAAAGTATCTGCATATTGCCAGGCCCGATGCAGGAGACGCTGTTTTTCGCGCCGCATCGTGCCGAAAGTCTGTTTTTTAAAAAAAGTTCAGATTACATCAGGATAGTTACGCGTTTAGTCTACCTAAGACTTTTGAGAATTCAAACCATTGCACCTGCTGGCGATGCGTGATAGCAGGCGCTTTGGGGGCGGGCTGCGATAGAAGAAAAGCGCCAGACAATGTGATAGTTAAAGCGAACTGAATTATCGCAGGGACAAACTGGTTAAGAACATTGCCGCGCATTCTGACATGCAATGAATCCAATTGGAAATTATTAAGAATTTCTAATTGTTCGTTACCGATAAAATTTATCTCTTCACTCAAAGAATCTTATCAAAATCAGAATTTACTCGCCGGATATGCCCGCCTTTTTTCCGGAAAGCGGCACGTCTTTTGCTTTAGAATAGTTTTAACGGCGGAGAGGTGAACCATGGATGCCCTGATCTGGCTGCAGGCATCGCGTGACAGCGATATTGCCAGCCTGCAACGGCTGCTTGAGACCGGCGAGCTGATGGCCGCCGTCAGTGAGCTGGTTCACCAGCTGCAGCGGGAACGCGGTGCAAACAATCTCTGGATCTGCTCCGGTGGCGCGCTGTTCAGCGCCGAGCGTCACGCTCGTCAGCAGGAGGTCAGCGCCGGCCTGCACCATTTTTATCAGGCGCTGCCGCACGCCACCGCACAACCCGGTTTCAGTCGTTTCTGCAACCTCATTGCGGCTGCCCTGCAGTCGCTGGCGGGATTACCGCTGCTGCGTCAGCAAATCAGCCTGCATGAGCGGGATCAGGCTGCGGCGATGGCGGCGTTTAATCAGGTCATTCGTACCTTACTTAATCTGGTTTTCGAGGCAGCCGACACCGCCAGCGATCCCGATATCTCGCGTGCACTGATCGCGCTGTTCAGTTTTATGCAGGGCAAAGAGCTGGCAGGACAGGAGCGGGCCATCGGCTCAGCTGGCTTCGCGGCGCGGCACTTCACGCCTGAGCAGCGCAGCCAGATGGTGGCGCTGATTGCGGCTCAGGAGCAGAGCTTTACCACCTTCCGGGAGTTTGCCGACAGCGCCGCCTGTGAAAACTGGCAGCCGCTGTCTCACGCCAGCCGGGATATCGAACGGCTGCGGCGCATCGCCTGCACCGGTAGCCAGTATGATGAAACCGGCGCGCTGGAGTGGTTTTCCCTGCTCTCCGAGCGGCTGGATCAGATGAAAACGCTGGAGGATGCCCTGACGGCCACGCTGATGCAGCGCTGTCGTGAGGCGATTGAGCAGGCGCAGCAACAGGCGGCATCGCCGGTCATGCAGGGTGACAGCAACTTCTCGCTCTACGTCTGCGGGGCTGACTGGCTGCCCGGCGCGTCAACGCTCAGCAGTGACGGGCTGGCCCCGCAGCTCGGGCGCTCGGTGCTGTCGCTGATTGGTGAACAGTCACAGCGTCTGCAGCAGCAGGCGGATGAGCTGGCATCGATGCGCGCTTCACTCGACGAGCGACGGGTAATCGATCAGGCCAAACACTGGCTCATGCAGCAGCAGGGGTTCACCGAAGAGGCAGCCTGGCAGGCGCTGCGCAAAAGTGCGATGAATCAGAATAAGCGTGTACTGGAGATCGCGCAGGCGGTGCTGGCCGTCGCGAAGACCCTGAGCAACTAACCCGGACGAGGTAGCTGCACAACCTTTGTGCGTGATCTGCGTCAGAAACGTGCAAAAAAGGTTAATTATCCAGCAGCGCATCACCGCACGTCGGCTTTAACGCGGCTTCAGCGATCTGGCACGCCCTTTGCTTTAACCCTACAGAGAGTATGCATTGCTCCCGCCAATGGCGGTGGGGTCAGTGCTTTGGATAAAGGCGTCCATCCGCAGGCTTCGGCTTGTCGGAGGACGCCTTTTTTTATTTCTGTTCAGGGGCAACAAGATGAGCAAAACGCCATTTTCACTGACACGACGTCAGGCGCTGATCTCCGGTGCGGCGCTGGGTACGGCCTGGATCGTGCCGGGATTACGCAATGCAGTCTGGGCAGCAGGTTCCGATGCGCCAGAAAAGGCGCAGGTGCGGGTCGGCTTTATCCCGCTCACCGACTGCGCGCCGGTCGTCATGGCGTCGGTAAAAGGCTTCGACAAAAAGTATGGCCTGACATTGCAGGTCAGCAAAGAGGCGAGCTGGGCGGCGATGCGTGACAAGCTGACCTCCGGCGAGCTGGACGCGGCCCATGTGCTCTACGGCATGATCTACGCGCTGCAGCTTGGCGTAGGCGGGCCGCAGCACGACATGGCGAACCTGATGACGCTCAATCACAATGGCCAGGCGATTACCCTGTCGAACCCGCTGAAAACCCGTGGCGTTACCGATGCGGCCAGCCTGAAAAAAGCCGTTGATGGCAGTCCGAAAGGCAGTCTGACCTTCGCCCACACCTTTCCTACCGGTACGCACGCCATGTGGCTCTACTACTGGCTGGCCAATGCCGGCATTCATCCGTTTGACGATGTGCGCACCGTGGTCGTGCCGCCGCCGCAGATGGTGATGAACATGAAGATTGGCAACATGAGCGGCTACTGCGTCGGCGAGCCATGGAACCAGCGTGCTATCAGCGACAACATCGGCTTTACCGCTGCCACCAGCCAGCAGATCTGGCCAGAGCATCCGGAAAAAGTGCTCGGCACCCGCGCCCAGTGGGTGAAAGAGAACCCCAATACGGCCCGCGCGCTGACTGCCGCGGTGCTGGAGGCGGCGCGCTGGATCGATGCCTCAGACGATAACCGCCGTGAAACCGCGCAGGTGTTAGCCGGGCGCGCCTGGATCAACACCAACGTGGAGACGCTGCAGGGACGGATGCTTGGTCAGTACGAGAACGGTCTGGGACAGTCGTGGCAGGACGCGCATCCGATGCGCTTCTTCGACAACGGCAACGTCAGTTTTCCGTGGCTCTCAGATGGCATGTGGTTCCTGACCCAGATGAAACGCTGGGGACTGCTCGCCAGCGATCCCGATTACCTCGCCGTGGCTCGCCAGATCAACCGCATCGACATCTATAAACAGGCCGCCAGCGCCGTCGGGCAGATTGCCTTGCCCGCCAGTGAGATGCGCAGCAGCACCCTGATCGACGGCAAAGTCTGGGATGGCAGCAATCCTGCCGCCTACGCCGCCAGTTTCGCTATCAAACGTTAAGAGAGGTTGCTATGAAAACTGACGCGCGCGCCCTGGCGCAGCCGGCGCAAAACCCCGGCAGTGCCACCGTTATTCCGTTACAGATCACCCCGAAAGCCGCGGTTCGTCCGGCGCGGCTGCGTCCGCTGTTGCAGCGCGCCATTCCCGCCGCGGGCGGCCTGCTGCTGATGTTGCTGGTGTGGCAGCTCGCGGCGCTGTCCGAACCCTCGTTTCCCTCGCCGTATGCCACCTGGCAGGCCGCGCAGGTGCTGTTCGCTGACCCGTTCTACAGCAATGGCCCTAACGACCAGGGCATCGGCTGGAACGTGCTGGCCTCGCTGCAGCGCGTCGCCATCGGCTTTGGCCTTGCCGCGCTGGTGGGCATCCCGGCCGGTTTTCTGCTGGGGCGCTTCACCTTTATGTCGCGCATGTTCAATCCGATTATCGCCCTGCTGCGGCCGGTCAGCCCGCTGGCCTGGCTACCGATTGGACTGCTGCTGTTCCAGCGCGCCGAGCCTGCCGCCAGCTGGACCATTTTCATCTGTTCCATCTGGCCGATGATCATCAACACCGCCGAAGGGGTGCAGCGCATCCCACAGGATTACCTCAACGTGGCGCGGGTGCTACAGCTCTCTGAATGGACGGTGATGCGCCGGATTCTGCTGCCCGCCGTGCTGCCTGCGGTGCTCACCGGGGTGCGTCTCTCTATCGGCATTGCCTGGCTGGTGATTGTCGCCGCCGAAATGCTGACCGGCGGGCTGGGCATTGGCTTCTGGATCTGGAACGAGTGGAACAACCTCAACGTGGCAAACATTCTGATCGCCATTCTGATTATCGGCGTCGTCGGGCTGCTGCTGGAGCAGGCGCTGATGCTGCTGGTCCGTCGTTTCAGCTGGGAAAAATAAGGAGAACACCATGCAACACATTATTCGCGTTCAGCAGGTGAGCCAGCGTTTCAACACAGCCAGCGGCGAGTTTCTGGCGCTGGACAACGTCAGTTTTGATATCCACGAAGGGGAAACCCTGAGCCTGATCGGCCACTCCGGCTGCGGCAAATCGACGCTGCTGAACCTGATTGCCGGATTAACCCGTCCCAGCAGCGGCGTGCTGCTGTGCGATAACCGTGAAATCACCGGACCGGGTCCCGAGCGTGCGGTGGTGTTTCAGAACCATTCGCTGCTGCCGTGGCTGACGGCGTTTCAGAACGTCGAACTGGCGGTGCAGCAGGTGTTTAAAGGGCGCTTCAGCAAAGCGGAGATGCGCGACTGGATCGAGCACAACCTTAATCGGGTGCAGATGAGTCACGCCATGCACAAACGGCCTGGCGAAATCTCCGGCGGCATGAAGCAGCGCGTCGGCATTGCCCGGGCGCTGGCAATGAAGCCGCGCGTGCTGCTGCTGGATGAGCCATTCGGCGCGCTGGATGCCTTAACCCGCGCCCACCTGCAGGACAGCGTGATGCGCATTCAGCAGGAGCTGAACACCACCATTGTCCTGATCACCCATGACGTGGATGAAGCGGTGCTGCTCTCCGATCGGGTGCTGATGATGACCAACGGCCCGGCAGCGCAGGTCGGCGAAATCCTCACGGTCGATCTGCCGCGTCCGCGCTCGCGGGTGGCGCTGGCGGACGAGCCGCGCTATCACCAGTTGCGCCAGAAAGTGCTGCATTTTCTCTATGAAAAACAGACCACTGCCGCATAAGGAGCAGACCATGAGGCAACGGTTGCTGGTGATAGGTAATGGCATGGCCGGGATGCAGATGGTGGAGAGCCTGCTGCAGCTCGCGCCGCAGCGTTACGCCATTACGGTCATTGGCCGCGAGCCGCACGGCAACTACAACCGCGTGCTGCTGTCGCCGGTGCTGGCCGGTGAAAAGTCCTTTGGTGACACCCTGATCCACGATCGCGACTGGTATCAGTGGCACGGCGTCACGCTGCTGACCGGTGAAACCGTGCAGCATGTCGATCTGGCCGCGCGTACGGTGCAGACCGATCAGCGCCAGCTCGGCTGGGATCGGCTGGTGTTCGCCACTGGTTCACAGCCCCGTCTGCCCGCGATTCCCGGCATTGACGCAGAGTGCGTAATGGGTTTTCGCAGTATCGCCGATGTCCGGCAACTGCTGGCGGGCCTGGGACCGGTGGTGGTGCTGGGTGGCGGCTTTCTCGGCGTTGAAGCGGCGGCGGCACTCCGCGCGCGTGGCCGTGAGGTCACACTGGTCCATCACAAACCCTGGCTGCTGGATCGCCAGCTGGATGCAAAAGCGGGCGAGCTGTTGCTGACGGCATTAGTACGGCGCGGCATTCGCTGCGAACTCAACAGCGGACTGTCGGCGATAGACGAGGCGGGCGTAACGCTGACCTGCGGGCGTCACTGCGTCGCCACGCAGGTGGTGATTGCCATCGGTGTTCAGCCAGAGGTGACGCTGGCGCAGGCGGCAGGGCTACCGTGTCAGCGCGGCATTATGGTCGATGGCCAGCTGCGGAGCGGCATTCCCGATGTTTACGCCGTGGGCGAGTGCTGCGAAATCGCGGGCGAAACCTTTGGCCTGGTCGCGCCCTGCCTGGCGCAGGCACAGATTCTGGCGGCGCAGCTGGCGGGATCGCCGCTGGCGGATTTCGTCAGTGAACCGCTGGCGACGCGGCTCAAAGTCAGCGGCATTTCGCTGTTCAGCGCTGGCGACGTCAGTGAGGCACCCTCCATCAGCAGTTTTGATCCGCTCTCCGGCGACTACCGCCGTCTTTTTATCCGTCAGGGCCGCCTCTGTGGCGTACTGCTCTTTGGCGACACCCGTCAGGGCCCCGCATTGCTTGAGCGTCTGCAGCGCGCCGAACCTGTCACGCTCAATGCCCTGTTCGATCACGATCAACCTGAACCGCAGCCACAGGCTGCAGAGAGTCCTGAGATGAGTAAACCGGTTTTAGCCGTGATTGGTCACGGCATGGTCAGTCACCACTTTCTTGAACAGCTGGTTGCCCGGGAAATGCATCAGCATTATCACATCGAGGTTTACGGCGAGGAGCGTCAGCAGGCTTACGATCGGGTGCATCTGTCGGACTATTTCAACGGTAAAACGGCCGGCGATCTGTCGCTGGTCGGCGCGGACTTCTTTGCCCTGCACGGTATCGAACTGCGCAGCGGCTGCACGGTCAGGGAAATCGATCGCCAGCAGCGCAGCCTGCGTGACAGCACGGGCAGTGAACTGGCGTGGGATAAGCTGGTGCTGGCGACCGGCTCTCGTGCTTTTGTCCCGCCGGTGCCGGGCCACGATGGCGAACGCTGCTTTGTCTATCGCACGCTGGACGACCTGGATGCCATTGCCGCCTGCGCCCGTCATAGCCAGCGCGGTATCGTGATTGGCGGCGGCCTGCTGGGTCTGGAGGCGGCGAATGCGCTGCGGCAGCTCGGGCTGGAGACGCACGTCGTGGAGTTCGCGCCGCGCCTGATGGCGGTGCAGCTCGATGAGGGCGGGGCGCTGATGCTGCGCCAGAAGATCGATGCGCTAGGCGTGACGGTTCATACCTCAAAACAGACCGAGCTGATTGAGCAGCAGCCCGACGGCAGCGTGGTGCTGCGCTTTGCCGACGGCAGCCATTTACCCGGCGATCTGGTGCTGTTCTCCGCCGGTATCCGTCCGCGCGATGAGCTGGCGCGCGAGGCGGGCCTGACGCTCGGGCCGCGCGGCGGCATTGAGATTAACGATCGCTGTCAGACCAGTGATGACGACGTGTTTGCCATTGGTGAATGCGCGCTGTGGAACGGCCAGATCTTTGGCCTGGTCGCGCCGGGCTATCAGATGGCGCGGGTGCTCGCCGGGCATCTGGCGGCTGAACCAGCTGCCTTCAGCGGCGCGGACATGAGCACTAAGCTGAAATTGCTGGGCGTGGAGGTGGCCTCATTTGGTGATGCCCATGGCCGCACGGCGGGCAGTCAGCACTATCACTGGACCGACGGGCCAAAAGGCATTTACAAGAAAATCGTGGTCTCTGCGGAGGGCACCCGACTGCTGGGCGGCGTGCTGGTCGGGGACAGCAGCGATTACGCCACGCTGCTGCAGATGATGCTCAACGCTTTACCCTTGCCTGCCGCGCCGGAGAGCCTGATCCTGCCTGCGCTGGCCGGGGCGCCGAAAGCACCAGGCGTCGCGGCGTTGCCCGACAGCGCCCAGGTCTGCTCCTGTCACAACGTCAGCAAGGGCGATATCTGCGCGGCGGTGAAAGACGGATGCAGTGAGATGAGCAGCATCAAAAGCTGCACCAGAGCGGCCACCGGTTGCGGCGGCTGTGCGGCCCTGGTGAAACAGGTGATGGAGTTTCAGCTGGAAAATCTCGGCGTCGAGGTGAAAAAAGATGTCTGCGACCACTTCAGTTATTCACGCCAGGAGCTTTATCACCTGGTACGGGCCGGTGAGTTCAGAACCTTTGATGCGCTGCTGGCCTCACACGGCAAGGGTCAGGGCTGTGAAGTGTGCAAGCCGCTGGTGGGGTCGATTCTTGCCTCATGCTGGAACGACTATCTGCTGAAACCGGCGCACCTGCCGCTACAGGATACCAACGACCGCTACTTCGCCAACATCCAGAAAGATGGCACCTATTCGGTGGTGCCGCGTGTCCCGGCAGGCGAAATCACGCCACAGGGGCTGATCGCCATCGGTGAAGTGGCGGCGCGTTATGACCTCTACACCAAAATCACCGGCGGGCAGCGTATCGACCTGTTTGGCGCGCGCCTTGATCAGCTGCCCGCTATCTGGCAGACGCTGCTTGAGGCCGGTTTTGAAACCGGCCACGCCTACGGTAAATCGCTGCGCACCGTGAAGTCCTGTGTCGGATCGACCTGGTGCCGCTACGGCGTGCAGGATTCGACCGCCTTCGCCATCGCGCTGGAGAACCGTTACAAGGGACTTCGCGCCCCGCATAAGATCAAGATGGCAGTTTCAGGCTGTACCCGCGAGTGTGCGGAAGCGCAGAGCAAAGACATCGGCGTGATCGCCACCGAAAAGGGCTGGAACCTCTATGTCTGCGGCAATGGCGGCATGAAGCCGCGCCATGCCGACCTGTTCGCCAGCGACCTCGACGACGCCACGCTGCTGCGCTATGTCGATCGCCTGCTGATGTTCTATATCCGTACGGCTAATCGCCTGCAGCGCACCAGCGTCTGGCTGGATAATCTGGAAGGCGGTCTCGATTACCTGCGGCAGGTGGTGATTGAAGACAGCCTTGGGCTGGGCGAGACGCTGGAGCAGGAGATGCAGCGGGTGGTTGACGCCTGGCAGTGTGAGTGGCAGACCACGCTGGCGGACCCGTCGCGGCTCGCGCTGTTTACGCCAACGATCAACAGCGATCAGCCCGATGAAACTCTGCACTACAGCCGGGTACGCGGTCAGCGGCAGCCTGAAGCCGTGGCTGCGCGCCCGCTGCTGCAGCTGCCCGTCGAGCCGTGGAGCGCCGTCTGCGCACTGGAAGCGATTCCGCCTGAAGCAGGGATCGGGGCGCGACTCGGCAGCGAGCGTGTTGCGCTGTTCCGCTTTGGCGACGCGCTCTATGCGCTGGAGGATCGTGAACCCGGCAGCGACGCCAGCGTGCTGTCGCGCGGGATTCTGGGCGATGTCGGCGGCGAGCCGGTGGTGATCTCTCCGCTCTACAAGCAGCGGGTGCGGCTGCGTGACGGACAGAGTCTGGATAATCCGCAGCATCAGCTGCGCTGCTGGCCGGTGAAGCTCGAAGAAGGGCAGATCTGGCTGGCAAACCGCCCGCAAAATCCACTGGCGCAGGCATCATGAACAGCAGCACCTGTCCCTATTGCGGCGTCGGCTGTGGCGTCTGCGTCACGCCGCAGGGCAATCATCAGGCAACGGTGATCGGCGATCCGCACCATCCCGCTAACGCAGGCCGGTTGTGCGTTAAGGGCGCGGCGCTGGGCGAGACGCTGACGCCACAGGGGCGTCTTCTTACCGCTCAGGTTAACGGCCAGCCGGTCAGCCTGGATGCGGCGCTGGATGCGGCAGCGGCCGGATTACGCGCGGTGATCGATCAGCATGGTCCGCAGGCGGTGGCGTTTTACGGTTCAGGTCAGTTGCTGACCGAGGATTACTACGTCGCCAATAAGCTGATGAAGGGCTACATCGGTGCCGCCAATATCGATACTAATTCGCGGCTCTGTATGGCATCAGCTGTGGTCGGTTATAAGCGGGCGCTGGGGGCCGACGCGGTGCCCTGCTGTTATGAGGATCTGGAGCAGGCCGATCTGGTTTTGCTGGTAGGGTCTAATGCTGCCTGGGCACATCCGGTGGTCTGGCAGCGGCTGATGCAGGCGAAGCAGCAGCGACCGGCGATGCGCACAGTGGTAATAGATCCACGTCGCACGGCCAGTTGTGATCAGGCCGATCTGCATCTGCCGCTGCGGCCCGGCAGCGATGGGGCGTTGTTTTCCGGGCTGTTGCACTGGCTGGTGCAGAACGATGGCCTTGATGCCAGTATGCTGCCGCACCTGAATGGCGTGAGTGAAACCCTGGCCGCCGCCGCGCAGTGGGATGTCGCGCGGGTAGCAGAGACCTGTGATTTAACGGAACAGCAGGTGACGCACTTTTTCCGGCTGGTCAGCCAGCACGATCGGGTGTTGACGCTGTGGTGCATGGGGATAAATCAGTCCGCCACCGGCAGCGACAATAACCAGGCGATTCTTAACCTGCATCTGCTAACAGGCAAAATAGGCCGTGCGGGCTGCGGGCCTTTTTCACTGACCGGACAACCCAATGCCATGGGTGGGCGCGAAGTGGGTGGTCTGGCGAACCAGCTGGCAGCGCACATGAGTTTTACTGACGAAGATTGCGATCGGGTGCAGCGTTTCTGGCGCAGCCCGTCGATGGCCCGCCAGCCGGGGTTGATGGCGCTGGATCTCTTCAGGGCAATTGCGGAAGGCGAGGTGAAGGCGGTGTGGATTATGGGCACCAACCCGGCGGTATCGATGCCGGAGGGCAATCGTGTGGCGCAGGCGCTGGCGGCCTGTCCGCTGGTCATTGTCTCGGATGTGATGGCGCAGACCGATACCAGCGCTTTTGCCGATATTCTGCTGCCCGCCCAGGGCTGGGGCGAGAAGAACGGCACGGTCACCAATTCTGAGCGACGTATTTCGCGGCAGCGCGCCTTTGTCGCCGCCCCGGGTGATACCCGGCCTGACTGGTGGCTGCTGGCGCAGGTTGCGCAGCGGTTGGGGTTTCGTGAGGGATTCAACTGGCAGCATCCGTCGGAGATTTTCTGCGAGCACGCGGCGCTGTCGGGCTTTGAGAACGGTGGTCAGCGGGCATTTGATATCAGCGGGCTGGCGCAGTTGAGCCAGGCAGCATGGGATGGGCTGCGTCCGGTTCAGTGGCCGGTAAACAGTGATTTCCCGCAGGGCTGTGCGCGGTTATTTGGCAATCGCCGCTTTCTTCACCCGGATGGCAAAGCCCGGCTGCTTGTCCCGGCCACGCCCGCTTTAACTCCGCCTAATGCGGCTTATCCGCTATTGATGAACAGCGGTCGGGTGCGCGATCAATGGCATACCATGACGCGCACCGGTCTGGTGCCGCGTCTGATGCAGCACTGTGATGAACCGTTTGTGTCGCTTCATCCCGCTGACGCCGTGCAGTATGGCGTCGCGGCGGGCGGTCTGGCGCGGGTGCAGTCGATGCAGGGCTGGATTAGCGCGCGGGTGTGCGCTGATGCCGGGATGCGGCGCGGCGAGCTGTTTGTGCCGATGCACTGGAACCGGCAGTTCAGTCAGCAGAGTCACGTCGATATGCTGGTCGCCGCCCGCGCCTGTCCGTTTTCAGGGCAGCCTGCGCTGAAGCAGACGCCGGTGCGGATTCTGCCGCTGGCGGTGAGCTGGCAGGGCTGGTTGTGGCAGCGCGGGGTTACGCAGCTGGCGGGATTGCGTTACTGGTCGCGTGCGCCCTATGCGTCGGTGCAGCGTTATGCGGTCGCAGGCGAGGGATCGCCGCAGGCGTGGCTGGCCGGGCAGGTTGATTTGTCAGGTTGTGACCTGCAGGTCGCCACTGGCAGCGGCAATGATTACCGGCTGCTGGCATGGCGAAGCGGCGAGTTACAGCTGGCGTTTTATGCCGGTAGCACGCTGCCATCGCTGGATAGTGCCTTTGTCGCGGCGGCCTTTGCGGATGCGCCGCAGGATGCTGCCGGTCGGCACAGCGTGCTGGCGGGCCAGTCGGTGCAGCGCAGCGCGGTGGGCCGGATTATCTGTAGCTGTATGGCGGTGGGTGAGCAGACGATTTTGCAGGCGATAGCGCAGGGGTGTCGCAGCACTCAGGCATTGGGTGAGAAGCTGAAGTGTGGCACGCAGTGCGGCTCCTGTATTCCGGAGCTGAAGAAGTTGCTGCTGTCCGACGTGGTTGTGGAGGAATGATGACGCGAGCAATTGATTCTCTGGACAAGTTACTGGCCCCGGTCGGTGTGGCAAAGCCGCAGGGTGTTGTGTGGCTGGTCGGCGCAGGCCCTGGTGATGTGGAGTTGCTGACGGTGAAAGCGTTGCGGTTGCTGCAGCGGGCTGAAGTGGTGGTATATGACCGGCTGGTGAGTGAGGCGGTAATGGCAGAGGTGCCGGAGAGTGCGCTGGCCATTGATGTGGGTAAGCAGCCGGGACAGCACGGGTTGAAGCAGACGCAGATCAATCAGTTGCTGGTGGATATGGCACGCAGCGGGCGCGATGTGATCCGGCTGAAGGGGGGTGACCCGTTTATTTTTGGTCGCGGTGGCGAAGAGATGGTGAGTCTTCAGGAGGCCGGGATTCGTTGTGAGGTCGTGCCGGGGATTACGGCGGCGGTGGGCTGTGCGGCGGCCTGCGGGATTCCGCTGACGCATCGGGATTGTGCGCAGTCGCTGCGGTTGATTACCGGGCATGGCCGGAGTGGCGAGCCGCAGCTCGATGCAGCCGCGCTGTCGGCGGTGAATCAGACGCTGGTGTTTTATATGGGGTTGAGCTGGAGTGCGTCGATCAGTGCGCAGTTGCAGGCACAGGGACGGGATGCGGCGACGCCGGTAGCAATTATTGAGAATGGAACCCGGCCGGATCAGCGGGTATTAATTACCACGCTGGGTGGGCTGGCGGAGACGGTAGCGCAGGAGAAGCCGGTTTCGCCGTCGCTGCTGGTGGTGGGTGAGGTCGTGCGGTTTTATCGGGCGGATTTGCAGGTGCGGGGTGATGGGACGGTGAGCCGGTGCGATGTGCAGGAAGTCGGGAGCCTTGTGCAGGAAGTACGGTGCGTCGTGCAGGAAAGGCCTGCCTGATCGCAAAGGAATCCCGCATCCCTGCGGACTGGGCTCGCCCTCCCTGGCTCGCACACTTTGCTCTTCAGGCAGGCCATTCCTGCACGGCTGGCAATAGTGCGGCGTTTTGCGGAGGGGGCCTGGAATCAGGTGCAGGCAGGTCTGGGTGAGAAGGCAGGAAGGGTTTGAAGAGCCGGTGTGTCGTGCAGGAAAGTCCTGCCTGATCGCAAAGGAATCCCGCATCCCTGCGGACTGGGCTCGCCCTCCCTGGCTCGCACACTTTGCTCTTCAGGCAGGCCATTCCTGCACGGCTGGCGATAGTGCGGCGTTTTGCGGGAGCGGGTCTGGAATCAGGTTCAGGCAGGTCTGGGTGAGGAGGCAGGAAGGGTTTGAAAAGCCGGTGTGTCGTGCAGGAAGTATGGTGCGTCGTGCAGGAAAAGCCGGCCTGATCGCAAAGGAGTCCCGCATCCCTGCGGACTGGGCTCGCCCTCCCTGGCTCGCACACTTTGCTCTTCAGGCGGGCCTTACCTGCACGGCTGGCGATAGTGCGGCGTTTTGCGGGAGCGGGTCTGGAATCAGGTGCAGGCAGGACTGGGTGAGAAGGCAGGAAGGGTTTGAAGAGCCGGTGTGTCGTGCAGGAAGTATGGTGCGTCGTGCAGGAAAAGCCGGCCTGATCGCAAAGGAATCCCGCATCCCTGCGGACTGGGCTCGCCATCCCTGGCTCGCATACTGTGCTCTTCAGGCAGGCCATTCCTGCACGGCTGGCAAGGTGCGGGTTTGCTGCAATGCCCGCGCTTTCCTGCGCCTGACATTCTCGTTTCTCAGTGTTCTGGAATCACTCACGGCACTTCGGTACGCATGTTCAATTACATCGCCCGCTTCAGCGGCAGCGGGGCCACCAGCACTTTCACGCCTAAAGCTTCAAACGCTTTAACCTGCGCGGTGCTGATGCCGCTGTCGGTGATCAGGTAGTGGAGGTTGCTCCAGTCACAGGGCAGCGCGAACATCGACACCTTGTCGATTTTACTGGAGTCCGCCACCACGTAGACCGTACTGGCAGATTTGATCATCGCCAGTTTGACCTTGATGTCCGTTTCGCTGGGGAAGCTCAGGCCCAGACGCGGTGAGATGCAGGCGGTTGCCAGAAAGAGTTTTTCGGCCAGCACATTTTCGAAAAAGCTGGCCGCCTTCTCGCCCGAGGTGGAGAGCGTCGGGAACTTAAAGGTGCCGCCGGTCAGCAGGATATTAATCCCCGGCTCGCCGCCCAGTTTCAGCGCGATGTTCACCGCCGTGGTCACCACGGACAAACGGCGGATATGGCTGATAGCGTCGGTAATCGCGGTGGTGGTGGTACCGGAATCGAAAATCACCGTGTCGCCATTTTCGATATGCTGCGCCGCAAGTCGGCCAATCGCCTCTTTCTCTTCCAGATGGGTCTGCCGCTCCAGCAGCATCGCGCCGGTATTCTGCTTGCCCGTCATCAGCGTTGCGCCACCGTGGTAGCGCTGCACAAACCCTTGTTTTTGCAGCATGCGCAGGTCGCTGCGTAATGTGGCTTCAGTCAGTCCAAAGGTCTCGGTCAGCGCTTTGACCGTGACCGTACCATCTTCACGGATCATCTCCAGAATTTTCTCGCGGCGTTGCTGCATGTCAGCGAACTGCTCACTTTTGCTTTTCAATCGAAATGCTCCCTTTTCCAGTAACCTGATGGCTCGGGCGAACAAAGTCTCTGTGGCTGAGTTTAACGCGCCATTTTTATGAATGCGAGATGACCTGGATTGCCTTTTGTTTTCGAACGAAAACTAAATAATCCGCAGGTTAATGAATCTCTCATGGTTTCCCGATTGCAGTCAGCAGGCTTTATTTCGGGACTGGAAGCCAGATCACGTCTTTTCAATCAGATAAACGGCTTTGAACGGCAGATGGTCGAAATTTGATCTGCCCCACATATCATTTCTTTTCGATAGATTATATTTTTGTTCGAAAATGATTGAGTCAGCGGCATCAGCAAAAATATGAGGGAAGAGTGGGATGAGTGGTGAATATGACGTAAACCTGCGCTACGGCGTGGATACCGCAATGAACCTGGCCGGTAAGGTGGCGGTGGTGACCGGCGGGCTGGGCGGTATCGCGATGGCGACCAATGGCATGCTGCTGGAGAAGGGGGCGCGTCTGGCACTGCTCTATCCGCCGTTTGAAGCGGAGAAAGTTGCCAGTCTGCAGGCGGACTTCGCGGCCGATCGGGTGCAGTTTATCTGCTGTGACGTCACCGATCCCGCGTCGGTGGAAGAGGCGTTTGACGCGGTGGTTGCCCACTATGGCCGTATCGATATCCTGGTCAACTGCGCAGGCTACGTGATGCTGCAGCCCGTGATTGAGACCGATTTTGCCGAATGGCAGAAGCAGATCGCGGTAAATCTTACCGGACCTTTCCTCTGCTCGCAGGCGGCCGCACGGCTGATGATCCGTGCCGGTGCGGGCGGCAAGATTATTAATATCGCCTCCCAGGCGGCGTCTATCGCGATCGACAACCATGTCGCCTATACCTCCGCCAAAGCGGGCCTGCTGGGCATGACCAAAGTGATGGCCAAAGAGTTTGCTCCGCATCGCATCAACGTAAATACCCTGTCGCCTACCGTAGTACTGACGCCGATGGGCGAGAAAGCCTGGCGCGGCGAGAAAGGCGAGCAGATGAAAAAGCTGATCCCGCTCGGTCGCTTTGCCTATACCGATGAAATCGCCGCCGCCGTGCTGTTCTTCGCCAGCAACGGCAGCGACATGATTACCGGCGCAGATCTGATGATCGATGGTGGCTTCACCATCTGGTAAGGCCAACCCAACACCCGGGACTTCATACCCTGCCATAACGATAAGAGAGAACATCATGAAAAAGCGTACCCTGCTGTGCACTGCCGTGGCTGCCTGTCTGGTTTCTCAGGCGGCGTTGGCCGCCGAAAAAGGCACCATTATGATTCTGGTTAACTCACTCGATAATCCTTACTACGCCTCTGAGGCCAAAGGCGCCAGCCTCAAAGCGCAGGCGCTGGGGTACAAAACCACGGTGCTGTCGCACGGCGAAGATGTGAAGAAGCAGAGCGAACTGATCGACGCCGCTATCGGTAAGAAAGTGCAGGGCATCGTGCTGGATAACGCCGACTCCACCGCCAGCGTGGCGGCGATCAAAAAAGCCAAAGATGCCGGCATTCCGGTGGTGCTGATCAACCGTGAAATCCCGGTGGATGATGTGGCGCTGGCGCAGATCACCCACAACAACTTCCAGGCGGGTTCAGATGTGGCCAACGTCTTTGTCGAGAAGATGGGTGAAAAGGGCAAATACGCCGAACTCGCCTGTAACCTGGCCGACAATAACTGTGTGACCCGCTCAAAATCGTTCCATCAGGTGCTGGATCAGTACCCCGATATGCAGAGCGTGGCGCGTCAGGATGCCAAAGGTACTCTGATCGACGGCAAGCGCATTATGGACAGCATCCTGCAGGCGCATCCGGATGTGAAAGGCGTAATCTGCGGTAACGGCCCGGTTGCGCTGGGTGCCATTGCGGCGCTTAAAGCCGCCGGTCGCAACGATGTGATCGTAGTGGGGATTGATGGCAGCAACGACGAACGCGATGCAGTAAAAGCGGGCACACTGAAAGCCACGGTGATGTTGCAGGCACAGGCGATCGCCGCTGAAGGCGTGACCGATCTCGATAACTTCATTCAAAAAGGCGTGAAGCCGGAAAAACAGCGGGTGATGTTCCGCGGCATTCTGATTACCCCGGAAAACGCCAAAGGCGTCCAGGACTTTAACTACAAGTCGTAATTAACCGCTGCCGCGCCTGCGAAAGCGGGCGCCAGGGAGAAGAAAATGTCCCGAAGAGTCTGGCTGACGCTGGTGGTCATGCTGTCAGGCGGCTGCAAAATTGTCTCGCAGCAGGAGCTGGCTGACCTGAAGAATCCCCCCAATCCGAAGATGGCCGACATCGACCAGTTGTGGCAGCAGAAGCTGGTGCCGCAGATTCAGGCCGAGGCTAAACCGCTGGCGACGCTGATGACGTCGCTCCAGTCTGCCAAAGACTTTGACAGCGCCTGTCAGACCTATGGCTATCGCAGTCAGGCTGAGAATCCCTGCGTCTTCAGCGTCTCCGTGCGTGGCGAGGTAACCGCTGTCAATACCACTTCGCGTAGCGGAAAAATGACCGTGAAGGATGAATTGGGTGACAGTGTCACTATTCAGATCGGGCCAATCATTCGTGGCACGGCGCTACGTGATGTCTATAAAGGCGCGAGTTATCAGGACTTCAACGATCAGGTGCTGTTTGGTGATTACGGCAAGGCGATCAACCAGCATGCCTCAACCCTGATGCAGCACTTCGCACCGAAGGTTGGCGACAAAGTGAGGGTCAGCGGCGTATTCAGCAGCTGGGACATTCCGCAACAGCTGCCGGATATCACCCCGGCTGCCATCACCCGGCAATAAGGAGCGGCAGATGCAAAATCCGCAACCGTCCGGCGACGTGATTATCGAAACGCGCAACGTGTCGCGTCTCTATCCCGGCGTGATCGCGCTCGATCAGGTCAGCTATCGCGTATATCGCAACAAAGTGAATGTGCTGATTGGAGAGAACGGGGCCGGCAAATCCACCATGATGAAGATGCTGGCCGGGGTAGAAACGCCGTCGTCGGGCAAGATCCTGCTGGATGGCCAGGTGGTGTCGCTGAACTCCACCCATCAGGCGGAGAAGCAGGGGATCAGCATCATTTTTCAGGAGCTGAATCTGTTTCCCAACATGAACGTGATGGACAACATTTTTATCGCCAACGAGTTTTTCCAGCGCGGCGTCATCAATGAAAAGTATCAGTACGCGCTGGCGAAGTCGCTACTGCAGCGGCTACAGCTCGATGTCGATCCCTATGCGCCGCTGGGCGAACTGGGCATCGGTCATCAGCAGCTGGTGGAGATTGCCAGGGCGCTGTCGAAGGATACCCGGGTGTTGATCATGGATGAACCCACCAGCGCCCTGAGCCAGTCGGAAGTGAAAGTGCTGTTCAATGTCATCGACCAGCTAAAGCGGCGCGGCGTCACCATTATCTATATCTCACACCGGCTGGAAGAGCTGATGGAGATAGGCGATCACATCACCATTTTTCGCGATGGGCGCTTTATCAGTGAGCGCGAGGTACGCGACGTCAGCGTGCCGTGGATTATCGCCCAGATGGTGGGCGATAAGAAAAAACAGTTCGACTATCAGCCTGCGCCACAAGGGGAAACGGTGCTGGAGGTTGAGGGGCTGACCGCGCTGCATCAGAACGGCGGCTACAAGCTGAATGAGGTCAGTTTCAGCCTGCGTAAAGGTGAGGTGATCGGCATTTATGGACTGCTGGGCGCGGGGCGTACCGAGCTGTTTAAGGGGCTGATTGGCCTGATGCCCTGTCAGTCGGGCCGGGTCCGGCTGTCCGGTAAGGATCTGGCGAAACGCAGTTTTCAGCAGCGGCTGAAAAGCGGCATCGCGCTGGTGCCCGAAGATCGTAAAGGCGAAGGGGTGATTGAACTGATGTCGGTTACTGCCAACATGACGCTTTCTGACTTCAGCCTGCGCGGTTTTCGTCGGGCGCTGGGGCTGCTGAATCCGGGCCGGGAGCAGCAGCGGGTCAGTGAGATGATCGGCCATCTGGCGATTAAAGTCAGCGATCCCGATCTGCCGGTCACGGCGCTAAGTGGCGGTAATCAGCAGAAGGTGGTGCTGGGTAAGGCGCTGATGACCGGGCCGCAGGTGGTATTGCTGGATGAGCCGACGCGCGGCATCGATGTCGGTGCCAAAACCGACGTTTATCACCTGATTGGCAATCTGGCGCAACAGGGGCTGGCCGTGATGTTTTCGTCGTCCGAGCTGGATGAGGTGATGGCGCTGGCGGACCGCATTTTAGTGATGGCCGATGGCCGGATAACGGCCGATCTGCCCCGCGCAGCGGCAACGAGAGAACATCTGATCGCGGCATCAACCCCGCAGGATTAAGCGCCTGGCCCATTGGGCTAAGCTGGCCGGAGAATGTCATGAACCAAAAATATCTGCTCTATATGTACCTGCTCAAGGCGCGCACCTTTATTGCGTTGCTGATTGTGGTCGGCTTCTTCAGCGTGATGGTGCCGAACTTTCTGACCCCCTCTAACCTGCTGATTATGACGCAGCACGTCGCCATTACCGGGTTGCTGGCGATAGGGATGACGCTGGTGATCCTCACCGGCGGTATTGATCTCTCGGTAGGCGCGGTCGCCGGGATTTGCGGCATGGTGGCGGGTGCGCTACTGACCAGTGGCATTCCGTTATGGGGGGGCAATACGCTGTTTCTCAACGTGCCGGAAGTGATTCTGGTGGTGGCGATCTTTGGTGTGCTGGTCGGGCTGATTAACGGTACGGTGATCACCCGACTGGGCGTGGCCCCCTTTATCTGTACCCTGGGCATGATGTATGTGGCGCGCGGTGCGGCACTGCTATTCAACGACGGCGGCACCTACGCCAATCTGGTCGGGATGCCCGCGCTGGGCAACACCGGTTTTGCCCTGCTGGGTTCCGGTACTGTGCTGGGCGTTTATCTGCCAATCTGGCTGATGCTCGGCTTCTTACTGCTCGGCCTCTACCTGACGCGCAAAACCCCACTGGGCCGTTACATCTACGCCATTGGCGGCAATGAGTCCGCCGCGCGGCTGGCGGGCGTGCCGATGATCAAAGTGAAAATTTTTGTTTACGCTTTTTCCGGCCTCTGCGCCGGTCTGGTCGGGCTGGTGGTGGCGTCTCAGTTGCAGACCGCGCATCCGATGACCGGCAACATGTTTGAGATGGACGCCATCGGGGCCACGGTGCTGGGCGGTACGGCGCTGGCGGGCGGGCGTGGGCGGGTGTCCGGCTCGATAATTGGCGCGTTCGTTATCGTCTTCCTGGCGGATGGCATGGTGATGATGGGCGTCAGCGATTTCTGGCAGATGGTGATTAAAGGTCTGGTGATTGTCACCGCCGTCGTGATCGACCAGTTCCAGCAACGTCTGCAAAGCAAAGTGGTGCTGCTGCGTCGCCATGAAAAAAAGCAGCAGGCGGTGCCTCTCACTGATATCCGTCACAGTTAACAGGAGCAATTATGAGCCGCGAACAACGTGGAAAAACAGTGGTGATTACCGGTGCCTGTCGCGGCATCGGTGCCGGGATCGCGGCGCGTTTCGCCCGTGATGGGGCCAGGCTGGTGATGGTGTCAAATACCGATCGGGTCTTTGCCACAGCTGACCAGCTTTCGCAGCAGTATGGCAGTGAGACTCTGGCGCTGCAGGTCGACGTTACGGATGAAGAGGCTGTGCAGCAGCTCTATCAGCAGGCCTTTGAACGCTTTGGTCAGATTGACGTCTCGATTCAGAATGCGGGCGCGATTACCATTGACCGCTTCGACACCATGCCGAAAAGCGACTTTGAGCGGATTCTGGCCGTGAACACCACTGCCGTCTGGCTCTGCTGTCGTGAAGCGGCGAAATATATGGTGAAGCAGAGCTGCGGCAGTCTGATTAACACCTCATCGGGGCAGGGACGACAGGGCTTTATTTACACGCCCCACTATGCCGCCAGCAAAATGGGGGTCATCGGCATTACCCAGAGTCTGGCGCTGGAGCTGGCACCGTGGAACATTACGGTCAACGCCTTCTGTCCCGGCATCATTGAGAGTGAGATGTGGGATTACAACGATCGCGTCTGGGGCGAGATCCTCAGCAGCGAGGAGAAAACCTACGGCAAAGGTGAGCTGATGGCGGAGTGGGTGAAAAACATTCCGCTGAAGCGTGCCGGTCAGCCGCAGGATGTCGCCGGGCTGGTGGCGTTTCTGGCTTCAGAGGATGCGCGCTATATCACCGGACAGACCATTAACGTGGATGGCGGCTTAATCTTCTCCTGATGACGCCTGAGATGACGCTGGCCTGCTGCATAGCAGGTCTTTTGTATGCCAGACTTTTCTGTTATATGCACAAAATGCCTTTGCTGTCCTGAATCCCCGTCACAATATGTTAAGGTAATGGTCAATGAATTTGACTTTATCGCAGCAACAAATTAATTAACGTGCCGGGTGACATGATACCTAAAACAGGGGTTCTCTCTTTGATTGCGCTGTCGCTCTCTGCCATGCAGAGTGCCCGCGCGTTTCAGACTGAAACGGCAGTGTCAGAAACGCCGTTCGACAATCCTGCGCGCTACAGTGAGTCGCTGCCAACGCTTGGCAGCACCCGCGACGAGAATGAAGCGTGGAGCAAAAAGCTGGCAGCGGTGGCGAAAAGCATCGGTGAAGCGAGTAACAACAGCGACAGCAATGTTACGTTTGGCCAGCAGGCGGGCGTCTGGGCATTCAATCATCTGCGCGATGAAGTGGCCGACCGGGTTGAGAGCGAAGGGCAGTCACTGCTTTCCCCTTATGGTACCGCGCAGCTCGATCTGAAAGTCGACATGAACGGCAACTTTGCCGGCACGGGCGGCGATCTCTTCAGCACACTGGCCGACGAGAACAGCCTGCTTACCTTCAGCCAGCTTGGCCTGCATGATACCGGTGAGGGTCTGGTCGGCAATGCGGGACTGGGACAACGCTGGGACGCCGGTAACTGGCTGCTGGGCTACAACGGCTTTGTCGATCACGTCTTCAGCAGCGGCCTGCAGCGCGCCTCGGTGGGAACTGAAGCCTGGAGTGATTCGATGCGTTTCTCTGCCAACTACTATCAGCCGCTTTCTGGCTGGAAAAATCTGGGCGATTCGCAGCAGCAGCGCATGGCGCGCGGCTATGACATCACCAGCCAGAGCTATCTGCCTTTTTATCGTCAACTGGGCGTCTCGGTGAGCTATCAGCAATATCTGGGGGAGAATGTCGATCTGTTTAACAGCGGCAACCGCTACCACAATCCCTCCGCCATGTCGTTTGGCCTCTCTTACACGCCGGTGCCGCTGGTGACGCTGTCTGCCACCCACAAAGCCAGCAGTGCCGGTGAAAGCCAGGATCAACTCGGTCTGAAACTGAACTACCGATTTGGCGTAGCGCTGAGCCGTCAGCTTGATGCCGGTAACGTCGCGGAAGCGCGCTCCCTGCGCGGCAGCCGTTACGATACCGTGACGCGCAGCGATACGCCGGTGCTCTCATTCCGTCAGCGCAAAACGCTGTCGGTGTTCCTGGCGACACCCCCCTGGCAGTTAAGCAGTGGCGAGAGTCTGCCGCTGAAGCTGCAGGTGCGGGCCAGCAATGACATCAAGGCAGTGAGCTGGCAGGGTGACACGCAGGCGCTGAGCCTGACGCCACCGGCCAATAACGCCGATCCGCAGGGCTGGAGTGTGATCTTACCGCAGTGGGACCCGTCGCCAGACGCCAGCAACGAATACCGGCTGTCGGTGACGCTGGAGGACAGCAAGCAGCAGCGTGTCACCTCTAACTGGATCACCCTGAAAATTGAGCCGCCGATGGCCATGGACGCATCCCCGCAAAACGATCGTTACGATTTAATGGCACCCACCGGCACGGCGCTCTAGCGGACACCTGCCAGCACGGCGCTCTGTCGGGTAGATCCGGCCGGCGCGGTGCAGGGTACGTCCGGCCGAATTTATCACAGGGTCGTGCTGATGGGTCCGTCAGGCTTATGTGTCAGTAGTAACATCATGTTGCAATCATCAGCCGAAACTATTGCAGCGATGCGTAAGGTACGCCGGCAAAATGCCGATAACAGGAGCAATTCCACCGCTTACTGGTACTGCTGATGCGCCTGAGTTTACTGAAATATCTTGTTCCTTCTTTTCTCCGTCAGCGTGGCCTGCACGCCGCCGCGTCATTCCGATCGCTGGGGCGCGCTATGCCCGTGATTGAGTTCACGCCTGAAGGCATTATTCAGAGAGCCAGCCCGCTATTTCTGGCGGCCATGGGATACCGGGCGGACGAAATTGTCGGTCAGCACCACAGCATGTTCTGTCCGCCCACGCTGGTGAACTCGCCAGAATATCGCCGTTTCTGGCAGAGGCTGGCGGCAGGTGAAAGCTTCAGTGATAAATATCTGCGGCTGGCTAACGGCATGCGGCCAGTCTGGCTGGAGGCGAGCTATATTCCGGTGACTGACCGGCGCGGACGGGTATTCAGGATCGTGAAAATAGCCGCTGATATTTCAGAGAGAATGCAGTCATCACTGGAGCAGGCGTCGCTCATCAATGCAATCAGCCGTTCCATGGCCGTCATCGCCTTTAGCCCTGATGGCCACGTGCTGGAGGCAAATGATAACTTCCTTGAGGCTACCGGTTATCAGGCTGCCGAAGTCATAGGAAAGCATCACCGGCTTTTCTGTTCAGATGCGCTCTCTCAGAGTGAGGAGTACCGGCAGTTCTGGTTGAGGCTGAATCAGGGCGAGTTCTTTTCGGGCCAGTTTCCCCGCCTTAACCGGCGTGGCGAACCGCTCTGGCTCAGGGCCACTTACAATCCGGTATTCAACAGCGATGGACAGCTTACTAAAATTGTTAAGTTCGCCACCGATGTGACGGAACAGGTACTTCGTAATCAGCAGGAATATGACGCGGCGTTAAATGCCTGGAACATGGCTATCCAGACGCGGGGAAGTGCACAGGCGGGCGCGGATGTTATCGACAGCAGCATTCAGATGATCAGCCGGATTGCTGAAGAGATGAGCGTGGTGTCGGCAGATGTGACGCGTCTGAACAGCCAGTCTGACAGCATTGATGGCATGGTTGAAACCATCCGGCGCTTTGCCATGCAGACACGCCTTATTGCACTGAACGCCGCTATTGAAGCGGCGCGGGCAGGCACGTCGGGCCGCAGCTTTGCCGTCGTCGCGGCAGAAGTCCGCAGCCTGGCGGCCAGCGTCAGCAGTGCGACCGAGGAGATTGAGCGGGTGGTAGCAGGGAATAATCAACTGGCCAGAGAGGTGCTGCGGGGAATTGAAACTTCGCTGGCGAACACCGGTCAGGGGGTACTGCTGATGCGTGAGGCAGGGGAAGTGATAGCCAGCATTCAGAAAGATTCAGAGCGGGTAGAAAGCGCCGTCAGAGACGTTGCCCGGGTGGCGCATAGCGAATAACGACGTCTGAACCGGCCGGATAAACAGGGCCGGTGAATGCGTGGCCCTGAAGAACAGAGATTCATTGGGCCAGGTCCGGCGTTTATACGAACAGGAGAATAAGGAACGGCGGTTGTGACGATTATCTGATCAGCGCCGCTCAGCCTGGCAGGGTCAGTTAACTAGTTTCGTCACGACACGAACGGCTCTGGCATAGACTTCTCTCTGACCGTTGACTGATCGCGCTTCCTGTTGTTTCAGGAACGCAATGATTTCCTGTATGCCTGCCGTCTTGCCTGACTTCAGCAGGCTGGAAACAGCCTGTCCTACCACGGCATGGACATCATCCATATCCGCGGATTTATCGGTACTCAAAAGAAACTCCGGGGCAGCAATTCCGCTGAAAAGCATCTGAACGGGCAACGCGTCGGTGATTCAGACTGCCCGCACGTTTATCAAAAGCCAGCATCATGGCAGGGCCTTAAGCAGTTTTTCCCGCAGCGTGGCAACCTGGGTCGTCAGTTCACCAAGCTCACTGCAGGCGGTATCCATTACGGAGATCATATCGGCCGGGACGCCCGCCGCCGCGACTTTGAGCTGGTGACCCTGTTCCGTCAGGGAGACCACAACCCGGCGCTCATCCTTCCCGGTGTCACGCTGGCGACAGATGATGCCTGCGCTCTCCAGCCGCTTCAGAAGCTGACTGAGCGTGCCGGAATCCAGCCGGACGCGTGCGCCAATATCGGAGACGGTCAGGCCATCTTTTTCCCACAGCACCAGCAGTACCAGATACTGCGGATAGGTCAGCCCCAGCGGTTTCAGCCGCGACTGATAGAGCTTTGTCATGGCGAGCGATGCGGAGTAGAGCGCAAAGCAGAGAAACTGGTCGATGGTTTCAGGCGCTGCACTGGCGGGAGATGTATCAGCGATCCCCGCGGTTTCATCATTCATATCTTTACTCATTCTGAGTCCGGGGCAGGAGAGCCAGACCACCGGCGGCTTGTCAGCCCTGAAGTCTTGCTAAGCGTGTATCGGGAAGATGCGGACTGCGGCAGCATCTCTTGTCGGGTGTCAGACACCCAACTTTCAGGCGCTTTCGCGGCGAGAGGAAAAGCCGCTGGCTGCGCCTCCGGGTGAAAGGTGGCTCAGTATTGAATCAAATTAAATTGAAGTCAACATAACCGGGCGTAGCGCCTGGAACACAACGTGCGCCAGGGGCAATACGGCTAAGATTCGCCGCAATTTTTCAGTCTTTAACGCAGAAATAAATGCCGCACACTGTCAGCGCTGCGCGGTCATCGGGTAATGCCTGTGCAGCACAGAAAGTTATCCATGACCGCAATCATTCTTCCCACCGCCAGCAGGTCAGCGGCCAGTAGCAGGCCGGTGCGCACCCGTTTATCCATCAGGGCGCGGTCACTCAGGTGCGCCTGAATCCGGCTCTAAAGCCCGGTCAGATGTATCCAGTTATTGGCGAAGGTATCCACGCTCAGTTACTCTCCTTCGCTGAGCTGCAGCAGCAGAATATCTGCATCCTGTTTTAGCCCGCCGATACGGCTGATAAGGTCAGCCGTATCGGCGAAACAGTGTCCGCCGGGAGGGTTCATACGGTGAAGGTCCCGACCAGGCCACGCAGGTCGCGCGCCCGTGCCAGCAGGGACTGTGACGCAGAAGAGGACTCTTCTACCAGCGCGGCGTTATTCTGCGTGACGCCGTCCATCTGACTCATCGCAATGCTGACCTGAGAAATGCCCTGCATCTGCTCACCGGAGGAGAGTGAAAGGTGGTCCATGGCATCGGCCAGTTCACCTACGCGGCTGACAATTTTCAGGATGCGCTCACCCGTTCCTGCGGCCACCGTGACACCTTCCTCGACCTGCGTGACCGCCTGCTCAATCAGCTGCCTGATGTCGCGTGCCGCAGTGGCGCTGCGCTGGGCCAGCGAGCGGACTTCACCCGCCACCACGGCAAATCCGCGACCGTCTTCCCCGGCACGTGCTGCTTCTACTGCGGCGTTAAGCGCCAGAATATTGGTCTGGAAAGCGATGCCCTCAATCACCGACGTAATGTCACGCACCCGCACGGCACTCAGTGAAATGTCATGCATGGTTTCTCACAGGCGCTGAACATCCGCTTCGCCTGCATGGGCCAGTGTGGCAGCCTCGCGTGCTGAACCCGCCGTCTGATGCGCGCCCGCCGCATTGCTTTTTACTGTGGCAGTAAGCTGCTCCATGCCGGCTGCGGCTTCCTGCAGCGCAGCAGCCTGCTGCTCGGTACGGGATGAGAACTCACTGTTGCCCTGGGAAATCTCATCGGCCGCCAGCGCCACTGAAGCGGAAGCATCCTTGATTTGCGTTACCAGCTCGCGCAGATTGGTCTGCATACCGCGTAACGAAGCAAGCAGACTGGTGTTGTCGCCACGTCGCAGCGTAACCACGGAGGTGAGATCGCCAGCCGCGATCGCGGCAGCCAGCGTCTGTACCTGAACAGGTTCGCCGCCCAGCTGACGCATCAGCATACGCACAATTAACGCGCAGGTAGCGACCGTAGCCAGCACGGAGATCGCTGCCAGGATGATCAGTATCCAGGTGGTGCGGGCGATAGCGTTCCCGTTTTCCACCACCGCATCCCGGCTGTTGCGCATCTCAAGCTCAGTCAGATCGTTGATCGCGTTAAGCAGAGTCTGCTGCGCAGGACGCGCTACGGTTAACAGATAGTCGGTAACCTCCTGCTGACGGTTTTCCAGCCCGAGTTTCCCGGCGTTCATCAGGGTAGCTAGCGCGGCCTCTTCGGCAGATTCAATTCTGCTCATCGCCTCGCGTCCCGCGGGGCCGGCATCAGTCTGCATCATGCGCGACAGCGCTTCACGATTGTTGATGTAAAGCGCCCGCTGTTTTAGCAGACGTTCCCATTCTGGCTTCATCGCAACAGGTCGGTCATCAGGGCCAGGTTACGCACCGCAATGGCCATAACACGCACGCCGCCACGCATATCCAGCACGGTCTGGTACTTTTTCAGCCGGACATTGACCACCTCGTCCATGCTATTACGGGCGCTGTTCAGCGCCTGAATCGCGGTACCGGCACAAATAATAAACAGCAAAATCAGCAGGCCAAAACGTGCGCTAAGGCGCGTTGAGATTTTCATCGATCTTCCGGAAGCGTTCGTTGGGTAACCCGGTATCGGCAGCCGGAGAGGGTTCTGTAGGGTTGCACTTAACTAAATTGAGTGCTATTTAGTTTTGTGCGATAAAAGTATGCGTTGCCGGAATGTCTCCCATGTAATCAGACCGCCGGTGATAAATAAAAAAGTGTCATGCTTCCAGGCTTCGTCACGCAAATTTGCGCAACGACTTACGTCAGCGGATGACGATTCAACCTATTGTTAATGAATGATTTAACCGCCCTTTCATGGTGTATCCTGACGCACTGTGCGGTGTTCCGCCTTCCTGTCACATGACCCGTTGAAACCGTCATAATGCATAAATATAACCGGACTGGCCTGTTAATCTGGCCGTTGCTGCCGATAGAACACTCATCGATATTGATGACGTAACCGGCACGCGCCGCGCCGCGCAGGTCTTCTGTTGTGCTGGCGCGAGGCGGTGAGAACGCGTGATTTCTATGATCAGAAATAGCGGAGGGGTGATGATCGTCGGCAGTTAAGCTGACAGGCTATGAGACATACACCCCGGATTTTTACTGATAATTAAAACAACACTCTGACACTCTCCATCACCGGGAATGAACGCATGCGCCTGAAACTTTTCTGGCTCGCAGTGCTGAATATTGCGACCATCATTTTACTCTCCATACTGTGGGAATTCGGGCTTGAGGCGCGGGTTTCCAGCCTGCTGGGCCTGGGCTACGATCCCGGTTTCGAAACCAGCGAGCGGGTGCGGTTTATCCTGACTGCGACTGCATTTGCCGGGCTGGCAATGATTATCCCGGCGCTGATTATCGTGAATCTGATCCGCAAATCGCTGAGAGCAGAAAAAAATGCACTCAGGCTGGCCGGCACGGATGCGCTGACCGGCGTGATGAATCGTCGGTCATTCACCTCACACCTTACGGCGCTGAATACCGGAGAGATGCCTTACACCCTGACGCTGCTCGACATCAATGATTTCAAGAGTATCAATGACCTGAACGGTCATCGCCAGGGTGACGCCACGCTGGTTGCGCTGGCCGGGCTGCTGACCACCTCAGCGGGCACGCAGAGCCAGGTGTTTCGCATTGGTGGGGATGAGTTTGCTATCGTAACCGCGGTGCCCCAGGCTGAGCAGGCGCTGGCCGCCGCTGAAAGTCTCTGTCAGCATGCGGCATCCATCCGGACCGGCCCGCATACCTTCCTCAGTCTCTCCGCAGGCATTGCCAGTTCAGCCTGCACGGGGCAGGCCGATGTGGTACGGGCGGCGGATCTGGCGCTGTACGAAGCTAAACAGAACACGCGTTCTCATCTGGCGCGGTTCACACCAGACATGGAGTTGCGCTTTCGCCAGCGGGAAAGGCTGGAGCAGGAAGTCGTTGCTGCCGTCAGCGGCCACGCCATCGTTCCCTTTCTGCAGCCACTGGTGTCGCTGCGAAGCGGAAACATTACCGGCTTTGAAATACTGGCACGCTGGATCACCGCGTCGGGGCAGACGGTTTCACCCGCCGAGTTTCTGCCGGTGGTGGAACGGCTGGGGCTGATGGACAGCATGACCGTGGCGCTGCTGCAGGATGCGGTCAGTGCAACACGGGCATGGCCCGCCGGGCTCTGCCTGTCGCTGAACATTACCCCGGAGCAGTTGCTGAGACCGTCGCTAACCACCTGTCTGTCCCGCATCATGCAGCATGCCGGACCGGTCATGCTGGAACTGGAGATCACGGAACAGAACGTCATGGCCATCTCTGATGATGCCCGCGAAGCGATCCGCCTGCTGAAAGAGGCCGGTATCGGCGTGGTACTGGACGATTTCGGCACTGGCTATTCCAATCTCTCCGTATTGCTGGGGCTGGGTATTACCAAAATCAAAATTGATCAGACGTTTATTGCCGGAATTGTGACCGGGTCGGAGCAGCGTAAAGTCGTGGAAACGCTGCTGGCGCTCTGTCAGGGGCTGAATGTGGTTATTACGGCAGAGGGCATCGAGGATGTCGCTACGCTGCGGTGGCTGAGAAAACGCGGCTGTGATTATGGTCAGGGGTATCTTTTCAGCCGTCCGGTGCCTGCCGGGCAGGCAACCACGCTGCTGGCATCGGCCAACGTGGAAGAGCTGATGCAGGAAGAGGCCGTGGCGGTTAACGTAGTCAGGGCGCTGGGCTAAAACCGGCGTGAGAACGGATTATGGCTGGCGTGAGTCAGTAAACAGGCCCGGCAGGAAGCGCCGGGCCTGTTGTCTCATCAGAACTGGTAAATCAGACCCAGCGCGGTGATGTCGTCGGTCGCCAGACCGAGCGGGTTGTTATCTTTCAACAGGTTGATGCGGTATTCACCATAGACCGACATATTCTTGTTGAAATAGTAAGTGGCACCCACGGCGGTGTACTTAACAATGTCGGCATCGCCGATATTTTCAATCTCTTTACCCTTCGATGAGACGTAACCCACGGATGGACGGAAGCCGTTCAGGAACTGATACTGTGCCACGGCTTCAAAGTTTTGCGCTTTGTTGGCAAAGCCACCGCTGATCGGCGTGGCGTTCAGGGTTTCGCCGTACATTGCGGCCAGATAAACCTGGTTCGCATCATATTTGACTGAGGTTGCCCAGTGCTGGGCTTTTTCGCCTTCACCGCGTGCGGCAGCGTTCTGCGACGTGGTGCGATCCAGGCTGGCAAATGCGCCAGCGAAGCTCAGGCCGAAATCGAAGTCATAAGATGCGGAGAGGGCAAAACCATCGCCATTCGAACGACGCACGCCGTCGATGTTACTGCTGCGGTCGTTTTTACCCTGATACTGTGCAGCAAGATTTAACCCGTCTACCAGACCAAAGAAATCACTGTTACGCCAGGTCAGCACGCCAGTTGAGCGGCCAGAGAGGAAGGCGTCGGTATAACCTGAATCGCCGCCGAAGAACGGCAGCATATCGGTGTAACTCAGCGCGTCATAGACCAGGCCATAGTTACGTCCGTAATCCAGCGCACCGGCCTTACCAAATTTCAGGCCAGCATAGCCCAGACGGGTACGGTTGGTGGCCTGTGCGTCACTGCCTTCGGAGTTGTGAAGGCTGTACTGATACTGCCAGAAGCCATAACCGGTGAGCTGATCGGTAATCTTCGTCTCGCCCTTAAAACCAAAACGGGCATAAGAAGAGGTATCACCGTTGTTGTTATCGTCGTCAGAAAAGAGGTGTGACACGTTAATCTTGCCGACCAGGTCCAGCTTATTGCCATCCTTGTTATAAATTTCTGCGGCCTGTGCGGAAGAAAGACCGATCAGTAACGGCATAATAGCCGTCAGTAAAGTGCGCTTCATCATTTAATTATTACCCTGTATTCATTAATTATTATTCCCCTGATGCGGGGTGAAATGAAAATGACACAAAAAGTTAAAATTACAAAGCGCAATAAAAGTAACAAAATGTGATGTCTATATTCAACTAATGAATAATAGCGGGGAAAAGAAGATTAAATGACAGGGTAATAAGATTTTCTTCTAATAAAAAACTCAGGAGAAATAGTGTAAAATTGATTTATTATCAGTAAATTAGTTATAAAAAACACACTTTAATGCATAAGTTAACTGTATAAAATTAAATCAGATTACTCCCTGCATTAATTATAGTGACTTTTATGAAAGTGATAATTCCACAAGGATTCACTTCTAATCATTAGTCTGCATATTAATATCTGTTCATCTTTTCTGAAATATTATTTCCCGCCCGATAATCACGTCAGAAATAATCTGCGTGACACTGATTAAAGTGTCATCACATTGTTCATTAATTAATCGATAATAGATGGGGAAATTAATCCGGCCGGCGTGATAAATGAAAATAGTTTGTTAATTTTTGCTAATTAGCGCTCTTGGTTCAGGCGAAATACGGCGACCATCGCTGCACCAGTGAGAGGCAAGCTGCGCTAAAACAGGGCAGGAAAAGGGTTTTTATGGAGAGATAGTTTATCAGCGATCACAAAAGCGATATTTCATCCCGCGGATGCATAATTCTGCTGTTTAAAACCCGGCTTTGCCGCTGCAATCAGACAACTATTCACTATATATGCAAATAAAGTGAATATCGTTAGCTCCTAACTCGTTGATATTACGTCGTGATGACCATTTTATGCATTAATTCTCTGGCTGGCACGTTAACTGCACTCTACAGTAGGGCTGCACTACAACATCCTTTAACAATTTTAAAACATAAGCTTTACCTGGCCGGTAAACTAAAGCAGGAGAATGGGTTATGGCACTGCACGTTTCACGTCACGATTTCGATCAATGGATGATGCCGGTTTATGCACCTGCGACCTTTATACCGGTTCGCGCAGAAGGCTCTACCGTCTGGGATCAAAACGGTAAAGATTACATCGACTTTGCCGGTGGCATCGCTGTTAATGCGTTAGGGCATGCGCATCCGGCGTTACAGCAGGCGTTGCAGCAACAGGCCGCACGGTTATGGCACACCGGTAATGGCTACACCAACGAACCGATCCTGCGACTGGCGAAGCAGTTGATCGACGCCACCTTTGCAGACCGGGTGTTCTTCTGTAACTCCGGCGCGGAAGCAAACGAAGCAGCGCTGAAACTGGCGCGCAAAGTGGCGCATGACCGTGCTGGCCCGCATAAAAGTGGCATCGTGGCGTTTAAGAATGCATTTCACGGACGCACCCTGTTTACCGTCTCAGCCGGTGGTCAGCCCGCCTACTCAAAAGATTTTGCGCCGTTGCCGCCTGAGATCCAGCATGCACCGTTTAACGATCTGGCTGCAGCCGCTGAAATGATTAATGACCATACCTGCGCCGTAATTGTTGAACCAATTCAGGGCGAGGGCGGCGTGCTGCCTGCCGATCCGGCGTTCCTGCGTGGACTGCGTGAACTCTGTGATAAGCATCAGGCCGTGCTGATTTTTGATGAAGTGCAGAGCGGCGTGGGCCGTACCGGTTCGCTTTACGCCTATATGCATTATGGCGTCACGCCGGATGTCCTCACCAGTGCCAAAGCGCTGGGCGGCGGCTTCCCGATTGGTGCGATGCTGACCCGCGACGATCTGGCCTTGGTGATGGGCGTCGGTACCCATGGCACCACCTATGGCGGCAATCCGCTGGCGGGTGCGGTTGCCGGTAAAGTGATGGAGCTGATTAACCAGCCTGACATGATGGCGGGTGTCACGCAACGTCATGAGTGGATTGTCGCGGCCCTGGATGAGATCAATCAGCGCCTGCATCTGTTTAAAGAGGTGCGTGGTCTGGGTCTGCTGATTGGCGCGGTGCTCAGTGACGACTTTGCCGGTAAAGCCAAAGAGATCAATCTGGCCGCCGCTGAAATGGGCGTGATGGTGCTGATTGCCGGGGCTAACGTGGTACGTTTTGCCCCCGCCCTGAATATCAGTGAGCAGGAAGTGAAGCTCGGCATGGCACGCTTTGCTGAGGTATGTGAGCGTCTGGTTCGAGGGTCCGCATCATGATGGTAATCCGTCCGGTTGAACGCGATGATTTAAGCCAGCTGATGGCGCTGGCCGGTAAAACCGGCGGCGGGCTGACCTCGCTGCCCGTTGATAGCGCCACGTTACAGGCGCGTATCGATCGATCGCTGCAGACCTGGGAGGATTCACTGCCACGCGCTGAGCAGGGCTATGTCTTTGTGCTGGCTGACAGTAAAGATAACCGTGCCGTGGGCATCTGCGCCATTGAGGTAGCGGTCGGCCTGCAGGATCCCTGGTACAACTTTCGCGTCGGCACTCAGGTGCACGCGTCGAAAGAGCTGAATGTCTATGCTGCGCTGCCCACGCTGTCGCTGAGTAACGATCATACCGGCAGCAGTGAACTCTGCACGCTGTTCCTCGATCCTGACTACCGTGACGGCAAAAACGGCTATCTGCTGTCGAAGTCCCGCTTCCTGTTTATGGCCAGTTTCCGTGAACGCTTCACCAATCGGGTGGTGGCTGAGATGCGTGGCGTCAGCGATGAGCAGGGCCATTCACCGTTCTGGGAGAGCGTCGGCAGCCGTTTCTTCTCAATGGAATTCAGCAAAGCCGATTTTCTTAGCGGCACCGGCCAGAAGTCCTTTATTGCGGAGCTGATGCCGAAGCATCCGCTCTACATCGACTACCTGACGCCAGAGGCGCAGGCCGTCATCGGACAGGTGCATCCACAAACCGCTCCTGCCCGTGCCGTGCTGGAGGCGGAGGGCTTCCGCTACCTCAATTATGTCGACATTTTTGATGGCGGCCCGACGCTGGAGTGCGATATCGACCACATTCGCGCCGTACGCAAAAGCCGTCTGCGCAGCGCAGAACCGGGCGAAAATCCGGCTGATGCGCCGCTTTGCCTGGTTGCCAATAACCATTACCGCCAGTTCCGTGTGGCGCTGATCCCGGCCCATGCCGACAGCGACAGCGTGCAACTCACGGATGAACAGATGCGGGCGCTCCACTGCCAGCCGGGCGATAGCCTGCGCGTGGTGACGCTCTTCAAAGAGGAGAAAACAGCATGACGCACCTGATAGAGGGAGAATGGCTGAGCGGCGACGCGGAGATCCTGACGAAAGCGGATCCGGTCAGCGGCGAGACGCTATGGCAGGGCCAGGCTGCATCGGCCGCGCAGGTCACGTCGGCCTGTGACGCGGCGCGCGCCGCCTTTCCGGCCTGGGCCAGACGCCCGCTGGCGGAACGGCAGGCGATCATAGAGAAATTTGCCGCCGGGCTTGAAGCGCACAAAACAGAAATGGCAGAAACCATCGCCCGTGAAACCGGCAAGCCGCGCTGGGAAGCGCTGACTGAAGTCGGCGCGATGATCAATAAAATCGGCTTTTCGGTGAAGGCGTACCATAGCCGCACCGGTGAGCAGCATGAAGGCGAAAGCTCGCTGCGCCATCGTCCGCATGGGGTACTGGCGGTATTTGGTCCCTATAACTTCCCCGGTCATCTGCCAAACGGGCATATCGTGCCGGCGCTGCTGGCGGGTAACTGCGTGGTTTTTAAACCCAGTGAACTGACGCCGCTGACCGCCGAAAAAACGATTGAGATCTGGCTGGCGGCGGGCCTGCCAGCTGGCGTACTGGCGCTGTTGCAGGGTGGACGTGAAACCGGTCAGGCGCTGGCTACCTGTAGCCAGATTGATGGCCTGCTGTTTACCGGCAGCGCTCACACCGGCTATCAACTGCATCGCCAGTTTGCCGGTCAGCCTGAGAAGATGCTGGCGCTGGAAATGGGCGGCAATAACGCTCTGATTGTAGAAGACCCTGCTGAACTGGATGCGGCCGTCAACATCACGTTGCAGTCCGCCTTTATTACCGCCGGTCAGCGTTGCACCTGCGCCCGGCGTCTGCTGGTTAAACGCGGCGAGGTGGGTGATGCCTTTCTGCAGCGGCTGGCTGAAGTGACGGGGCGACTGCAACCGGCCGCCTGGAATGCTGAGCCGCAACCCTTTATGGGCAGCGTGATCTCCACCGGCGCGGCAGAGAAGATTATGGGTGAGTGGCAACGTCGGGTGGCGGCGGGTGGCGAAGTGCTGCTGGCGATGCGCTGGCCGGATCGCCACAGCGCCATACTGACGCCAGGCATTATCGATTTAACCGGTGTGCAGGGCATCCCGGATGAAGAGGTCTTTGGCCCGCTGCTGGGCGTCGTCCGCTATGACACCTTTGATGAGGCGATTACGCTGGCGAACCAGACCCGTTACGGCCTGTCGTGCGGATTAATCTCGCCTTCACGCCAGCAGTTTGATCAACTGCTGCTGGAAGCACGCGCCGGTATCGTCAACTGGAACAAACCGCTGACGGGCGCAGCCAGTACGGCACCGTTTGGCGGCATTGGCGCGTCGGGCAACCATCGCGCCAGCGCCTGGTATGCGGCGGATTACTGTGCCTGGCCGATGGCCTCACTGGAGACACCGGACCTGACGCTGCCCGCCACGCTGTCGCCGGGCCTGGATTTTTCTGCGCCGGAGAAAACATCATGAAGGCAACAGAAGCCAACTTTGATGGGCTGGTGGGATTAACCCACCACTATGCCGGGCTGTCGTTTGGTAACGAAGCCTCAACCCGTAACCAGCTGCAGCCCTCGAATCCCCGTCTGGCGGCAAAGCAGGGGTTGCTGAAAATGAAAGCGCTGGCCGATATGGGCTACGTGCAGGGCGTGATCCCGCCACATGAGCGGCCCAATATTGCGGCGCTACGCCAGCTCGGATTCAGCGGCAGCGATGAGCAGGTGCTGGCGGCAGCCGGGAAAACCGCGCCGGGATTACTCTCCGCCTGCAGCTCCGCGTCGGCGATGTGGGTCGCCAATGCCGCTACGGTTTCGCCGTCCGCGGACAGCCTGGATGGCCGGGTTCACCTGACGGTGGCAAATCTTAACAACAAATTCCATCGGGCAATGGAAGCGCCGGAAACGGCCTGGCTGCTGCGTTCCATCTTCCGCGACGACGGCCATTTTGCCGTACATGATGCGTTGCCGCAGGTGGCGATGTTTGGTGATGAAGGGGCGGCTAACCACAACCGGCTCGGCGGGAGCTATGGAGAGCGCGGCGCGCAGCTGTTTGTCTATGGCCGCGACAGCATCCATGAGGGCAACGCTCCGCAACGTTACCCGGCGCGGCAGACCCGTGAGGCCAGCGAGGCAGTGGCCCGTCTGCATCAGCTTTCACCCGAAAGCGTGCTTTTCGCGCAGCAGAATCCTGCCGTGATCGATCAGGGCGTATTTCATAACGATGTGATTGCGGTCAGCAACCAGCAGATGCTGTTCTGTCATCAGCACGCCTTTGTTAATCAGCCTGAACTGCTGGCGCAGCTTCGGGCGCGCGTGCCCGGCTTTGTGGCACTGGAAGTACCGGCAGATCGGGTCTCGGTAAAAGAGGCGGTAGAGACCTATCTGTTTAACAGCCAGCTGCTCAGCCGTCCCGACGGCAGCATGATGCTGGTGCTGCCGGAAGAGTCACGTCAGCATCCGGGTGTCTGGCGCTATCTGTGCGAACAGGTCGAAGGTGACACGCCACTGAAAGCCCTGAAGGTGTTTGATCTGCGCGAAAGCATGTATAACGGGGGAGGCCCGGCCTGCCTGCGTTTGCGGGTGGTGCTGACGCCTCAGGAGCAGCAGGCAGTCAATCCGGCGGTGCTGATGAACGACAGACTCTTCAATACGCTGAATCACTGGGTTGACCGTCACTACCGCGATCGCCTGACCCAGGCCGACCTGGTCGACCCGCAATTGCTGCGTGAGGGACGTGACGCGCTGGATGAACTGACGAAGCTGCTAGACTTAGGAAATGTATATGCATTTCAGCAGTGACGGAGGGGGCAGTTCAGGCTGCCGCCTGCTCAGGGCGAAAAGGAGGAACGATGCAGGATTTTTTACAGCAAACGCTCTCCGGCGAAGTACCGCGTAAGCGTAGTGGTGAAACGGCGCATCTTCGCTGGCAGTGGTTGTATCACGGCATACTGTTAATGGAGCCAACGGTGCCGGTTAAACAGGCACTGGTGCTTTCCGCCGGGATTCACGGTAATGAAACCGCCCCGGTTGAAATGGTGAACCAGCTGATTAATTCCCTGCTGCGCGGCGAAAAACCGTTGCAGCAGCGCATGCTGGTGATTCTGGGTAACCCGTCAGCGTTGCGGGCTGGCAAGCGCTATGTGCGCTATGACATCAACCGGCTGTTTGGCGGACGCTGGCAGCAGATTGATGATGGCGATGAGGCCCGCCGCGTGCTGCGGCTGGAGCAGACGCTGGAAACGTTCTGGCAGCTGGGCGAGTGCGATGAGACGCGCTGGCATCTCGACATGCACACGGCGATTCGCGGCTCTTACCATCCTCAGTTCGGCGTGATGCCGCACAACGAGCGCCCCTGGCCGCCCGGATTTCTTGACTGGCTGGCCGCAGCCGGTCTGGAAGCGTTGGTATTTCATCGTGCGCCGGGCGGCACCTTTACTCATTTCAGCTGCGAGCACTTCGGTGCGGCCAGCTGCACCCTGGAACTGGGCAAAGCGCTGCCGTTTGGCGAGAACGATCTCAGTCAGTTCAGTGCGGCACAGCAGGCGCTGGCATCGTTACTTTATGGTGAAGCCATGCCGGTCACGACGGTTAAGCCGCGCCATTATCGGGTCGCGCAGCAGATCACCCGGCTGAGTGAGCACTTTACGCTGCATATGTCGCCGGAAACGCTGAACTTTACCGCCTTTCCACAGGGGACATTGCTGGCCGAAGATGGCAACACTCGTTATTACGTGCAGCAGGCACGGGAATATGTGCTGTTCCCGAACCCCAACGTAGCAGCCGGGTTACGTGCCGGACTGATGCTGATAGAAGAGGGCGAACAGACCCAGGCGTTGCCGGTCTGATGCCTGAAGTTACCGGCGCCGTTCATCGGTGCTAAAAAATCGGCAGGAAAAGCGGGAGAGAGCCTTCCGCTTTCCTGTCGTAACCATTACACTCCTCCATGATTTCTGCGAAATTCGCTGTAAATACATAAACGTTTTCAATTCCTCACGCCTTTCTTCTTATTCTCTTCATGATTGCCCGATTTTTATCTTTTATGCTTTCATGGCTTTACTCAGACTCTGAGTAGTTGACGTTCAGCATCGTATGCTTGTTTCCGAAGACGCGACAGAGTGCTGTCGTCATTATCATGAATTATAAGGACACGATTATGCGCAAACTGACTTCCCTTTTACTGGCTTCTTCGCTGGCGTTTGGTGCAGCCACCGCCGTCCATGCTGCTGCCGATAACCTGACTCCACCGCCAGCAGGCAGCGAAAAAGCAATGCACAAACCGCCAATGCGTCATGGCCCGGAGATGATGTTTAAAGGTCTGAACCTGACCGACGCGCAGAAAACGCAGATGCGCGACATCATGAAAGAGAGCCACAAAGATATGCAGCGTCCATCGCTGGATGAGCGTCGCGCAGCCCACAGCATTATTGCCTCTGACAGCTTTGACCAGAGCAAAGCAGAAGCGCAGGCAGAAAAAATGTCCGCCAATGCGAAAGAGCATGCGCTGAAGATGCTGCAAACGCAGAACAAGCTCTATAACGTGCTGACGCCGGAGCAGAAAAAACAGTACAACGCGAACTTTGAAAAGCGTCTGACTGAGAAAGGCCCGCACGAAGGAAAAATGGCACCGCCAGCAGAACCGGCTGAATAACTTTAATTAAGCCAATGGCCTGAGACCGCCGACGCTGTCCACTGATATAAGTGGGCAGCATCGGCGGTTTTTTTATAGCGGCAGAATAGGGTAGGCACCCGACAGAATCGGGCGGCAGAGAATTTTGTAGCCGTCGTGATCAAAACCGCCTTCCGGGCGCTGCAGTTTTCTGGCTTCATCCATACTGCTGACCGAACCGAGATAGAACCAGTGGTCGATGACGTGGATCTGCGTCATCTCTTTGCCTTCCTCCACCAGACCTACGGCCCCTTGCCAGGGCCAGCAAAAGACCCGGACATTCTCCAGCGCTTCCAGCAGACGATCCTGATGATCGCTGACCGGCTCTTTACCGCAGCAGGCACCGGCGCAGCGGCGCAGTGCCGAACGGAAGCAGCCTCGTCCCGCACTCAGCGCTTCCAGACCCAGCAGGCCATGACAGAGCTGATACTCATCTGCAAGCTGCTTCAGCCGTTCAAGGGCGGCAAAGCGACTGCGATAGAGGCCAAACAGGTTGGGAGACTGGCTGAAATCGAGATCTTTTGCGTAAACCACATTTGGTTTGCCATCGGTAATCTGCAGCGAACAGAGCTGCCGGTTTTTGCGCAGTCGCTTATTAAACAGCGGTTGCTGTGTTTTTATCATCTGCGCTTCCAGCAGCAGTGCGCCGAGATCGCCTGCGGTAGGGATCCAGCTAACACGCCGCGACTGACGCAGCATTTTCGCCTCGTCCGGGGTGCGAAAATGGGACATCACCCGTGAACGCAGATTCACACTTTTACCGATATAGAGCGGGAGTGACTCACTCTCGCCATGAAAGGTATAGACGCCAGGATGATTCGGCAGGCCTTCCAGCCATTCACGCAGGTGTTCAGGATATTGATAAATTGTATTCGCGTCGGGTTCGGGGCGAAGAATGGCAGTACGTCTGGCCAAAATGGACTCCACTTACTGGTTGTCCATACAGCATAACAGGCAGGTGAAATGATCGCCAGCCGTCTGGTTAAAGACGCCGTGTTGCCAGCCAGCAGATCAGCGAATCCAGGGTAATCATCGCGGCCCCCTGCCAGAAGGCCAGTGCCGGCGTCAGGCCGAGCCATAGCGACCCCTGCAGGGCCGACAGCACGGGTGTGAAATACGAGGCAGTGGCCAGCAGCGTCAGGTTGCCCTGCTGAATCCCATGGTTCCAGGCGGAGTAGGCGATGGCGGTAGAGAGGCCGACAAACAGCATCTCCAGCAGTGGTATCAGTGCAAATGTCATCGGCGCAGAATGACCGCTGAAGGCATATTTGATCCACAGCGCCAGCACGGTCAGAATAAAAAACAGCGTAACGCCGTTCGAGTCCCGGGCAAAGCGGCGGGTAACGTTGTTGTAGAGCGCCCAGGTCAGGGCGACAATAAAGGCGAGTGCATAGGCGACAGGATTACGCAGCATGTTCTGCCATAGCAGCGCAGGCGAGCTGCTGCCGCTACCTTTCATCACCCAGACGATCCCCAGCAGCGACAGTAGCAGTCCGGGCCAGAGCCAGACGCGGAAGCGTTGCTGATTAAATGGAATAGCCAGCACGATGGTGAGGCAGGGCCAGAGATAGTTAATCATTCCCAGCTCCAGCGACTGACTGCGATCGCTGGCCAGCCCGATAGCCAGCGCCAGAGAGATTTCGTAGCCCACGAAGAGAGTGCCGCTCAGCTATAAATAGATTGCAGGCATTGCGCCGGGCTTTGGCAGGCCGCGGGTCAGGCAGAGCAACATGGCGGTGGTGCTGTAGATCAGCGCCGCACCGCCAGTGGCACCAAAAGCTTCACTGACGCTGCGCAGCAGGCCAACGGTGGTGCTCCAGAGCAGAATGGCGATAAGCCCGATAAGGGTGGCGCGCGAAACGGTGGCAGGCATACAGCGATCAACATGGTGAGTGAGAGAAGCCTCCCTTGCCGGGGCAAAGGAGGCGCGGGATTACTTCCAGAAATCGTCAAATACCGTGATCGGCGGGCGACGTTTGTGCTCAGTTTTCAGATACCAGCCTTCGATGATGCGGGCGTTATCAGGATTGATGGTTTTCCCTTCCAGATAATCATCTATCATCTCGTAGGTGACACCCAGCGCCACTTCATCCTGCAGGCCGGGACGATCATCTTCCAGATCGGCAGTCGGCTTCTTCAGGTAGAGATGTTCCGGACAGCCAAGATGCTTCAGCAGCTGTTTGCCCTGACGCTTGTTCAGGCGAAACAGCGGGTTGATGTCAGTGCCGCCATCGCCATACTTGGTGAAGAATCCGGTGACCGCTTCCGCCGCGTGATCGGTCCCAACCACTACTCCTTTGGTCATGCCGGCGATGCTATATTGCGCTTTCATTCGCTCGCGCGCTTTTTCATTGCCGCGCACGAAGTCGGAAAGCGTGATACCCGCGTCTTTTAGCGCGCGCTCACTGGCCAGCACTGACTCTTTAATATTGACCACCAGCGAACGGTCAGGCTTGATGAAAGCCAGCGCGTCCTGACAATCCTGCTCATCCGCCTGCACACCATAGGGCAGACGCACGGCAATGAAGGTATAGTCGTTGTCACCGCTCTCCTGACGCAACTCGCTGATCGCCGTTTGCGCCAGCTTACCCGCCAGCGTTGAATCCTGACCGCCGCTGATCCCCAGTACCAGCGTTTTCAGTCCGCTGTGGCGTTTCAGGTAGGCTTTAAGAAAATCGACGCTGACACGCACTTCCTGGTCGGCGTCGATAGCGGGTTTCACACCCAGTGCTTCAATAATTTCCTGCTGCAGTGACATGAACTTCTCCTCAGGTCAGTGGCCTGTCGGCTCGATGCGAACGTTTTAATAAAGCTAACGTGCCTTCGTCAAAACAACAAGCTTAAGCGGCAACTGATTACGGCTTAACGTTGCGAAATCAGTGAGTTTTTACCTGCGGCAGCGGTTTTTTTGCCAGCAGGCTGAACATCAGAATTGCCATCATAAAGCAGCCGAAAATGGTGGCACACATGCTCAGTACCGAGGTGCCGCCGATGCCGGTGATCGGCACGGTAATCGCGCCCAGCGTGAACATGGTGACGCCAATCACTGCAGAGGCGCTGCCCGCGCGGTGGCCCTGACTCTGCATCGCCAGTGATGAGGCGGTGGTGGCGATCACGCCATTACTGGCGATGGTGAAGAACAGTGCGACCAGCAGCAGTGCCAGCGGTGCATGGAACAGCGCGGACAGCAGCAGCAGGCTGGAGGCGACAAAGGCCAGCGTCAGTCCGCCTTTCAGCACCCGATACTCGCCCCAAAGCGGACAGAGACGGGCGCTGGTCTGCGAGGCAATGATCAGACCAAATCCGTTGGCCGCAAAGCAGAAGCTGAAGGCCTGAGGTGACAGACCATAGAGCTGCTGCAGCACAAACGGTGAGGCACCGATGTAGGCGAACATCCCGGACATCATAAAGCCCTGCGTCAGGCAGAAGCCCATAAAGGGGCGATGGGTTATCACCTGACCCAGCGCGGCGTAAGCGGAGAAAATCGATCCTTTACTGCGCCGCTCTTCTGGCAGCGTTTCATGCAGCTTCCAGCGTGCCAGCAGGATCAGCAGAATGGCAATGCCGCCCAGAACCATAAAGATGCCGCGCCAGTTGACTATCGTCATCAGCACACCGCCCAGTACCGGTGCACCAATCGGGGCCAGACCGTTGACCAGCATCAGCAGCGCGAAGAAGCGCGTCAGTTCATGACCGCTATACATGTCACGCGCAATCGCCCGTGACAGCACGGCGCCGCCCGCACCCGCTAACCCTTCAAACAGTCGTGCCAGCAGCAGCTGGTTAATATCCTGCGCCAGCGCACAGCCCATCGAGGCGATAAACAGCAGCACCAGTGACAGGGTCAGCGGGCGCAGGCGACCAAATTTATCGCTCATCGGGCCAAACAGCAGCTGGCCAACGCCCAGACCCAACAGACCGGCGGTCAGACTCAGCTGCGCGGTTGCGGTTTCAGTGTGCAGGTCCTGTGCCATTTGTGGCAGTGCAGGCAGATAGAGGTCGATGCAAAGCGGGCCCAGTGCGGCCAGCAGGCCGAGCGTAATGGCGTAAACCAGGCGGTTAGAGTGTACAGGGGTCATTTATCCTCGAAGTCGTCAGCGGTGGGGTGAACAGAAAGCGGGCAAGGCAGTAAATTTCAGAGACCCGTAACACCGCTATCACACTGATCAACGCCCTGACTGATGAGGGCCGATGAGTCTGAAAACGAATCGCTACAGGGTGTCTGTTTTGCAGGGAAGTATACGTCTGCGTTGACAGCAAAACAGCCTTCTTTACGATATCCTGACATTTGCCATGCCACAAATTGTTGCTCATAAACTTGATAAATCAGCATTTATGTTCCAGGCTTGTTCCCACATGGACAATCAATGAGGAACAACAAGATGAATAAAGTGATGGGATGTATCGCTGCAGCGCTGACGCTGGCTGCACTGTCTGGTTGTACGACTTACGATCGTGCTGAAAGCTACGTGACTAAGCCAGTCGTTAAGGATGTTAAAAAAGGTATGACCCGCGATCAGGTTCGTCAGATCGCCGGTACGCCGTCTACTGAAATCACCATGGTTCACGCGCGCGGTACCTGCCAGACTTACGTACTGGGTCAGCGCGACGGTAAAGCACAGACTTACTTCGTGAGCTATAACGACACTGGCCGTGTCATGAACTACGGCTTCCAGAGCTGTGCGGAATATGACACCGATCCGCAGGTTCAGCAGTAATATGTAGCCCTCCTGAATAGCAAACGGCCCGTCTTCATGACGGGCCGTTTTTCGTTGCGGCGCGGACTACAATCCCGCCGGACGCGGCACCTCAACATAATCACCGTCTATCTGCCGCTGGTAGTAGTGGCCGTCCTGCACATAGAAACGTTTACCATTAAAGTCGAGTACGCGCATTTCACTGCTGACCCGCGACTCTGCTGGCGGCTCGACCACCACATACTCTTCGCCATGACGCTGATAATAACTGCCATTCAGCAGGTAGTAGGTCAGTCCGCCAATCAGCACCGCGGTAGCGGCTTCAGGTAGAAAACGCACCGGGCCAGGACCGCCCCAGTGGGGACCGGGTCCGCCATGTCGGCCCCATCCATCCGGGCCCCAGTCGCCAGGGTGGGCGAAAGCCAGCGCGGGCGTCAACAGCGCCAGCGTCAGAAGCGAGGCAATAATTTTTTTCATCGGATGTCCTCCTCATAAGACTGGATGCAGAATTCGCTTTTTACCGGGTAAAGACAAGCACTAAAGCGGCAATTTTTCGCCTGTTTACCATGCTTAACGCTTTCTTAACGGCGTCGCCATCAATGGGGCGGATTATGGAGAGGAAGGGCGGAAATAACCTGGCGCGGGCGCGCCAGGTTTACAGCAGATTAACGGTGCACCAGCTCGGGGTTGTTGTCACTTTCCAGTACGCGCTTATCGGTCAGACTTAACCAGCGGCTGGTCAGGGAACCGGCGGTCATGGAACCGTTGACGTTCAGTGCTGTACGACCCATATCAATCAGCGGCTCAATGGAGATCAGCAGCGCCACCAGGGTAACAGGCAGGCCCATCGCAGGCAGAACAATCAGGGCGGCAAAGGTGGCACCGCCGCCGACACCCGCCACACCTGCAGAGCTTAGCGTGACGATCCCGACCAGGGTTGCAATCCACAGCGGGTCAAACGGATTGATCCCGACGGTTGGCGCAACCATCACGGCCAGCATGGTCGGATAGAGACCGGCACAGCCGTTCTGACCAATAGTGGCACCAAAGGATGCCGCGAAGCTGGCAATCGACTCCGGCACGCCAAGACGACGGGTCTGCGTCTCTACGCTCAGCGGAATGCTCGCTGCGCTGGAGCGGCTGGTGAAGGCGAAGGTGATAACCGGCCACACTTTACGGAAGAAGCGCAGCGGGTTGATGCCATTCACCGACAGCAGCAGGGCATGAACACCGAACATGATGGCCAGACCGAGGTAAGAGGCGACCACAAAGCTGCCCAGCTTGATGATGTCCTGCAGGTTTGAACCGGCAACCACTTTGGTCATCAGCGCCAGCACACCATATGGCGTCAGTTTCATCACTAAACGCACCAGTTTCATAACCCACGACTGCAGCGTGTCGATTGCGACCAGCACGCGCTGACCTTTCACTTCATCATCTTTCAGCAACTGCAGGGCAGCCACACCCAGGAAGGCGGCAAAGATGACGACGCTGATAATTGAAGTTGGATTAGCGCCGGTCAGATCGGCAAACGGGTTTTTCGGGATAAAGGAGAGCACCAGCTGTGGCACGCTCAGGTCAGAGACCTTGCCAACATAGTTGCTCTGGATCGCACTCAGACGCGCGGTTTCCTGCACACCCTGTACCAGACCTTCCGCGCTCAGACCAAACAGGCCGGTCACGAAGACGCCGACCAGCGCGGAAATCGCGGTGGTAAACAGCAGTACGCCAATGGTCAATATACTGATTTTCCCCAGCGAAGAGGCGTTATGCAGACGGGCTACCGCACTCAGAATAGAAACGAATACCAGCGGCATCACCACCATCTGCAGCAACTGGACATAGCCATTACCGACGATGTTAAACCAGCTGATAGACTCTTTTACCACTGCGCTGTTTTCGCCGTAGATCAACTGCAAAACCAAGCCGAACAGCACGCCGATCACCAGACCGGTCAGCACTTTTTTCGACAGGCTCCAGTTCTGACGGCTGAAGCGAGAGAGCAATACCAGCAGCACCACAAAGGCCACGATATTGAGCGTAAGAGGAAGGTCCATACTGAAACTCCGGAGTAATGCGGCTTTCCCACCCGGGAAAGCCGCATAATGTTAATCACGAATTAAGGCAGCGGGAATGGTAACAGCAGGCGGAGAGGGTGCCTTATATCCAAATGGCATGGTTTATAACTTAATGGCGTTTTGTGCGGCTTTATTGCGCAGTATGACTGGAAATTAACCGTCCTACGCCATTTTGTAGCGTATCAAACAGTTGAGCCGGCCAGCCGTTTGCACCAAAAGATGGCATGCCGACCGGGAACCACAGCGCATAGCCTACCAGTCCCAGACACAATGCCCGCTCAAGCTGATTTCCTTTCTGACTGCGCAGAATCGGCAGACGGAAGCGCCAGCGGCATGGCCACAGCAGCGGAACACCGGCGGGCGTCAGCATATCGGCCACAATATGACTGAGGTAGCCTAGCGTCAGACCCTGCAGTACGTCTGCCGGTATCGGCGACGACTGGGGCAGGTTTAACTGAAAAAGCCATAAACCGGCCGCCACTGCCAGCAGACTATGGGTAAAGCCCCGATGGCCGAACGCGCGCGCAATAGGATGAGAAAGCCAGCATAATCGTTGTCCCAGCAGAGATTTAGGGTGATCGATATCGGGCAGAAGGCATGTCAGCAGGGCTGATGGAACGAGATGCCACCAGTCGGCCTGCGCCAGTACGGGTGTCAGCTCAGCACGTTTGGCAAAAATAGCGCTGGCAATGGCAAAAATGATGTGGCCTTCGCCCGTCATGATAGAACCTGGTTGCAAAGAAAGCTGTCGATGCATCCAGTATAGGGATTTATCCAGTAAATGAGAACATGTGACGCTGTAACGAAGCATGAATATTTTTAACAAGGCGAACAGCGTTGAAACACTCTCCGCCCCTGCTGCCAGAAGGATTAACGAGCCAGCCAGCCGCCATCTACCGCCAGCGTATAGCCATTGACGTAGTCAGACGCGGAAGAGGCCAGGAAAACCACCGGGCCCATCATGTCTTCCGGCACGCCCCAGCGTCCTGCCGGGATACGCCCCAGGATCTCATCGCTTCGGGCCTGGTCTTTACGCAGCTGTTCGGTGTTATTGGTAGCCATATAGCCTGGGGCAATTGCATTAACATTAACGCCATGCTGCGCCCACTCGTTCGCCATCAGTCGGGTTAAACCCATGACTGCGCTTTTTGACGCTGTATATGAAGGCACGCGGATGCCACCCTGGAACGACAGCATAGAGGCGATATTGATAATCTTGCCGCCGTTACCCTGAGCAATAAACTGCCGTGCTACCTGCTGTGACAGGAAAAAGACCGTTTTACTGTTGATGTTCATCACATCATCCCAGTCCTGCTCGCTGAAGTTCAGTGCATCTTCACGACGGATAATCCCGGCGTTGTTGACAAGAATATCAATTCTGCCCGCGGCTGCGACCGCCTGCTCAACAACCTGCGACGCAACTTCAGATTTCATCAGGTCAGCCGATATCGACCAGAAACGGCGGCCTAATGCTTCAACTTTACGCTGCGTTTCGTCAGGTTCGAAACGGTTAACGCCGACAATGTCGCAGCCAGCCTGAGCCAGCCCCAGAGCCATACCCTGACCCAGACCGGTATTACAACCGGTCACCATTGCCACTTTGCCTTTTAAATCAAACGTATTCAGTACCATTTATGCTTCTCCTCTGCTTAACGCAGTTCGCTGATTTTGACGTGGTCCATGTCATCAAAGACCTGATTCTCACCCACCATGCCCCAGATAAAGGTGTAACGCTGGGTGCCGACGCCGGCATGGATTGACCAGCTGGGTGAGATGACCGCCTGCTCGTTATGTACCAGCAGATGGCGGGTTTGCCGGGGTTCTCCCATCATGTGGAAGACCGCGCTCTCTTCGCTCATATCGAAGTAGAAATAGACTTCCATGCGCCGTTCATGGGTGTGACAGGGCATGGTGTTCCACAGGCTGCCTTCATCCAGTCGGGTTAAGCCCATGGTGAGCTGGCAGGTGGGCAGCACATCCGGCACGATAAATTTGTTAATGGTGCGACGATTGGCAGTAGCAGCATCACCCAGCGTGGCGGTTGCGGTTTCCTGTAACGTGATCTTCTTATCCGGGAAGGTGCAGTGTGCGGGTGCGCTGTTGTAATAGAATTTAGCGGGCTGGGCCGGGTTCAGGCTGCGGAACAGCAGGTTGCGCGCACCTTTGCCAGTATAAAGCGCCTCTTCATGACCGATCTCCCAGGCTTTACCGTCGACCTCAACCAGGCCCGGGCCGCCAATGTTGATCATGCCCAGCTCACGGCGTTCAAGAAAGTAACTGACGCCCAGCTGCTTTCCCATCTCATTACCGATAGTGACTGGCTTAGTAACCGGCATCACGCCGCCAATGATGATGCGGTCGGTGTGGCTGTAGGTCAGGGTGTAATTGTCAGCGGAAAAAATCGTCTCAATCAGAAAGTCGCGGCGCAGCGCGTCAGTGTCGAGCTGTTTAGCGTGATCGCTGTGAATGCTTTGGCGAACGTCCATCTCAGGCCTCTCTGCAGGTCAGGTTATTCATGCCCCGAATGGGGACGCTTCGGGCATCTTAGGCAGAGCGGGATGGGAATTCAATAAAAATGAAACGATGTTTTATTTTTATGCAGAATAGATCAATCGGCAGACGCAGCGGGCAAAAAAAAGCCCGCTATGTGCGGGCTGTTTATCATCCCTGCAGATGCTGCAGGCTAAGCTGGGTCAGATTGTCCAGCCGGACATCCGCCAGCGCCCAACGCGGGTCGTCGCGATGCTCAGCGGCGGGCACCACAATCGACCGCATGCGGGCCGCTTTGGTCGCGATCATGCCATTAAATGAGTCTTCCAGCGCGACGCAGTTGAGTGGATCAATCGACAGGCTGGCGGCGGCGTTAAGGTAGACCTGCGGATGGGGCTTGCTGTAGGGCAGTGATTCTGCTGAAGCCAGCACATCGAAATAGTGGCGCAGGTTGAAGATCTCCAGCACCTGTTCCAGCATCCTGAGCGGCGATGCAGAGGCCAGGCCGATTTTCATTCCCTGCTGCTGGCAGAGCTGCAGCGCCGTTTCCACGCCAGGCAGAAGCGGCCGCGTCTGATCCACCAGCGTCATGGCGCGCGCAATAATACGGTCAGTAACCTCCTGCTGAGAGGGGCCCTGCCAGGGCAGCGTTTCGTACCACATCCGCACAGTCTGGTCGATACGCAGGCCAAGGGTATCGGGCATTTCACGGCGTCGTGACAGGTCGACGTCCAGCGTTGAAAAGATATCCAGTTCAGCCTGATCCCACAGCGGTTCCGAATCGATCAGTAAGCCATCCATATCAAACAGGGCAGCAAGGACAGGGCGGTGCCAGGTCATCAGCGGTCTCCTTATCAATAAAGTCGGTTTAACCATAACATCATTCTCTGCTGAGGCATGCTTCATCCGATTGACCACGCTTTATTTGGGAAATTTCTTCGTTGGCAGGTAGACTGACGGCAAATTGGATTCCAGGTTCAGGAGATATTATGACCTATCAACAGGCTGGCCGTGTCGCCATCCTTAAGCGCGTGGTGGGCTGGGTGCTCTTTTTAGTGGCACTGCTGTCGACCATTATTTCGTTATTGAGCTTTATGTTTAAGCACAGCGAGAAGCAGCCGGGCATTGACGCCGTCATGCTTGATTTCGTCCATGTCATTGTCGATATGCTGCGCTTCAACACGCCATTCCTGAACGTTTTCTGGCATAACTCGCCGGTACCGGAATTTAATGGTCAGATGAACCTGGGTTTCTGGCTGATCTACATTCTGATTTTTGTCGGGCTGGCGCTGGAATCATCAGGCGCGCGGATGGGACGGCAGGCACGTCACGTCAAAGAGGGCATTGAAGATCAGATGATTCTGGAGCAGGCAAAGGGAAGTGAAGGACGCAGCCGTCAGCAACTGGAAGAGAAGGTGCGCGTTCCTCGTCACACCATCCTCCTGCAGATCTTCCCGCTTTATGTCCTGCCAGTGGTGATAGCGATAGCCGGATATTTTGCGCTGTCGCTGCTGGGCTTTATCTGACCGTGAGCCCCGTCAGGCCGGTCTGGCCTGACGGGTGCCGAGCGCATCCTCATCCAGCAACTGGCCAATAGCGAACTGCGCATCGCCAGGCCAGTGCCCGCCAAACACGTTAGCCCGGTTCAGCAGATAGTAGAGCTGGTAGACCGGCAGACGCTGCGAAAAACCATCCGGCAGGGGCCACACAGCCTGATAACCGTCATAAATCTGGCGGGGCAGGTCAGGGTACCAGCTCAGCATGGCTAAATCGCACTCACGGTCGCCCCAGTAGCAGGCGGGATCGAACAGCCAGGGGCCATTGTCACTGCTGGCGCAGTTAGCGGGCCAGAGATCGCCATGCAGCAGCGACGGCTGCGGATGATGTGACGCAAGCACCCGCTGCACGGAGGCGATAATCAGCTCGGTATCCCCGTACTGAATTCCCTTTTCGGCCGCCAGCTGCAGCTGCCAGCCAATGCGCTGTTCGGCAAAAAAGACCGACCAGCGTCGCAGCCAGCTATTGGGCTGGGGCGTGGTGGTGATGTTGTTGTCGAAATCGAGGCCGAACTGCGTCTGTTCGCTCCACTGGTGCAGGTGCGCCAGCTGCTGACCCAGCTGATATGCACTCTGCTCATCAAGCGGCTGTGGCCTGATGTATTCCAGCAACAGAAAGCTCTCCTCGCGATGATGACCCACACCATACACTTCTGGCACCCGAACCGTGCCGGTGCGCGCCAGCAAGGCGAGCTGGTCCGCTTCCCAGGTAAAAAGCGACAGCATCTCGCGGCTGTTACTTTTGACGAAGACATCGTGATCACCGTAGCGAATATGCCAGGTGGGATGGATATCACCCCCTGCAAGGGCGTGACGTTGAGTGATTTCGGCGTTGCCTAACTGCTCGCTTAACAGACGACTGATGGCTGACCACATAGGGCTATCCTCGTTGTTCGCTGCGTAAGTCCGATGCTGATGCCTGAATGCTCACCAAAACCAGCGTGATTGCACCTTTTATTCTGGCGCTGAGGTGGCGGGGCGATGACCGGCAGTGTCCCGCAGATACTCTTCAAAGGTCATGACAGTCACATCCGGTTTCTGACCCAGGGCGTTTTCACCGGCAGCCGCAACCTGCTGCCGCAGATTTTCAGCGTCCAGCGTACTGACAATGCCATAACTGTTCGTGCCCAGCTCATGGGTATGGCCATTTTCATCGGCCAGCGTGGTGGTGAAACCCGCGGCGGTCATCGCACTGGTCAGCTCCAGGATGTCACTTAATCCCGACTCCTGATAATGAAAGGTCACGACATAGCGGGTCAGGGCAGTGTTGCTCATAAGGCACCTCCGGGAAAGAGAAACTGAACTGAGCGTAGACTATGGTGAAAATTCAGGCGAATTATGAAAGAGATGCTGAGTGTCTGTCGTGACACATAGCGTAAATCAGTGTCAGGAGCCCTGCCCGTGACGTAAAAATCTTTCTGCTGTTACGTCTGGCTTTTCATCCGGGCAGCACTATAATGCGCGACGTTAATAAGATGAGTCCCAATTAACATGGGTTGTCAGGGTGATTCCAGGCATTTTGTGTAAGTTAATAATTTTTTACAAAACTTACCGTAAATTGCATTGAATGCCAGGCAAAACGCTTCAGACTCTCCTTTTTTTAAACAGTCGCACGGATCACATTTAATGAAAGCCTATAACAAGCTGTCTGCTGTTCTTTTACTCTCCGCCGGAGCGTTTTGTCACCAGGCACTGGCCGATAACGCGGTATTCACCTCAATGGATGACCCTTCCACGGCTAAAAAGCCATTTGAAGGTTCTGCTTCTGCGGGATACCTGGCGCAAACCGGTAACACCACCAGTTCATCGCTGACTGCTCAGACTAATATGACCTGGTATCAGTCATCTATGGCCTACAGCTTGTGGGGTAATGCAGCAAATACCTCGTCTAATGATGAGCGCTCTTCAGAGACGTACAACATCGGTGGTCGTTCACGCTATAACCTCAACTCCTATGACTACCTGTTTGGCCAGGCGAGCTGGTTAAGCGATCGTTTCAATGGTTACGATTCACGTGACGTGCTGACTGCCGGTTACGGTCGTCAGATCCTGAACGGTCCGGTGCACTCGCTGCGTGCGGAATTTGGTCCGGGTGTACGTTATGACGACTACCACGCTGGCGGTCATCAGACCAAGGCGCTGGGCTATGGCGCTGTGAGCTATCAGTGGCAGCTGACCGATACCACCAAATTTATTCAGGGCGTATCTGTGCTGAGCAGCTTTGGTGAAGACACCACAGTGAACTCCGAAACCGGCCTGCAGGTCGCTATTAATAGCCACTTCGCGCTGAAGCTGGCTTATAACGTCACCTGGAACAACAATCCGGCTGAGTCTGCGCCAGATCGCACCGATACCAAAACCTCAATCATGCTCTCTTACGCCATGTAAGCGCATTTTTACCTGCGGCATGCCCGGCGGTCTGACACTGTGTTTCAGGCCGCTTTTTTTTGTTCGCTCCATGGCTTAGCGAAAAGGGGATGGTTTTTCTCGTCGGCGAAAACTGCTATCATCTGCTCCGCACTGCGATCCTGGCGACATTCCGACAATGTGGGTCTGATATCACGCCAGGTCACTCATTTTACATTACGTTGCATGTAAGCTTTCGTGTGGCTTACCACTGCAAATAAGGACATGAAATGCCTGTAATTACGCTTCCTGATGGCAGCCAGCGCGTATTTGACCGCCCTGTCAGTGTCATGGATATTGCGCTGGACATCGGTCCAGGTCTGGCGAAAGCCTGTATCGCTGGCCGCGTTAACGGTGAACTGGTTGATGCTGTTGATCCCATTACTGACGATGCCGCCGTCGCGATCATTACCGCAAAAGATGAAGCGGGTCTGGAAATTATCCGTCACTCCTGTGCACACCTCCTGGGGCACGCGATTAAACAGCTGTGGCCGGATACCAAAATGGCAATCGGCCCGGTCATTGATAACGGCTTCTATTATGATGTCGACATCGATCGTACCCTGACCCAGGAAGATATCGACCTGCTGGAAAAACGCATGCATCAGTTGGCTGAAACCAATTACGATGTGGTGAAGAAAAAGGTCAGCTGGCAGGAAGCACGCGACGTCTTTGCGGCGCGCGGCGAAATCTACAAGACCACCATTCTTGATGAAAACATCAGTCATGACGATAAGCCTGGCCTGTATCATCACGAAGAATATGTCGACATGTGCCGCGGTCCGCACGTGCCGAACATGCGGTTCTGCCATCATTTTAAACTGCAGAAGATCTCCGGTGCCTACTGGCGCGGCGACAGCAGCAACAAAATGCTGCAGCGTATTTATGGCACCGCATGGGCTGACAAAAAGCAACTGGCAGCCTATCTGCAGCGTCTGGAAGAGGCGGCGAAGCGTGACCATCGTAAGATTGGTAAGCAGCTGGACCTCTACCATATGCAGGAAGAGGCACCTGGTATGGTCTTCTGGCATAATGACGGCTGGACCATCTTCCGCGAGCTGGAAGTGTTTGTCCGCAGCAAATTAAAAGAGTACCAGTACCAGGAAGTGAAAGGTCCGTTCATGATGGACCGCGTCCTGTGGGAAAAAACCGGGCACTGGGAAAACTATAAAGAAGCAATGTTCACCACCTCATCTGAGAACCGTGAATACTGCATCAAACCGATGAACTGTCCCGGACACGTTCAGATCTTTAATCAGGGTCTGAAATCCTACCGTGACCTGCCGCTGCGTATGGCAGAGTTTGGTAGCTGTCACCGTAATGAGCCATCAGGTGCGCTGCACGGTCTGATGCGCGTTCGCGGCTTTACCCAGGATGATGCACACGTCTTCTGTACAGAAGAGCAGGTGCGTGACGAAGTGAACAGCTGTATCCGCATGGTCTATGACATGTACAGCACCTTCGGCTTTGAAAAGATTGTGGTGAAGTTATCCACCCGTCCTGAGAAGCGTATCGGTACAGATGAGATGTGGGATCGCGCCGAGGAAGACCTGGCTGCTGCGCTGAACGAAAACAACATTGAGTTTGAGTTTCAGCCAGGTGAAGGTGCGTTCTACGGCCCTAAAATTGAGTTCACGTTGTACGATTGTCTTGATCGCGCCTGGCAGTGCGGAACAGTTCAGCTAGACTTCTCCCTGCCAAAACGCCTTGAAGCAACCTACGTGGGTGAAAACAACGACCGTCAGACGCCAGTGATGATTCACCGTGCGATTCTGGGATCGATGGAGCGCTTCATCGGTATTCTTACCGAAGAATTCGCCGGTTTCTTCCCAACCTGGCTGGCACCGCTGCAAGTTGTGGTAATGAATATTACTGACGGACAAGCGGAATATGTTGAGTCTTTGACGCGTAAGCTGCAGAATGCTGGCATTCGTGTGAAGGCAGACTTGAGAAATGAGAAGATAGGCTTTAAAATCCGCGAGCACACATTACGTCGCGTCCCTTATATGTTGGTCTGCGGTGATAAAGAGGTGGAATCTGGCAAAGTTGCCGTTCGCACCCGCCGTGGTAAAGACCTGGGGTCGATGGATGTCGATCTGTTTGTTGAGAAGTTGCAACAAGAGGTTCGCAGCCGAAATCTTCACCAATTGGAGGAATAAAGTATTAAAGGCGGAAAACGAGTACTACCGACGCGTCCGAACAAAATTAACAGTGAAATCCGCGCAACTGAAGTGCGCTTAACGGGCATGGATGGCGAGCCGATTGGCATTGTCACATTACGCGAGGCTCTGGAAAAAGCCGAGGAAGCGGGCGGCGACTTAGTCGAAATCAGCCCGAATGCCGAACCGCCGGTCTGCCGTATTATGGATTACGGCAAGTTCCTCTATGAAAAAAGCAAATCTTCTAAGGAACAGAAGAAGAAGCAAAAAGTTATTCAGGTTAAGGAAATCAAATTCCGTCCTGGAACCGATGATGGCGACTATCAGGTCAAACTACGCAACCTGATTCGCTTTCTGGAAGATGGCGATAAAGCCAAAATCACGCTCCGCTTCCGCGGTCGTGAGATGGCGCACCAGCAGATCGGTATGGAAGTGCTTAACCGCGTCCGTAAAGACCTGTGTGAAGATCTGGATTTGGCCATTGTCGAATCCTTCCCTTCGAAGATCGAAGGCCGCCAGATGATCATGGTGCTCGCTCCTAAGAAGAAACAGTAGGCTTTCAAGTAGCAATGACCGCGCAGCGCTCGCGCTTTGCGGTTATCTGTTCGCCTGTCTGGGTCATGTTATTAACAATGCGAAGTGGATATTTTTAAAATGCCAAAGATTAAAACTGTACGTGGCGCGGCTAAGCGCTTCAAGAAGACCGCTTCTGGCGGCTTCAAGCGTAAACACGCCAACCTGCGTCATATTCTGACTAAAAAATCTACTAAGCGTAAACGTCACCTGCGCCCTAAAGGCATGGTGTCAAAAGGCGATCTGGGTCTGGTTATTGCCTGCCTGCCGTACGCATAAGTAAATTTTTTTCATTCATTCAGAATATTAAACAGGAGAGCTAAATGGCTCGTGTAAAACGTGGTGTAGTTGCTCGCGCACGTCACAAAAAAATCTTAAAACAAGCTAAAGGCTATTACGGTGCACGTTCACGTGTTTACCGTGTTGCTTTCCAGGCTGTTATCAAAGCTGGTCAGTATGCTTACCGTGACCGTCGTCAGCGTAAGCGTCAGTTCCGTCAGCTGTGGATCGCGCGTATCAACGCAGCGGCGCGTCAGAACGGCATGTCTTACAGCCGTTTCATCAATGGTCTGAAAAAAGCAGCTATTGAGATCGACCGTAAGATCCTGGCCGACATCGCAGTATTCGACAAAGTGACATTCTCTGCACTGGTCGAAAAAGCGAAATCAGCCCTGGCGTAAGTCAGATGGAAAAGGGAGCTTGCTCCCTTTTTTATTGCCCGTAACTTACGCAAAAGATTGACATTTCCGTCGCTGAGCTTTTCAATAGACCCCCTGTATCGCATGACAAGGTAACCGCAAGCATGAATGCTGCTATTTTCCGTTTCTTTTTTTACTTTAGCGCCTGACATTTGGGGGCTTTTGCGCATAAGAGAAGAAACGAAAAATCGCGCTAAAAGCCTCCCTCGTGGAGGCTTTTTTGTTTCTGGCGCTAGCATATTGGACCGGCAGGTCCCAACGAGAACTGACCAGCCTGACTGGAAAAAGAGGAAACTATGTCCCAACTCGCAGAACTGGTGGCCAGCGCCACGGCGGCCATCGACGGGGCGACGGATATCGCCGCCCTTGACGCGGTGCGCGTCGAATACCTGGGTAAGAAAGGACATCTGACACTGCAGATGACGACGTTACGCGAGCTGCCAGCAGAAGAGCGCCCTGCAGCGGGTGCGGTAATCAATGAAGCGAAGCAGCAGGTCACCGATCGACTGAATGCCCGTAAAGATGCACTGGAAGCCGCGGTGCTGAATGCCCGTCTGGCTGAAGAGACCATTGATGTCTCTTTACCGGGTCGTCGTATTGAGAATGGCGGTCTGCATCCGGTCACCCGCACCATGGATCGCATTGAGACCTTCTTTGGCGAGTTAGGCTTTGGCGTGGTAACAGGGCCGGAAATTGAAGATGATTATCATAACTTCGATGCGCTGAACATTCCTGCGCACCACCCGGCACGTGCCGATCACGACACCTTCTGGTTCGACGCCACGCGTCTGCTGCGTACGCAGACCTCTGGCGTGCAGATCCGCACCATGCAGGCTCAGCAGCCGCCTATCCGCATTATTGCGCCAGGCCGCGTCTACCGAAATGATTACGACCAGACGCACACGCCGATGTTTCATCAGATGGAAGGGCTGATCGTGGATAAAAACATCAGCTTTACCAACCTGAAAGGCACGCTGCACGATTTCCTGAACAACTTCTTCGAAGAAGATTTGCAGATTCGTTTCCGTCCTTCTTATTTCCCGTTTACTGAGCCATCCGCAGAAGTGGATGTCATGGGTAAAAACGGTAAGTGGCTGGAAGTGCTGGGTTGCGGCATGGTGCACCCTAACGTGCTGCGCAACGTCGGCATCGATCCGGAAGTTTATTCCGGTTTCGCCTTTGGTATGGGCATGGAGCGTCTGACCATGTTGCGCTATGGCGTGACCGACCTGCGTGCTTTCTTCGAAAATGATTTACGTTTCCTCAAACAATTTAAGTAAGGGCAGGATATCCAATGAAATTCAGTGAACTCTGGTTACGCGAATGGGTAAATCCAGCCCTGGACAGCGCTGCGCTGTCTGAACAAATCACCATGGCCGGTCTGGAAGTGGATGGCGTTGATGCCGTCGCCGGTGCGTTCCACGGCGTTGTGGTCGGTGACGTCGTGGAGTGCGGTCAGCACCCGAATGCCGACAAGCTGCGTGTCACCAGAATCAACGTTGGTGGTGATCGCCTGCTGGATATCGTCTGTGGCGCGCCGAACTGCCGTCAGGGACTGAAAGTCGCCGTCGCGACCGTCGGTGCTGTGCTGCCAGGTGATTTCAAAATCAAAGCGGCCAAACTGCGTGGCGAGCCTTCTGAAGGGATGCTCTGCTCGTTCTCCGAGCTGGGTATTACCGACGATCACAACGGCATCATCGAACTGCCTTCTGACGCGCCCGTTGGCACCGATATTCGCGCTTATCTGCAGCTGGATGACAACACCATTGAAATCAGCGTCACGCCTAACCGCGCCGACTGTCTGGGTCTGATGGGTATCGCCCGTGATGTTGCCGTGCTCAACGGCCTGACCCTGAACGTGCCGGAGATGCAGCCGGTCGCGGCGACGCTTAACGACACGTTCCCGATTAAGGTTGACGCGCCAGAAGCCTGTCCGCGCTATCTGGGCCGTGTCGTGAAAGGGATTAACGTTAAGGCGGCGACGCCACTGTGGATGAAAGAGAAGCTGCGTCGCTGCGGTATTCGCTCTATCGATCCGGTCGTCGATATCACCAACTATGTCCTGCTGGAGCTGGGTCAGCCAATGCATGCCTTCGACCTTGACCGTATTGATGGCGGTATCGTGGTGCGCATGGCGGAAGAGGGCGAAAAGCTGACGCTGCTGGATGGCACTGAAGCCACCCTGCAGAGTGATACCTTAGTGATCGCCGATCATCAGAAAGCGCTGGCGATGGCCGGTATCTTTGGTGGTGAACATTCAGGTGTGAACGGCGAGACGCAGAACATCCTGTTTGAGTGTGCGTACTTCGATCCGCTCTCTATCACCGGCCGCGCCCGTCGTCACGGTCTGCATACCGACGCGTCTCATCGCTATGAGCGTGGCGTTGACCCGGCACTGCAACACGTTGCGCTGGAGCGTGCTACTCAGCTGCTGCTGTCTGTCTGCGGCGGTGAAGCGGGCCCGGTTATCGATCAGACTCATCAGTCCGCGCTGCCTGTACCCGCCACGATCACGCTGCGTCGCGAAAAGCTGGACCGTCTGATTGGTCACGTGATTGCGGATGAGCAGGTTACAGACATTCTGACGCGTCTCGGCTGTGACGTGACGGCAGGTGAAGGGCAGTGGCAGGCCGTCGCGCCGAGCTGGCGCTTCGATATGGCCATTGAAGAAGACCTTGTCGAAGAAGTGGCCCGTATTTATGGCTACAACAATATTCCTGATGTACCTGTTCAGGCCGGTCTGGTCATGACCCGTCACCGTGAAGCGAATCTGTCGCTGAAACGCGCGAAAAACCTGCTGGTGGATAAAGGTTATCAGGAAGCGATTACGTATAGTTTCGTCGATCCGAAAATCCAGCAGCTGCTGCATCCGGGTGAAGAGGCGTTGTTACTGCCAAGCCCGATCTCCAGTGATATGTCGACTATGCGTCTGTCACTCTGGACCGGTTTGCTCAGTGCGGTGGTCTACAACCAGAACCGTCAGCAAAGCCGTGTACGTCTGTTCGAGAGCGGCTTACGCTTTGTACCCGATACGCAGGCGGATTTAGGCATCCGTCAGGATCTTATGCTGGCTGGTGTCATCAGCGGCAACCGCGTTGAAGAGCACTGGGATCTGGCGCGTCAGACAGTTGACTTCTATGATTTGAAAGGCGATTTAGAGTCGCTGCTCGATTTAACTGGCAAACTGGATGAGATTAGCTTCCGGGCTGAGGCGAATCCGGCGTTGCATCCGGGACAGAGTGCGGCGATTTATTTGCGTGATGAACATATCGGATTTATCGGCGTTGTACATCCTGAGCTGGAACGTAAGCTTGATCTCAATGGCCGCACCTTAGTCTTTGAACTGCTTTGGAATAAGGTCGCAGACCGCGTCCTGCCTGACGCGCGCGAGATTTCTCGCTTCCCGGCGAACCGCCGTGATATTGCCGTTGTCGTGGCTGAAAACGTCCCTGCAGCAGATATCATTGCGGAGTGTAAGAAAGTTGGCGTAAATCAGGTAGTTGGCGTAAACTTGTTTGACGTGTACCGCGGTAAGGGCGTTTCTGAGGGCTACAAGAGCCTCGCAATCAGCCTGATTTTGCAGGATACCAGCCGGACACTCGAAGAAGAGGAGATTGCCGCGACCGTTGGCAAATGCGTTGCGGCATTAAAAGAGCGATTCCAGGCAACCTTGAGGGATTGAACCTATGGCGCTTACAAAAGCTGAGATGTCAGAGTACCTGTTTGAGAAACTCGGGCTGAGCAAACGCGATGCCAAAGAGTTAGTAGAGCTGTTTTTCGAGGAGGTACGTCGCGCTCTGGAAAATGGAGAACAGGTAAAACTGTCTGGGTTTGGTAATTTTGACCTGCGTGACAAGAACCAGCGTCCTGGCAGAAACCCGAAAACGGGTGAAGATATTCCGATTACTGCGCGTCGCGTAGTAACGTTCCGTCCAGGACAGAAGCTGAAAAGCCGCGTAGAGAACGCTACACCCAAAGAGACTGACTGAATTTCAGCGTTTCAAAAAGGCCGCGCAAGCGGCCTTTTTTCATGGTTTCAGTAAGCCGTTTTCAGAGTCTCAATGAACAGGGATTCTGCTTCCGGTCCCCGTCAATGTTCACGCCACCCCGGAGCTTACCGCCTCATCAGCCTTTCTTTTTTCATCAATCCCTCTACAATCAAATCACTGTTTTCTCAGCTAATCCCGCTTATGTCTCAGCTCGACACGTTCGCGCGCCAGGCCGATCAACGCGGCCAGAAATGGCTGATTGCGCTCGCCCTGATGCTCTCAGTACTGCTCTGTCTCAGCCTCTGTGCCGGAGACAGCTGGATCGCGCCCTCTGCGTGGTTCAGCGATAGCGGACAGCTCTTTGTCTGGCAGTTGCGGCTGCCCCGCAGTCTGGCGGTAGTCCTTGTAGGGGCGTCGCTGGCGGTATGCGGCGTGGTGATGCAGGCGCTGTTTACCAATCCGCTGGCGGAGCCAGGTCTGCTCGGCGTTTCGAACGGCGCGGGTATCGGGCTGGTGCTCGGCGTGCTGCTGGGCAGCGGCTCACTGTGGAGCCTGGGGCTGGCGGCGATGGCCGGTGCGCTGATTATTACGCTTATCCTGCTGTATTTTGCCCATCGTCAGCTCTCGGCCACCCGGCTGTTGCTGACCGGCGTGGCGCTGGGGATTATCTGCAGTGCCATCATGACCTGGGCGGTCTACTTCAGCACCAGTCTCGATCTGCGTCAGCTGATGTACTGGATGATGGGAGGATTCAGTGGCATTGACTGGCGCTATAGCTGGATGATGCTGGCACTGCTGTTGGTGATGCTCGCGCTGGGGGCGACCGGGCCGATTCTCAATCTGCTGGCTCTGGGCGAGACGTCCGCCCGTCAGCTTGGACTGTCACTTTTCTACTGGCGTAACCTGCTGGTGCTGGCGATGGGCTGGCTGGTCGGTATCAGCGTTGCGATGGCCGGTACCATTGGCTTTGTCGGACTGGTCATCCCGCATCTGCTGCGCCTGAGCGGTATCAGCGATCACCGCTATCTGTTGCCGGCATCGGCGCTGGCGGGCGCGGCGGTGCTTCTGGCCGCCGATATCGTGGCGCGTCTGGCCCTGACGTCAGCAGAGTTGCCGATAGGCGTCGTGACGGCGACACTGGGTGCGCCACTGTTTATTATTTTACTGGTGAAATCTTCGCGCTAGCTTCGGCTGGCTACTCTGCATCCACAACCGCATCCATTACAGGAAAAAGCATGAACATTTATCAGACTGAACTGGTTACGCTCGACGGGGAAAAAACCACGCTATCACAGTGGCAGGGCAACGTCCTGCTGGTCGTCAATGTTGCTTCGAAATGTGGTCTGACGCCGCAATATGAAGAGCTGGAGAATCTGCAGAAAGCCTGGCAGGATCAGGGCTTCAGCGTCCTCGGTTTCCCCTGCAATCAGTTTCTGGAGCAGGAGCCGGGCAGCAGTGAGGAGATCAAAACTTTCTGCAGTACCACCTATGGCGTGACGTTCCCGCTGTTTGCCAAAACCGAGGTTAATGGCCCGGCGCGTCATCCGCTCTATGCGCAGCTGATTGCGGCCCGGCCTGACGCGGTGCGTCCGGAAGGCAGCGGCTTTTACGAGCGTATGGAGAGTAAAGGACGCGCGCCGAAAGAGCAGGGCGACATCCTGTGGAACTTTGAAAAGTTCCTGATTGGCCGTGACGGCAGTGTAATCCAGCGTTTTGCACCTGACATGGCCCCGGAAGATCCCATCATACTGGAAACGATTAAACAGGCGCTGGCAAAATAGATGCTGTTGCGCGTGCAACAGGCCGCCGTCCCCGGACGGCTGCTGCCACTGACCGGCGAGCTTGCCGCCGGTCAGCTGCTGCACATTGCAGGCCCGAACGGAGCCGGTAAAAGCACCTTACTGAGTGTCATTGCGGGGCTGCAATCCGCCTCCGGCACGGTGTTGCTGGATGAACAGCCACTGAGTAACTGGAACGGCGCGGCACTGTCCAGGGTGCGCGGCTGGCTGCCACAGCAGCAGGCCCCACTGAGTCAGATGCCGGTCTGGCACTATCTGCGTCTGCACCTGAAGCCGGCGGGGCCACAGGCCGATGCCGGTCTCAGCATGCTGCTGCAGCGGCTTAAGCTGCAGGATAAGTTATCGCGTTCACTGACCCGGCTCTCCGGCGGGGAATGGCAGCGCGTCCGGCTGGCAGCCGTCTGTGCCCAGATCGATCCTGACATTAATCCCTGTGGGCGGCTGCTGATTCTTGATGAGCCGTTGACGGCGCTGGATATCGGCCAGCAAAAAGCGGTGGACGATCTGATTGCGGCACTGTGCGCGTCGGGTGTGAGTGTTGTCGCCAGCAGTCACGATCTTAACCACAGCCTGCAGCAGGCAGACAGGGTCTGGCTGATGGATAGCGGGCAGGTGATCGCGCAGGGCGAACCTTCAGAGGTTCTGACGCCACAGCGTCTGACACCGCTCTACCAGATTGCTTTCCGGCAGATTGAACTTGAAGGACGCACGCTGCTGACCGTCTTGCCCTGACACTTGCTACCTGGCGGGCTTTACCGCTACATTATGCCGGTTGCAACTTCTGATAAGGACATTTGGCGATGCGCCTGGGTTTGCTGATTTTAGTTCTGTTGCTGACGGGATGCAGTCATCACGCACCGCCGATTAATGGCCGTCTTTCCGATTCAATCACCGTGATAGCGGAACTGAACGATCAGCTCGGTCACTGGCGCGGTACACCTTATCGTTATGGCGGCATGAGTCGTAACGGCGTTGACTGCTCCGGCTTCGTCTATCTGACCTTTCGCGATAAATTTGCCCTGCAACTACCGCGCACCACTTCAGCCCAAAGCGATATTGGCACCCGCATCAGCAAAGATGAACTGCTGCCAGGCGATCTGGTCTTTTTCAAAACCGGACGCGGTGAAAATGGCCTGCATGTGGGCATCTATGATACCGATAACGCTTTTATCCACGCCTCGACCAGTCAGGGTGTCATTCGCTCCTCACTCGACAATGTCTACTGGCGAAAAGTGTTCTGGCAGGCTCGCCGTATTTAACAGCAGGCTTGCGAAATCAGACTTAAGTCCAATTTAAAATAGAGTTAAAACAAAGGATAAAAGTTTTATTTTAAATGAACGTTCAGGGCGAAGGTTTTAATAAAAAGAATAATGGCTGATTCGATTCCACTAATAACCGGTGTTTTATCACCTGTATTTGGCTTAAGCGTGATCGGCTGTTGCCAAACGGCAATGGAAGCGTAAAGAAGGTCGTCTCTTCAATGATTTGGCACTATTGCCTGCGGCTGACCATTACTATACGATATCAACATCGCCGCATATTCTGGCATTAAAATGAACATTCATCTTTCGGCCGACTATCAGTCGGAAATCTGGTTTTATCCTGTCTGTGATGTTGACGGACAGCTGACCGCTGTCGAGCTGGTTACGCAGTTTGTGCATGAAAGTGCGCCCATCACCCTGCCACAGGATCTGCTGCTTCCCCAGCTTGATGAGTCGCAGCAGTTGCGCCTGCTGCAAAGCCAGATTGGATTGCTGGAGCAGCATCGCGGATTATTTGAAGCGCATTCCGTGTCAGCCTTTATCCGTATTGATGAAGGCATGGCGCGGACACTGCTTGCCAGTGAATTAGTCATGCGAAAAATAAAACAGCTGCCCTTCATTCTGTTGAATATCACTGAAACGTTTCCGCATCTCAAACTGGGCAAAAATAATCCGCTGCTGGCGAGCCTGCATGCTGAATTTAATTTAGCGCTTTCACATTTTGGCGCGGGCAGAACACCCTCTAATGCGGTCTACGATAATTTATTCAGCTGCATCTGTCTGGATAAAGAGTTTATTCACTCCCTGGCAAAACGCGCTTCGTTTGTGCCATTTATTCAGAGCATTATCGATAATTTCCGCGCCCATTGTGACCGGCTGATTATTTGCGGCATTGATGACGAGGTGCTGTTCAGGAAAGTCAGCCAGCTGAGCGGTACCGAGTTTCAGGGTGCGCTCTTCCCGGTGGCAAAATCTGACGCACTGCATTCACTGCTCTGTGCCGACGAGCGCATGCCATCCTCTCAGCATCCCGGCTGACAGAACCTGTTAATCCCTGCTATCAGCGTTACACTAAAGGACTAACCTACGTATCGCTGAATATCGCATGGGAGAAACAATGTCCGCAGGCAAGGCCTCTTTTGACAACACCTGGTTCCGTGAGCTGACCGGGTGTTATACCGCGCTAAACCCCACGCCGCTGGCAGGCGGACGTCTGCTGTATTACAACGCACCGCTTGCAACCTCAATGGGGCTGGATAGCGCGCTCTTTGAAGGTCGCGGTCACGATGTCTGGCACGGTGCGGCACAGCTGCCCGGCATGCAGCCGCTGGCGCAGGTATACAGTGGTCATCAGTTTGGTGTCTGGGCGGGTCAGCTCGGTGACGGACGCGGTATCCTGCTGGGTGAACAGCGTCTGGATGATGGCAGCAAACTTGACTGGCATCTCAAGGGGGCAGGCCTGACGCCTTATTCCCGAATGGGCGATGGTCGTGCCGTAATCCGCTCCAGCGTCCGTGAGTTTCTCGCCTCGGAAGCGCTGCACCATCTGGGTATTCCCACCACGCGCGCACTCACTCTGTCGACAGGCGATGAGCCGGTCTACCGCGAAACCACTGAGCGTGGCGCGATGCTGATGCGCATTTCACCCAGCCACCTGCGTTTCGGCCATTTCGAGCATTTCTTTTACAGCCAGCAGCAGGAGAAAGTGCAGCAACTGGCTGACTACGCCATCCGCCATCACTGGCCGCATCTGGAAGGGGAGGCGGACCGCTATCAACAGTGGTTTACCGACATTGTGTTACGCACCGCGCGCCTGATTGCGTTGTGGCAGAGCGTGGGCTTTGCGCATGGCGTCATGAATACTGACAATATGTCGATTCTGGGCCTGACCATCGACTATGGCCCGTTCGGTTTTCTGGATGATTATCAGCCTGACTTTATCTGTAATCACAGCGACTATCAGGGGCGCTACAGTTTTGAAAATCAGCCGATGATTGGCATGTGGAATCTCAACCGTCTGGCACATGCGCTGTCGGGTCTTCTGACCACTGAGCAGTTGCGGATGGCGCTAAGCGCCTATGAACCTGAACTGATGCGGGTCTGGGGTGAAAGGATGCGGGCAAAACTTGGCCTGCTGACACAACAGAGCAGCGACAATCAGATTCTGACCGATCTGCTGGCGCTGATGACGCAGGAGCAGAGTGATTACACCCTGACGTTCCGGCTGCTGAGTGAAACCCAACAGGCTGAAAGCCGCTCACCGCTGCGCGACGAGTTCATCGATCGTGAGGCATTTGATGGCTGGTATCAGCGTTATTGCAATCGTCTCATGGATGAGCAGGTTAGTGATGAAGAACGGCAGGCTGTGATGAAGGCGGCAAATCCGGCTGTAATTCTGCGTAACTATCTGGCGCAGCAGGCGATTGAAGAGGCGGAGCGGGGAGAGCAGGGGACGCTGGCTCGTCTGCATCAGGCGTTACAGCAGCCCTTCAGTGATGAGACAGCCGCTGAGTATCGTCAGCGGCCGCCAGACTGGGGCAAAACCTTAGCGGTGAGCTGCTCCAGTTGATTCAGACTCAGAGGCGATGAGAAACCGCCTCGGCCAGCAGGGCGAGCACCTGTTCGCTCTCCTTCCAGCTGAGGCAGGGATCGGTAATTGACTGGCCGTAAACCAGCGGTTCACCGCTTACCACTTTCTGATTGCCTTCTTCCAGGAAGCTTTCAATCATCACACCGGCAACGGCCCGCGATCCTGCTTTAATCTGCTCTGCTACCTCTGCCGCCACATCCATCTGACGACGATGCTGCTTCAGACAGTTGCCGTGACTGAAGTCGATCACCAGCTGCTCGGGCAGATTAAACGCCGACAGACTCTCTGCGGCGGCGGCAACATCACTGGCATGATAGTTTGGCTGTTTACCGCCTCGAAGGATCACATGACCATGCGGGTTGCCACTGGTCTGATAAATAGTCATCTGGCCCAGTTTATCCGGCGACAGAAACATATGGCTGGCGCGAGCGGCGCGAATCGCATCCACCGCGATCTGCACGTTTCCATCGGTGCCGTTTTTAAAGCCGACCGGGCAGGAGAGGGCCGAGGCCATTTCGCGGTGGATCTGGCTTTCAGTGGTACGTGCGCCAATCGCGCCCCAGCTGATCAGATCGGCAATAAACTGGCCGATCACCATATCCAGAAATTCCGTGGCGGTGGGCAGGCCCAGCGCGTTAATATCAATCAGCAGCTTACGGGCGATGCCGATACCCCGGTTCACATCGTAGCTGCCATCCAGGTCCGGATCGGAGATTAACCCTTTCCAGCCTACGACGGTGCGAGGCTTCTCGAAGTAGGCACGCATCACAATCTCCAGCTGACCTTCATAGCGGCTGCGTAACGCGTTCAGACGCGCGGCATACTCCAGGGCTGCTTTCGGGTCGTGCAGCGAGCAGGGCCCGATCACTACCAGCAGGCGGGGATCCTCACCCGTCAATATACGGGCGATACGTTTACGGGCAGCGGTGACGTTGTCGGCAATCGCCGCGGAGACAGGATGTTCAGCCGCCAGACTGGCGGGGGTAATGAGACTACCAATGCGTGCAGTACGCAGTTCGTCAGTTTTGTTCATGAGTTTCTCGAAAACGGTTCTTCGCAGCGGTGAAATACCGGGAAGTGATGGTGGTCACAATAAACCATTAGTCTGCGAATTCAACCCGTGATTTGATAATGAAATCAAAACCCACGGCAGCGGCACTTTACATCTTCGACCCGATTCCCCATCAGTACATACGGCGCGTCAGGCCCATGATGTCGAGAATTTTGGTGGCAATCTCTTCGACCGAGTAGTTAGTGCTGTTGAGATAGCGGATCTGATGGGTGCGAAATAGCGCTTCAACTTCGCCTACTTCCAGCCGGCACTGACGCATTGAGGCGTAGCGGGTATTTTCCGCCCTTTCCTGCCGTATCGCTGCCAGCCGTTCCGGATCGATGGTCAGCCCGAACAGTTTATTCTGATGGGCACGCAGCGCGGGCGGCAGTTTAAGATTATCCATATCGTCGGCAATAAAGGGGTAGTTGGCGGCACGAATACCAAACTGCATCGCCAGATAGAGGCTGGTGGGTGTTTTGCCACAGCGCGAGACGCCCAAAAGAATGACCTGCGCATCTTCCAGCCCGCGCAGCGAGATGCCGTCATCATGCGCCAGGGCGTAATCGATCGCCGCAATACGTGCGTCATATTTCCCCAGATTACTGGCGTCCAGTCCGTGGGTGCGGTGTGCCACCGGCGCTGGCGATAAGCCCAGCTCCTGCTGAAGGGGAGCCACCAGCGCCTGCACGATATCCTGACAAAAACCCTCACTCTGAACGATAATGTCGCGCACCTCTGGCGTGACAATGGAGAAGAACACCAGTGGCCGTATACCGCTCTGCTGATAAAGCGCGTTAATCTGGGCTTTAACCGCCAGCGCCCGCTGGACGTTTTCTACAAATGGCAACGTCAGGCTGGTGATATTGACCGGAAACTGCGACAGCACCGCATGGCCCAGGACTTCAGCCGTAATCGCTGTACCATCGGAGATATAAAAAACGCTTCTGTCAGTTGTCATAATGAATTCTGCCTCGCCAGGAGTGAGTCATCAGCATGAGCGATGCGACTCAATAAATCATCTCTGATTTCAATTTCTGGAATGCCTGTCCGGATTATTTGTCTGCATTTTCATCACGCTAATAAAAATGAAAAAGAGTTTCGATGCGCCGGAATTCTTTTAAACGGCAATCGGGCCATAAATCGCCCTGCGTCTGTTGCGCAACAAAACAGAGTGTTTAAGTAGCTGAAAATCTGCCATTTCCTGCCGCATCAATCAGTTAGGGGAAAATAGCGACGTTGCGCAACTGCAAAATAATCCGCTCACAATTCCGAAACTGCGGCTGAAATTCTGCTTTAACGATTCAACAGATCGTTATTGATGGGGTGATATGCCAGGCTAAAACAGCTCACTTTCTGTGTCCATTCATTGATAATTGATTAAGGATAAGCGCGATGTCCACTCAGGAACAGCCACTGGTGCTCTGGTATAACCAGCTTGGTATGCATGATGTTGATCGGGTAGGCGGCAAAAACGCCTCCTTAGGTGAAATGATAACGAATCTTTCGTCGCTGGGCGTTTCCGTGCCCAATGGTTTTGCGACCACGTCGTACGCCTTTAACCTGTTCCTCGATCAAAGCGGGCTGAACCAGCGAATTTATGCGCTGCTGGATGAGACGGATATTGATGATGTTGATGCGCTGGCAAAAGCGGGTAAACAGATTCGTCAGTGGGTGGTGGAAACGCCGTTTCTGCCGGAACTGGAATCCGCCATTCTGGACGCTTATCAGCAACTCTCTGCCGATGATGCGGCCGCGTCGTTTGCCGTCCGCTCCTCTGCCACCGCCGAAGATATGCCCGACGCCTCCTTTGCCGGCCAGCAGGAAACCTTCCTGAATGTGCAGGGTATCGACGCCGTTATGGTAGCGGTTAAGCATGTCTTTGCTTCACTGTTTAATGACCGTGCTATCTCCTACCGCGTGCATCAGGGCTACGACCATCGTGGCGTAGCGCTCTCTGCGGGCATACAGCGTATGGTGCGTTCGGACCTGGCCTCGTCAGGTGTGATGTTCACCATTGATACCGAGTCCGGCTTTGATCAGGTGGTCTTCATCACTGCCGCCCTGGGACTGGGTGAGATGGTGGTGCAGGGCGCTGTTAACCCGGATGAGTTCTATGTTCACAAGCCAACGCTGGCGGCCGATCGTCCCTCAATCGTGCGTCGGAACATGGGTTCGAAAAAGGTACGTATGGTGTATGCCGATTCTCAGGCGCATGGTGAACAGGTACGCATCGAAGATGTGCCTGAGGCCGAACGCGACCGATTCTGCCTGAACGATGAGGAAGTGCAGGCGCTGGCGAAGCAGGCAGTGTTGATTGAACAGCACTATCAGCGGCCGATGGATATTGAGTGGGCCAAAGATGGACACACCGGTAAGCTGTTTATTGTTCAGGCGCGTCCTGAAACCGTGCGCTCAAATGGCCAGGTGATGGAGCGTTATACGCTGCAGGGTCAGGGCAGCGTCGTCGTTGAAGGGCGTGCTATCGGTCATCGTATCGGCGCTGGCGTGGTGAAGGTCATTCACGATATCAGCGAAATGAACCGCATTGAAAAAGGCGATGTGCTGGTGACGGATATGACCGACCCGGACTGGGAACCGATCATGAAAAAAGCATCAGCAATTGTCACTAATCGCGGTGGACGAACATGCCATGCGGCGATCATCGCGCGTGAGCTGGGTATTCCGGCGGTAGTAGGCTGTGGCGACGCCACCGATCGGCTGAGAGAGGGCCATCAGGTCACCGTCTCCTGCGCCGAGGGCGACACCGGCTACGTCTATGATCAGCTGCTCGACTTCGACGTCACCAGTTCGCAGGTCGATTCGCTGCCTGAACTGCCGCTGAAGATTATGATGAACGTGGGTAACCCCGACCGTGCTTTTGATTTTGCCTGTCTGCCGAACGAAGGTGTTGGCCTGGCGCGGCTGGAATTTATTATTAACCGAATGATTGGCGTCCACCCGAAAGCGCTGCTTGAATTTGATCAGCAGACGCCGGAATTGCAGCAGCAGATCCGTAAAATGATGAAAGGATTTGATAATCCGGTGGAGTTTTACATCGCTCGCCTGACAGAGGGAATTGCCACGCTTGGTGCGGCATTTGCACCGAAACGCGTAATTGTCCGACTTTCCGATTTTAAAACCAATGAATATGCCAACCTCGTTGGCGGTGAACGCTATGAGCCGGAAGAAGAAAACCCGATGCTCGGATTCCGTGGCGCAGGTCGCTATGTAGCGGATAACTTCCGCGACTGCTTTGCGCTGGAGTGTGAAGCGGTAAAACGCGTTCGCAACGATATGGGCCTTACCAACGTCGAAATCATGGTTCCGTTTGTGCGCACTGTGGATCAGGCGCAGGCCGTGGTGGAAGAGCTGGCCCGTCAGGGGCTGAAGCGCGGTGAGAACGGGCTGAAGATCGTCATGATGTGCGAGATCCCGTCAAATGCACTGCTGGCAGAGCAGTTCCTTCAACACTTTGATGGTTTCTCAATTGGCTCCAACGACATGACCCAGCTGACGCTGGGGCTGGATCGCGATTCCGGCGTCGTCTCCGCGCTGTTTGACGAGCGTAACGAAGCCGTAAAAGCACTCCTCTCCATGGCGATCAGGGCCGCGAAGCAACAGGGTAAATATGTCGGAATCTGTGGTCAGGGGCCGTCCGATCATCAGGATTTTGCCGCATGGCTGATGGAAGAGGGCATTGATAGCCTGTCGCTGAACCCGGACACCGTAGTGGAAACGTGGGTGAGTCTGGCACAGTTAAACAAAACCGCCTGACAACGCTTACAGAAATGATGAAAGGCCCGCACTGCGGGCTTTTTTTTGTTTATAGCGGGTCATATTCAGGCAAAAAAAAAGCCCATCACAGGGGATGGGCAAAGACTACACACAGCAATTCTTTACTCTACTCAGGGGAATCAGGTTGTCTGAAAATCAATAGCTTGATTTCGAACATAGGAAACATGTTATTCATACCACTGGCTGGCGTCTTTAAGAATCCTCTTATTAGTTTAAAGCCGATAATCTTTTGTCACCTTTACTTCGCCGTTTGACTTAAGAAACAGTGCAGAAAGTAATCTTTTTTAGGCCGGAAAGGGCAAATAAAGGCCAAAGATGGCTTTTTTCTTAAAAATCGCTAATGGAAAACAAAATCTGACGAGTCTCTGAGTAAGGGTGCGGTTAATCATCATTAACCGCACTAATCAATGCTCACAGGATAGAGTGACACAGCGTGTCATTGCTGTGAATCAGACGGCTGGCGGGGTACCCTCATGATCGGCCAGGGCCTCCGCCACGGCCAGTGGGTCATTATCGGGAGCTGGCGCTTCATGAACCCAGACGGAAACCAGACGGTAGGAAACAGCCAGCACCACCGGCCCAATAAACAGACCAATCATGCCGAAGGCAAACAGGCCACCTATTACGCCAGAGAGAATCAGGATCATCGGCAGATCGGCGCCCATTCGGATTAACATCGGACGCAGGACGTTATCCATCGTGCCCACCACACAACTCCAGACCAGCAGCACGGTTCCCCAGGTGGTATCGCCGCTCCAGTAGAGATAGATAATGGCCGGAACCAGCACCAGCAGCGGGCCGAGCTGAACCAGACAGCAGAAGATCATCAGCACCGTTAACAGCGTGGCATAGGGAATGCCAGAGATCGCCAGACCGATACCGCCCAGCACGCCCTGCACCAGTGCCGTCACCACCACGCCAAGCGCCACGGCACGAATAGACTGTGCCGCCAGCAGCACGGCGGCATCACCGCGTCGTCCCGCCATGCGGAAAGCAAAGTGACGGATGCCCTGGGCAGCCTGTTCGCCACGCCAGTAAAGCAGCACACTGAACAGCAACATCACGCCCAGATGGATCATAAAGCGGCCGAAATGACCGGCCTGCGCGACAAAAAAGCCGGTAGTGCGGCCAATGTAGGGCTGGATTTTGGCCATGATGCCGGCCCCGCCACTCGCCACCAGCGTGTCATAACTGACATAAAGCTTTTTGCCGACCATCGGCACATCCCTGAGCCACAGCAACTGCGGCATCGTATGTCCCTGGGTAACCCAGGCGATGACCGGGGCACTGTTATCGATCAGGCTGCTGACCAGCAGTGCGATAGGAATGATAAACAGCAGCAACAGCAGCATTGTCATCACGATCACCGCCAGCGAACGGCGTCCCCACAACAGGCGCTGGAATTTCAGCATCAATGGCCAGGTCGCAATTACCACCATACTGGCCCAGGCAAAGCCCAGAATAAACGGCTGCACCACCCATAAACAGGCGACAATCAGCAGCAAAATGAACATCAGGGTGAAGAGTATTTGCGGTAAATCCATATCCCGGTACTGGCTTTTCATCATTGACTCATAACCTCGTCTTAATCCTTCATTTCAGGGCATTCGGATGCCCGTTTTTATCATGATCTATTTGACAGGGTTTAAACAGCGTCGCGGAGAAAGGTTTTTGTCTTTTCTGAAAAAAGGGCAGCCGCAGAAAAAATATGATAAAACGAGAAATCGCTCACGTATAAACGCAAACGTTTACAACACCTTCGGTCAGACAATCATGATCCCACAGATTTCGCAGGCACCAGGCCTCGTTCAACTGGTGCTGACGTTCCTTGAGTCGCTGAAAGAGCAGGGTTTTACCGGCGACATGGCGACCAGCTATGCCGATCGTCTTTCACTCTCCACCGATAACAGCATCTATCAATTGTTGCCCGACGCGGCGCTCTTTCCGCGTTCGACGGCCGACGTTGCGCTGCTCGCTCGCGTGGCCGGAGAAGCACGCTTTACCAGCCTGGTATTTACCCCGCGCGGCGGCGGCACTGGCACTAACGGTCAGTCGCTGAATCAGGGCATTGTGGTGGACATGTCGCGCTACATGAACCGCATTCTGGAGATCAATACCGATGAGGGCTGGGTGCGGGTCGAAGCCGGCGTCATCAAAGATCAGCTGAATGCCTGGCTGAAGCCTTTCGGCTTTTTCTTTTCACCTGAACTGTCCACCAGTAACCGCGCTACGCTGGGCGGCATGATCAATACCGACGCGTCGGGTCAGGGCTCGCTGGTTTATGGCAAAACCTCAGATCATGTACTGGGCCTGCGCGCCGTGCTGCTGGGCGGCGATATGCTTGATACGCGACCAATGGCCACCGCGCTGGCTGAAACGCTGGCACAGACGGCAACCCCCGAAGGCCGTATTTATCAGCAGGTGCTGACGCGCTGCCGTGAGCACCGGGATCTGATTCTGGAAAAGTTTCCCAGGCTGAATCGCTTCCTGACCGGGTATGACCTGCGCCACGTTTTTAGCGACGATATGCAAACCTTTGATCTGACGCGCCTGCTATGTGGCGCTGAGGGCACGCTGGCTTTTGTCACTGAGGCGCGTCTCGATATCACCCCGCTGCCGAAAGTGCGACGGCTGGTGAACATTAAATATGACTCCTTCGATTCTGCCCTGCGTAACGCGCCTTTAATGGTAGAAGCGCAGGCGCTGTCGGTTGAGACCGTTGACTCCAAAGTGCTGAACCTGGCGCGGGAAGATATCGTGTGGCACTCGGTGCGCGAATTGATTGCTGACGTACCCGATAAAGAGATGCTGGGTCTGAACATCGTTGAGTTCGCCGGTGACAACCCCGCAATCATCGATCAGCAGATCGAAAAACTGTGTGCCCGGCTTGATGCGCTGATGCAGCAGCAGCAGGGCGGCGTAATTGGCTATCAGTTTTGTAACGATCTGGCGGGCATTGAGCGCATTTATAACATGCGTAAAAAAGCGGTAGGTCTGCTGGGAAATGCTAAAGGCCGGGCTAAACCGATTCCGTTTGTCGAAGATACCGCCGTTCCGCCGGAAAAACTGGCGGACTACATTGTCGAGTTTCGCGCGCTGCTCGACAGCCACGGCCTGAGCTACGGCATGTTTGGTCACGTCGATGCAGGCGTCCTGCACGTGCGTCCGGCGCTGGATATGTGCGATCCGCAGCAGGAGATGATGATGAAACAGATCTCCGACGAAGTGGTGGCGCTGACCGCGCGCTATGGCGGCCTGCTGTGGGGCGAACATGGTAAAGGGTTCCGTGCCCAGTACAGTCCGGCATTCTTCGGCGAGACGCTTTTTAATGAGTTGCGTCGCATCAAAGCGGCCTTTGACCCGCTTAATCGTCTGAATCCTGGCAAAATCTGTACGCCCTTTAACAGCAACGACGAAATGATGCAGGTTGATGCTGTGAAGCGTGGAACATACGATCGGCAGATTCCGTTAACGGTCCGTGATGATTGGCGTGGAGCGATGGAGTGTAATGGCAACGGGTTATGTTTCAATTTTGATGCCCGCAGCCCGATGTGCCCGTCAATGAAGATCACCCGCAACCGTATTCACTCGCCAAAAGGGCGGGCAACGCTGACGCGGGAGTGGCTGCGGCTGCTGGCCGGGCAGGGCGTCGATCCGCTGGCACTCGAAAAGCAGCTGCCGGAAAACAGCCTGTCGCTACGCGGGCTGATCGCCCGTACCCGCAACAGCTGGCACGCCAGTAAAGGGGAGTATGACTTCTCGCACGAGGTGAAAGAGGCGATGTCGGGTTGCCTGGCCTGTAAAGCCTGCTCCACCCAGTGTCCGATTAAAATTGACGTGCCTGCATTCCGCTCGCGCTTCCTGCAGCTCTACCACACCCGTTATCTGCGCCCGCTCAGCGATCACCTGGTGGCGGGGGTCGAAGGGTATGCGCCTCTGATGGCGAAGGTGCCAAAAGTATTTAACTTCTTCCTGCGCCAGCCGTGGGTGAAAGAGTTAAGCAAAACGCATATCGGCATGGTCGATCTGCCGCTGCTTTCTTCCCCTAACCTGAAACAGCAGCTCAGTGGCCATCCCGCCATGAACATGACGCTGGAACAGCTGGAAGGACTGTCAGCCACGGAGCGCGCCAGCTATGTGCTGGTGGTACAGGATCCCTTTACCAGCTTCTATGAGGCACAGCTGGTTAACGATTTTGTCAGGCTGATTGAGAAGCTGGGTTATCGCCCGGTGCTGCTGCCTTTCTCGCCAAACGGTAAAGCGCAGCACGTGAAAGGCTTCCTGCAACGTTTCGCCCGCACGGCAGCCCGTACCGCTGATTTTCTTAATCGGGTCGCAAAACTGGAACTGCCGATGGTCGGCGTTGATCCGGCTACCGTGCTCTGTTATCGCGATGAGTATCATCATACGCTGGGTGAATCGCGCGGCGATTTCAACGTATTGCTGGTGCATGAATGGTTAGAGCGTGCCCTGGCAGAACGTGAGGTGCAGGCCACGGGCGGGGAGTCCTGGTATCTGTTTGCGCACTGCACTGAGGTAACAGCACTGCCTTCAGCGCCCAACCAGTGGCAGGCGATTTTCTCCCGTTTTGGCGCAAAACTGGAGAACATCAATGTAGGTTGCTGTGGCATGGCGGGCACGTATGGCCACGAAAGTCAGAATCTCGAAAACTCGCTGGGGATCTATGCGCTCTCCTGGCATCCGCAGCTTCAGCGACTGCCGCGTCAGCGCTGTCTGGCCACTGGCTATTCATGCCGCAGCCAGGTCAAGCGTGTGGAAGGCAACGGCATGCGCCATCCGCTTCAGGCATTGTTAACGCTAATGTAAAAAAATTGTGCGCGACGTCACGTCGTGGCTGGATTAGAATATCCAGCCTGCGTGGCGCACGAAGTCACTTTGCAGCACGGTGGCTTTGTTCCACTCTCCGACCATGGCCAGTTGATGGCAGAGGCGGGTCAGAGACAATCGCGCCAGTTGGTAGGCCTGAAGGCGAAACAGCCGATCGCGATCGTTGTTTCCCATCTCATGCACCAGCCGGTGATGCAGTTTACCCATCGCATGAAGGTAACTCTGGTCGTCACCGTTCAACTGGCAGACTTCTGCCATATCCTGACAGGCATCGTTAAACTGACGTAGCTGATGAATCGTGCAGTCGGCCCGGTCGAGTTTTGCCTGCGCCATATAAAAGTCGACGGTGATATCACGCACCGAAAACTGGTATTCGTCGATTTTATGCTGCAGCCAGGCGGAGACAGAAAGCATTATGGCGTCATCCTGAATGTTAATGATAATAATTATCATATTCATCTATGACGGGATTGCAATTGCGGGACAGAAAAATTTATCGATTTATCCTGCCTGTCGGTATAATCGGAAATAACAATCTGTTTACATCAGAGAAAGGCGTAACCTATCAATAAGCATTTTTGTCAAAAATGGTTATTTCAAATAGAGTGATTTATTAATAGGTTATCACTGGCTTATTGAGGCTGACTCTGTTCATACAGGATGAACGAAAGCAACTATGCTTAATAATTGAGCGAATAAAACAGCACAAGATGATTATCCCTGCAAAACAAGAGGTTGAAGTGATGGGTCAGATCACTACCATAGGGGGATAGCCTGAAAAGGTCCGGACTCAAGAGGTATCAACATGGCATCTGTTAATACAGACTCTTTCTCACCCGACGATTTTGTCTGGAAAGGTCTGACGCTGACTGAAACCGCAGCGCAACAAATTCTCAATCTGGCCACTCAGGACCCTGAAGTCAAGGGACTGCGTCTGGGCGTAAAACAATCCGGCTGCGCCGGATTCGGCTACGTCATGGATCTGGTGAAAGAACCCGTCGAAGACGATCTGCAGTTCTCATTCCACGGCGCAACGCTGTTTGTGCCGCTACAGGCGATGCCATTCGTTGATGGCACTGAACTGGATTACGTTCGTGAAGGCCTGAATCAGATTTTTAAATTCAATAACCCTAAAGCTCAGCACGCCTGCGGGTGCGGTGAGAGCTTTGGCGTCGAGTAAGTGAAATATGTCACGACACAGCGAAACATCTGACGATGTACAAATCTGGGAAGGTAAGCTCAACTACAAAGAGGGCTTCTTTACCCAACTGCAGACCGAAGAATTTGCCAACGGCATCAATGAAGATGTGGTGCGGGCGATCTCGGCCAAGCGTAACGAGCCAGAGTGGATGCTGGAGTTTCGTCTTAAAGCGTTTCGTGCCTGGCTTGAAATGGAAGAGCCGCACTGGCTAAAAGCGCACTACGAAAAACTCGACTACCAGGATTACAGCTACTACTCCGCGCCCTCCTGCGGTAACTGCGATGACACCTGTGCCTCAGAGCCGGGTGTGACCCAGGCTTCAGGCAGCGCGCCAGCCAGCGACTACCTGACGCAGGAAGTAGAGAGCGCCTTTAATCAGCTGGGTGTGCCGGTGCGTGAAGGGCGGGAAGTGGCGGTTGACGCCATTTTTGACTCCGTTTCTGTGGCGACCACCTATCGTGGCAAGCTGGCGGAGCAGGGGATTATCTTCTGTTCATTCGGCGAAGCGATTCAGGAACACCCGGAGCTGGTGAAGCAGTATCTTGGCACAGTGGTCCCGGCTAACGATAACTTCTTTGCGGCGCTGAACTCGGCGGTGGCCTCTGACGGCACCTTCGTTTATATCCCGAAAGGAGTTCGCTGCCCGATGGAGCTGTCGACCTATTTCCGCATCAACGCGGCGAAAACCGGTCAGTTCGAACGCACCATCCTGATTGCCGATGAAGACAGCTACGTCAGCTATATCGAAGGTTGTTCAGCCCCTGTGCGTGACAGCTATCAGCTGCATGCCGCCGTGGTGGAAGTGATCATCCATAAAAATGCTGAAGTGAAATATTCGACCGTTCAGAACTGGTTCCCTGGCGGCGAAGGCGAGGGCGGTATCCTCAACTTCGTGACCAAGCGTGCGCTGTGTGAAGGTGACCACAGCAAGATGTCCTGGACCCAGTCTGAAACCGGTTCAGCGATCACGTGGAAATACCCGAGCTGCATTCTGCGCGGGGACTACTCGGTGGGTGAGTTCTACTCAGTCGCCCTGACCAGCGGTCGTCAGCAGGCCGATACTGGCACCAAGATGATCCACATTGGTAAGAACACTAAATCGACCATTATCTCTAAAGGAATTTCGGCCGGTAAAAGTCAGAACACCTATCGCGGCCTGGTGAAAATTATGCCAACCGCCACCAATGCCCGTAACTTTACGCAGTGTGACTCAATGCTGATTGGCCCTGATTGCGGCGCACATACGTTCCCGTATGTCGAAACCCGCAACAATACCGCCCAGCTTGAGCATGAAGCCACAACTTCACGTATCGGCGAAGATCAGATGTTCTACTGTCTGCAACGCGGTATCAGTGAAGAAGACGCCATCTCGATGATCGTGAACGGCTTCTGTAAAGACGTATTCTCGGAGCTGCCACTGGAATTTGCCGTGGAAGCCCAGAAATTGTTAGCCATCAGCCTTGAGCACAGTGTGGGCTGATGCCGTCACACGCCTTGCCGGAAGCAATGTGAAGGAATAAGAATGTTAAGCATTAAAGATTTGCAGGTCAGTGTTGAAGATAAAGCCATTCTGCGTGGCCTGAATCTCGAAATTAAACCGGGCGAAGTGCATGCCATCATGGGGCCAAACGGCTCCGGTAAAAGTACGCTGTCAGCGACGCTGGCTGGCCGTGAAGATTATGAAGTGACCGGCGGTTCAGTCAGCTTTAAAGGTAAGGATCTGCTGGAACTGGCCCCTGAAGAGCGTGCCGGTGAAGGCATCTTTATGGCCTTTCAGTATCCGGTAGAGATTCCGGGCGTCAGCAACCAGTTCTTCCTGCAAACCTCGGTTAACGCGGTGCGTAAATATCGTCAGCAGGATGAACTGGATCGCTTCGATTTCCAGGACTTCATAGAAGAAAAAATTCATCTGTTGAAGATGCCGGAAGATCTGCTGACCCGTTCCGTTAACGTTGGCTTCTCCGGTGGTGAGAAGAAGCGTAACGACATTCTGCAGATGGCGGCGCTGGAGCCGGAGCTCTGCATTCTCGATGAAACCGACTCCGGTCTGGATATCGATGCACTGAAAATCGTCGCGAATGGCGTTAACAGCCTGCGTGATGAGAAACGTGCCTTTATTATCGTGACCCACTACCAGCGTATTCTGGATTACATCAAGCCAGACTTCGTTCATGTTTTGTATCAGGGTAAAATCGTGAAATCTGGCGACTTCTCGCTGGTGAAACAGCTGGAGGAGCAAGGTTATGGCTGGCTTACCGACGAAGAGTGATTCTGCGCTGCAACAGTGGCATCATCTGTTTGAATCGCGCGGCGACGTGCGTTCTCTGCAGGCACAGCAGCACTGGCAGCAACTGATGCGTGTTGGTCTGCCAACCCGCAAGCATGAAAACTGGAAGTACACGCCGCTGGACACCCTGCTGTCCCAGCAGTTTGTGCTGCCCGATGCGCCGCAGACCCTGAGCGCTGAACAGGTTGATTCACTGGCGCTGCCGCTGGACGCGATCCGTCTGGTTTACGTTGACGGTCAGTTCCAGCCCGCCTTCAGCAGCCGCGACGTCGAACTGTTTGAGGTCCAGCACAGCGTGGCCGCCGAGCGCCGTCCGCTGCCCGCTGCGGTTCAGCCGGAAGTCTTCCTGCACCTGACAGAGAGCCTGGCAGAAGAGGTAACGACCCTGCGTCTGGCACGCGGTAAAGCCGCTGCCCGTCCGGTCTATCTGCTGCATATCACCAGCGGTCAGCAGACGGGCATGAACACGGTTCATTACCGCCATCACCTGCAGCTGGAAGAGAGTGCTGAAGCGGAAATCATTGAGCACTACGTCTCTCTGGATGAGCGCGCCCATTTCACCGGCACGCGCTTTACCTTTGCGATCGGTGACAATGCGAAACTGACTCACACCAAGCTCGCTTTTGAAAGCAGCGCCAGCTATCACTTTGCGCATAACGATCTGGTGGTTGGAAACGATGGCCAGGTCAGCAGCACCAGCTTCCTGCTGGGTGCCGGCCTGTCGCGTCACAACACCAGTACTCAGTTGAATGGCGAAAATACCACGCTGGCAATTAATAGCCTGGTACTGCCGGTGAAACAGGAAGTAGCGGATACCCGTACTTACCTGGAGCACAACAAAGGCCACTGTATCAGCCGCCAGATGCATAAAACCGTCGTGCGTGACAAAGGGCGTGCTGTGTTTAACGGTCACATCAAAGTGGCACAGCATGCGCTGAAGACCGACGGGCAGATGACCAATAACAACTTGTTACTGGGCAAGCTTTCTGAAGTCGATACCAAACCGCAGCTCGAAATTTACGCGGATGACGTTAAATGCAGCCACGGTGCTACCATTGGTCGTATCGATGATGAGCAAATGTTCTATCTGCGTTCTCGCGGTATTGAGCAGGATGCGGCGCAGACCATGATTATTCATGCGTTTGCAGCCGAACTTACCGAGACACTTGAAAATGAAGTGATGCGTCAGGCCGTACTGCAGCGTATCGCACAACGTTTTCCCGGAGGCGACGTATGATGAACTTCGATCTCGAACGCATCAGGGCTGATTTTCCTATCCTGAAGCGTGAGGTCAACGGTCATCCGCTGGCCTATCTTGACAGTGCAGCCAGCGCACAGCGTCCCCTGTCGGTGATTAACGCCGAGAGTCATTTCTATCAGCACGGCTATGCGGCCGTGCATCGTGGTATCCATACGCTGAGCCAGCAGGCGACAAGCGATATGGAGAACGTGCGCGATCAGGCTGCCCGTTTCATCAATGCCGGGTCCCAGGAAGAGATTATCTTCGTTAAAGGCACCACCGAAGGCATCAACCTGGTGGCGAATACCTGGGGCAGCAGTAACCTCAGGTCTGGCGACAACCTGATCATCACGGAGATGGAGCATCACGCCAATATCGTGCCGTGGCAGATGCTGGCGCAGCGTACCGGCGCAGAAGTGCGTGTCCTGCCCTTAAATGACAACGGTGAACTGGCGCTGGAGCAACTGGCGGGGTTGATTGACAGCCGCACGCGTTTGCTGGCCGTGACGCATGTGTCAAACGTGCTCGGCACCGTTAACCCGGTTAAAGCCATCGTTGCCCAGGCAAAAGCCGCTGGTGTAATTACGCTGGTGGATGGCGCGCAGGCCGTGATGCATGACAAAGTGGATGTGCAGGATATCGGCTGCGACTTCTACGTCTTCTCCAGCCATAAACTCTACGGTCCGAATGGCGTCGGTATTCTCTATGGGCGCAAAGCGCTGCTGGATGAGATGCCACCGTGGGAAGGCGGCGGTTCGATGATTGGTCAGGTCATGCTGCCCACCGGCACCACCTGGAACAGTGCACCATGGCGTTTTGAAGCAGGTACCCCGAACACCGGGGGCATTATCGGCTTTGGCGCGGCGATGGCCTATGTGCAGTCGCTGGGACTGGATACCATTCATCAGCGCGAGACAGCACTGATGAACTATGCGCTCGATAAGCTGGGCACCGTTCCGGATATTCAGATCTACGGCCCGCAGTCACGTGCCGGTGTTATTGCCTTCAACCTGGGCAAACATCATGCCTTTGATGTCGGCAGTTTCCTGGATCAATACGGTATTGCCATTCGCACCGGACATCACTGTGCGATGCCGCTGATGCAGCACTACAATGTCCCGGCGATGTGCCGTGCCTCCTTCACCTTCTATAACAGTGAAGAGGAAGTGGATCGTCTGGCTGCTGGTTTGACGCGTATTCATCGTCTGCTGGGCGGCTGAACAGTTTTTACGGAGTCACTGATGGCGAATTTGCCTGAAAAAGAGAAACTGGTTCGCAACTTCAACCGTTGTGCTAACTGGGAAGAGAAGTACCTCTACATTATCGAACTGGGTTCAAAGCTTCCGGAATCTTCTGAAACGTTGCACCAGCCGGAAAACGCGATTTCGGGTTGTCAAAGTCAGGTGTGGATCAGAATGACCCCGCAGGCAGATGGCACCATCGCATTTGAAGGTGACAGCGATGCTGCTATTGTTAAAGGTCTGATTGCAATTGTCTTTAGTCTCTATCAGAACCTGCCGCCCGCCGAAATTCTGGCGCTGGATGTGCGCCACTGGTTTGGCGAACTGGCCCTGGTGCAGCACCTTACGCCCACCCGTTCGCAGGGGCTGGAGGCGATGATTCGGTCTATTCGCCATACCGCTCAGAACCTCAGCTAAGTTACACTCGACAGACGCCATCCGGCGTCTGTTTTTTTTATCTGACGAGAAAATTGCATGAAACCTGCTTTACGTTTAGCCGGTGCATTGCTGCTGACCTGCTTTGGGCTCTCTGCACCCGCATTCGCCACTGAATACCCGCTGCCACCGCCTGACAGTCGCCTGATTGGCGAAAACGTGCTGACTCAGGTTCCTGATGATAAACAACCCCTGGAATCAATCGCGGCCCGCTACCAGGTCGGGCTACTGGGCATGCTGGAGGCGAATCCCGGCACCGATCCCTGGCTGCCCAAAGCAGGTACCCAGCTGACGGTGCCGCTGCAGATGATCCTGCCTGATACGCCGCGCGAAGGGATTGTGGTGAATCTGGCCGAACTGCGTCTCTACTACTATCCCAAAGGGGAAGATAAGGTCATCGTCTATCCCATCGGCATTGGTCAGCTGGGGGCGGCAACGCCGGTGATGGTGACCCAGATCAGCCAGAAAATCCCGAATCCCACCTGGACGCCCACCCCGAACATCCGCAAGCGTTACGCCAAAGAGGGCATTACGTTACCTGGCGTGGTGCCCGCGGGCCCGGATAACCCGATGGGGCAGTTTGCCATGCGTCTGGCGCGTGGCACTGGCCAGTATCTGATCCACGGCACTAATGCGAAATTTGGCATCGGCATGCGGGTCAGTTCAGGCTGCATCCGTCTGCGTTCAGAGGACATAGAAGCGCTGTTTAATGCAGCCCCCAAAGGAACGCGTGTTCAGATCATCAATCAGCCGGTTAAGTACGCGGTGGAACCTGATGGAAAACGCTATGTGGAAGTGCATCAGCCACTGTCGCGTAATGATAAAGACGATCCGCAGACCATGCCCATTGCGATCGGCAGTGACCTGAAGAAATTCGTGAAGAGTGAGAAGAGTGATAGCGCGCTGATTAAAGCCAGCTTAACGCGACGCTCAGGCATGCCTGTACTGGTCAGCAGTGGCGAACCAGTGCAGAGTGATACCGTGCCGCCTGCGGGGGTGGAGAGTGCCTCTGCGGACGCGAATAGCCCGGATGTGCAGGCCGAAGGTAAAGCTGCGCAGCCCTGAACGGATGAGTGCCTGAAAGGGCACTGAATTCCGGGCAAAAAAAATGGCGCCTTAAAGGCGCCATTTTTAAACCAGAACTCTTACTTACGGTAAGAGTGAGCCTGGTTGTCCAGACGCTGGTTAGCGCGAGCTGCGTCATCTTTAGCAGCCTGAACGTCTGAACGCACTGCGTTCACGTCGTTGCTCAGCTGGTCAACTTTAGCGTTCAGAGTCTGAACGTCTGAAGACAGCTGGTCGATTTTAGCGTTGCTTGAGCAACCAGCCAGCAGAGTTGAAGCCAGAACTACCGCGCCCAGTACCAGTTTAGTACGATTCATTATTTATACCCTCTAGATTGAGTTAATCTCCATGTAGCGTTACAAGTATTACACAAAGCTTTTTAAGTTGAGAATAAATTTTTGATGAGAAGATGCTTAAATTTGATCGTTCGCTCAAAGAAGCAGCGAATCCCAGAATATGATAAAAAAATTTAGCGAAAACAGAGGGATTTAATCGGATTAACCTTAATATTAAGAGTATTTGAATAGTTATTTTCGATTGGAATTTTTTGGGATTTGGGTTAAGCAGAAATAAAAAAAGCGCCTCATTGAGGCGCTTTAAAATAAGGGCAAAAAAGAGTTTTACAGTACGTGTACAGAGGCGGTGTTAGTGGTTCCGCTTGGTACTAATGCTCCTGATACCAGCACCACAACATCACCTTTCTGGCCATAACCACTTTCCAGCGCCGCTTCTTTACCCAGACGATAGAAATCATCGGTTGAGGCGATTTCATTGACCAGACGCGTCTCAATCCCTTTGCTCAGGATCAGCTGACGTGCTGTGGTCTGATTGGTAGTCAGTGCAAGAATGGTGGCGTTAGGGAAATATTTACGAACGGCTTTAGCAGACTTACCGCCTTCGGTCGCGACCACAATCAGTGGCGCTTCCAGCTTCTCAGCCGTCTCTACAGCACCCCGGCAGACTGCTTCGGTGATACGCAGTTTGCGGGTATCGTTCTGGCTGTCGATGCGTGATTTCATGACGCGGTCGGTACGCTCACAGATGGTTGCCATGATGGTGACCGACTCCAGCGGATAACGACCCTTAGCGCTCTCACCAGACAGCATGACTGCATCGGTACCGTCGAGGATGGCGTTCGCCACGTCACCGGCTTCTGCACGGGTAGGGCGCGGGTTCTTGATCATTGAATCAAGCATCTGCGTCGCGGTGATAACGACTTTGCGTGCTTTATTACATTTTTTAATCATCATCTTCTGCGCGAAGATAACTTCTTCGACCGGGATCTCAACACCCAGGTCACCACGCGCAACCATGATGCCGTCTGACGCTTCGAGGATTTCGTCGAAGTTATTCAGGCCTTCCTGGTTTTCGATTTTAGAGATGATCTGGATATGCTCGCCGCCGTGCTGTTTCAGGTGCTCACGAATTTCCAGTACGTCTGAACGCTTGCGGATGAAAGAAGCGGCGACAAAGTCTACACCCTGCTCACAACCAAAAATCAGGTCGCGCTTGTCTTTTTCAGCCAGTGCTGGCAGCTGGATGGAAACGCCTGGCAGGTTAACGCCTTTGTTCTCACCCAGATCGCCATTGTTCAGGACTTTACACACGACAGTATTTTCAGTGACCTCGGTCACTTCCATGCCAATCAGACCATCGTCGACCAGTACGGTGTTACCAATTTTCAGGTCGGCTGTGAAACCCGGGTAGGTCACCGCAACGCGCTCACTGTTGCCGATCACACTCTGGTCGGTGGTGAAGGTAAAGGTCTGGCCCGCTTTCAGCGCTGCATCGTTGCCGCCTTCCAGTTTCATGGTGCGGATTTCAGGGCCTTTGGTGTCCAGCAGAATAGCCGCCTGACGACCGGTTTTTTGGATGACGGCACGCATATTAGTAATGCGTTGACCATGCTCAGCATAGTCGCCGTGAGAGAAGTTAAGACGCATAACATTCATGCCCGCTTCAAGCAGTTGAGTCAGCATCTCTTCGGATTCGGTTTTCGGGCCGATTGTACAAACGATTTTAGTCTTTTTCATGACGGATTTTCTGTAAGTTGTGATGGATGAATAAGGGCGAAATCCGATGGCAGCGCATCGAAGTGAAAATTCTGATTGAGACTGAAATGGGCAGTACTGAGTAAGAATAGGTGACGAAGGCCAGGCGTGCAGGGAAGTTGTGCGGTTACGGTTGGTAACCACGCTGTTGTTGCGCAAATCATTTGAGTTATCGCAGTAAGCACGTGATCGCTGAAACCTTTCAAGTAAGCAACGCGGGACAGTATAGACGCTAAGTATGCGAAAACCAATCAAAAAGCAGAGGGGGAAGCGATGCAGATCAATAAATGGGAGAGTTGCGCAAGCTGAAGAAATTCTGAAAGTGGTGCGCTCTAATGGACTCGAACCATCGACCCCCACCATGTCAAGGTGGTGCTCTAACCAACTGAGCTAAGAGCGCATACTGAATAGTGGTGCGTCCGAGTGGACTCGAACCACCGACCCCCACCATGTCAAGGTGGTGCTCTAACCAACTGAGCTACGGACGCACTTGGTGCGCTCTAATGGACTCGAACCATCGACCCCCACCATGTCAAGGTGGTGCTCTAACCAACTGAGCTAAGAGCGCAACATGCTGTCAGGGCGACAGCGGGGACGAATATTAACGGCAGTGCAGAAGCCTGGCAAGGGGAAAATAGTTTTTTCGCCATGACTGAGCAGCAACTGTGCTAACCGTCGTTTTTTTCGTCATTGCGGGCCATAAATAGCCCGCTTTTGTGGTTATCGCGCCGCGCGCGCCAGGATGATTTCCGCAGGTGACCGCTGTAAGCGTCTGATGCGCCAGATCATCATGACTGCCGCCGAGGTCAGACCGATAATAAAGCCGCACCAGAAGCCCGCAGGCCCCATCCGGGGCACCAGCCAGTCGGTCAGCGCCAGCAGATACCCGGCGGGCAGTCCCAGCAGCCAGTAAGCGATAAAGGTAATAAAGAAAATGGACCTGGTGTCTTTATATCCACGCAGGATCCCGCTGCCAATCACCTGTATCGAGTCCGAGAACTGATAAATCGCTGCCAGCAGCATCAGCTGCGCCGCCAGTGTGACCACTTCGGGGTTGTCGTTATAGAGCAGGGCAATCTGATGACGAAACGTCACGGTAAAAATCGCGGTCAGCGCTGCCATGCTGATGCCTACACCCTGGGCGGTCCAGGCGGCGACTCTTGCCTGCTCGGTAGAGCCCTGGCCCAGACGATAACCGACGCGGATGGTGGTCGCGACGCCCAGCGACAGGGGTAATACAAACATCAGTGAACTGAAATTCAGCGCAATCTGGTGACCGGCCACGTTCACAATCCCCAGTGGCGAAACCAGCAGGGCCACAACGGCAAACAGCGTGACCTCAAAGAACAGCGCCAGTGCTACCGGCAATCCCAGCGTCATGAGACGGCTCAGAATCGGACGCGAAGGCGGCGACCAGCGACTCTCCATCCGGATATCGCGCATGCTGCCCATCCGACGCACCCAGAAGCGCATGCAGATAAACATCACCCAGTAGACCGATGCCGTTGCCACACCGCAGCCGATACCGCCCAACGCGGGCATGCCGAAGTGGCCGTAGATAAAGACATAGTTCAGCGGGATGTTAAACATCAGGCCCAGAAAGCCCAGCACCATGCCGGGTTTGGTTTTCGACAGCCCCTCGCACTGATTTCGCAGCACCTGAAAGAAGAGATAGCCTGGCGCGCCGAACAGCAGGGCATGCAGATAGCCCTCGGCTTTAAACGCCAGCGCGGGATCGATGTCATGCATCGCCCGGATAAGATAACCGGCGTGCCACAGCAGCACCATAATCAGCAGCGAGACAAAAAAGGCGAGCCAGTAGCCCTGGCGGATCTGTTCGCCGATGCGTTCGCGGCGGCCTGAACCGTTGAGTTGCGCAACGGTGGGCGTCAATGCAAGCAGAAGACCATGACCAAACAGGATGGCCGGAAGCCAGACAGAGGTGCCGACAGCAACGGCGGCCATATCCGTGGCGCTGACTGCGCCGGCCATAATGGTATCCACAAATCCCATTGCGGTTTGGGCCACCTGAGCAAGGATGACCGGAATCGCAAGGGCCAGCAATTGACGCGCTTCTGTTAAATACTTCTGCACGTTAACACCTGACTTATTGAATGAATTAAAAGGGCAGAAAAGCCCGGGGAATTGCGCGAACCAGTGTAACCGGGGTAACAGAATTCGCCAATCTTTGTCACACAATGCGTTTTGAACCCTATTAAAGGGGTGAGGTGGGGTGAAATCTATCAGCCGTCCGGAGCTGTGATAAACTAGCGTAAACTTCGCAGAGGCAAAGACTATGTTTACCGGTATTGTGCAGGGCACCGCAGAAATCGTGTCCATTGAAGAAAAAGAACTGTTTCGTACCCATACTGTCCGATTGCCGGAAGAGCTCCTGCCGGGTCTGGCGCTGGGCGCATCCGTAGCCCATAACGGATGCTGCCTGACTGTGACGGCAATCGAAGGTGATCGCGTCAGTTTTGATTTAATTAAAGAGACATTGCGCGTGACTAACCTTGGCGATTTACGCCAGGGCGATGTGGTGAATATTGAGCGTGCAGCGAAATTCAGCGACGAAATAGGCGGTCATCTGATGTCAGGTCATATTATGACCACCGCTAAAATCTGCAAAATTATCCAGTCAGAACACAATCGCGAAGTCTGGTTTAAAATACAGGATCCGATGCAGATGAAATATATTCTGCATAAAGGTTTCGTCGGCATCGACGGCATCAGCCTGACGGTAGGTGATGTGACGAAGACCAAATTCTGCGTCTATCTGATTCCTGAAACGCTGGAGCGCACGACTCTGGGCGCGAAGACCTTTGGCGACCGGGTCAACATTGAGATCGATCCGCACACACAGGCGATTGTAGAGACCGTTGAACGGGTGTTAGCGCAGCGCGATGCCGCGGCGGCGATGAGTATGCTGACCGGCCAGCCTGCCTCTGAAAGTTGATACAGGGCGTGTAAGCGCCGCTGGCAGCCAAACCGGTTTTAATCTGTGAGAATTATAAGAGCTCAGGGCGCAGGGTATTGGGTCAGAAGAGGAAAGCGTCCCGCCGCCCGGATAAAACGCCGGGAGCGTTTTTGAACAACGCAACGCGTTGGCCCGTTTAAGTGTGCACTTCAGGTATGACGTGCGTAATCACGCGGGCCGGGCATGTCAGGGATGACGGGTTTTGCGATTTTCCGATCTGCCCCCGTTCCTTGCGCAACGCTCCCTGTTAAAGCAAAACAGGCCCTTTGTTTCAGGTCCTGGGCCGGAGGAGCTTCGTAATTACCCGCGAGTTAACTCCCTACCGCGCCACCCGTAATCCACCCTCAACACCGCGACTGAATACAATCTGCCACAGCTGTATATCGCGCGCCCGGAAGGCGCCGGCGCAGGCATTCAGATAATAGGAGAACATTCGCTTAAAGCGTTCGCCGTAGTTATCTGCCAGCTCCGGCCAGGCCTGCAAAAAGCGCTCATGCCAGGCCATCAGCGTTTTGTCGTAATCAGCCCCGAGGTTATGCCAGTCTTCCAGAATAAAATGCGGCTCGCTGGCATCTGCCACGTGACGCACTGAAGGCAGGCAGCCGTTGGGGAAGATATATTTGTCGATCCAGGGATCGACGCTCATATCGGTTTTAATCGCGCCAATGGTGTGAAGCAGAAAAATTCCGTCAGGCTTTAAATTACGATCGACCACATCAAAATAGGTGGCGTAATTCTTCGGCCCGACATGCTCGAACATGCCGACTGAAACGATGCGATCAAACTGCTCATTCAGATCGCGATAATCCTGCAACAGAATCGTGACGTCTAATCCGCTACAGCGCTGCTGCGCCAGTTTCTGTTGTTCGGCGGAAATCGTCACGCCATGCACGTTAACGCCATAATGACGTGCGGCAAATTCCGCGAGTCCGCCCCAGCCACAGCCGATATCCAGCAGCGACATGCCAGGTTCCAGCGCTAATTTACGGCAAATCATATCCAGCTTGGCTTCCTGCGCTGTAACCAGGGTCGTAGCTTCTTTCCAGTAACCACAGGAGTATTGCATATAGGGGTCGAGCATCAGTGAAAAGAGATCGTTACCCAGGTCGTAGTGCTCTTTACCGACAATCCAGGCCCGCTTTTTCGACTGCAGATTGGTTAAGCGGGCAGCGGCAATGCGCAGCGTATCTTTAAAGTGGTACGGGAGTTGCTGTTCGAGCTTATGTTTCAGCACCTGATGGAAAAAAATATCCAGCCGATCGCAATCCCACCAACCATCCATATAGCTCTCACCGAGCCCAAGCGATCCCTCCTGCAGAACACGCTTAAAAAAGCCGGGATGATTGATATGAATATCCCAGGGACGTGAACCGTTAATTTCAATGTTCGCTTTTTCCAGCATTTCGTGGACGATGCGATACCAATGGTTTTCTTCAGGGCTCACTGCTTCTGCATAAGATGAACTCATAGCTTTTCCACCACCTGTCCAATCTGAACCTGAACAAAGAGTAGTCAATTTCGTCAGGCATTGAGAAACGGTACGGATGACTCCGCACACCGGTTGACTGTGTGATACAGAGGACTGGAATAGCCTGCAGCAGGTCGGACAGAGTAAGAATAACGCGCACGAATACCGTCCCGGCAACAGGGTGCCAATCAGATTATTACGTTGTTATATTGTTGATTTATTACAGATTTGTTGACCCGAAAGAGTATATGCTCACTCGGGTCAATATTCAATGACTTATTGTTAGGAAGCTAACTAAAAAGTCAGTGTGTCAGTGATTATCCTGGCAGGCAGGTTGCGCAGAGGCAACAACAGTTTGTGCGCTTGCGGTACGCTGCATGGCATAACCCATCAGCGCCAGCAGAATCGTCACCGTCATCATCAGCGTAGTGGTAAACAGTGCATGCGTTAATCCGGCAGAAACTGCCAGGCTTGCTGCGAAGCAGAGTCCTAGCTGCAATGTGTTCTGCAATGCGGCCGCTTTACCGGTGGCATGCGGGAAGGGCGTCAGTGCACTGGAAACCACAATTGGATAAATTGCGCCGTTAGCCAGCGCCATACCGCAGAACGGCACCATGAGGCTCACCAGCGTGCTACCGCCTGACAGCGCGACGGCGAACAGCGCCAGAATGCTCAGGCTGTAAATGCCCAGCAACCACGGTAACAGCTGAGCGCCATTAAAGCGGTTAAGAAGGGCGCGACAGCCGAATCCGCCAATCAAAAAGGCGAGCGTCTGGGGCACATAACTCAGACCGATATCGGCGGGTGAAAGGCCCATATCCGCCAGAATAAAAGGCGAGCCGGTCAGCCAGGCAAAAAAACTGGCTGAACAGGCGGAGTAGATCAGCACGTTGCCGCTGTAAACCCGTGATTTCAGCAGGGTGAAAAAGCCAGGCTGGGCTCCCTTTTTGCGTGTTTCCTGGCGTACGGTGGGCAGACGCAGTGTGGTCAGAATTAATGCCACCGCAATCAGCGTCAGCACCAGGAAAATCGAACGCCAGTGGAAATGGCCGATCAGCCAGGCACCCAGCAACGGGGCCAGCGCCGGGGAGAGCGCAACCAGCGGCATAATCGTTGCAAAGACTTTGTTAGCGCGCGCGGCAGGATAGCGATCCACCACCAGCGCCTGCCAGCTCACGGCCGCAGCACAGACGCCAATCGCCTGCACAAAGCGCAGCGCCAGCATCAGATAGATATCATTCACCCACAGCATGCCCGCACAGCCGATGCCAAACATGGCCAGTCCGGCCAGCAGCACCGGTTTACGGCCAATACGATCGGAAAGTGGTCCCCAGAAGAGCTGTCCACAGGCGAAACCCGCCAGGAAGAGACTCATACTGGCGCTGATCAGGCCCGGTGAGGTATTAAACGTTTGCTGCATCGCACCAAAGGCGGGCAGATACATGTCAGTAGCTAAAAAGCCGAGCATGCTCAGCAGGGCAAGGTAGGGCATAAATCCTTTATTCGACAGCATCTCATTCTCATTTTTGCAGGATAAACGCGGCAGAGTGTAAAAGGTGCGTTTGCCGCTGTGAAACGGTAATATTTGCCGGTTGCTGTTAAAATTTTTGAAGGCAGATTATGTGGTCAGAATATGCATTAGAGGTCGTTGACGCGGTCGCTCGTGGAGGTAGTTTCAGCGCCGCCGCGCAGGAGTTGCATCGGGTACCTTCTGCTATCAGCTACACGGTGCGTCAGCTGGAGAACTGGCTGGCAGTGCCGCTGTTCGAACGCCAGCATCGCGAAGTGGTGCTGACGCCAGCAGGTGAACATTTCGTCCGGGAGGGGCGCAGCATCATCAAAAAAATGCTTGCCACCCGGCGGCAGTGTCAGCAACTGGCCAACGGCTGGCGCGGGCAGCTCAGCATTGCCGTTGACTGTATCGCTAAACCTCAGCGCACCCGACAGCTGGTTAAAGATTTCTATCGCCACTTTCCTGATATGGAACTGATCATCAGCTATGAAGTCTTTAACGGTGTCTGGGATGCACTGGCCGACGGTCGGGTGGAAGTCGCGATTGGGGCTACCCAGGCGATTCCGGTAGGCGGACGGTTTGCGTTCCGCGATATGGGTAGGCTTAACTGGCGCTGCGTGGTCGCGCCCGATCATCCTCTGACGCAGGCGAACCAGATCGATGATGACACGCTGCGTAGCTGGCCGTCACTGGTGCTGGAAGATACATCACGCGCACTGCCGCGTCGTATGACATGGACGCTGGATAACCAGCGCAGGCTGGTGGTGCCGGAGTGGCAAACCGGACTGGAATGCGTGCAGGCAGGCTTGTGTGTGGCGATGGTACCGGGTCATCTGGCCAGGCCATTGCTTGACAGCGGCGAGCTGGTCGAACTGACGCTGCCGGTAGCATTTCCGGATAGTCCCTGTTGCGTCAGCTGGGCAGAAGATCGCGCATCACCCGCGACAGGCTGGTTGCTCAGCTATCTGGGTGATGCGCAAACGCTTAATAAGGAGTGGTTAAGCGAGGATTAGCGCCGATAGTCGCGGAACGGACCATCTGCCACTGAACGGCGCTCAATCAGCGTCGGATGGACTTCAATCGTTTGTGACACTTCGCGCTTACTGGTGATGCGGTCAAGCAGCATATCCAGCGCTTTCTCACCAAGCTGAGCTTTTGGCTGATGCACCGTGGTCAGAGCAGGGGCGAAATAGCGGGCGTTGCGCACATTATCATAGCCGATGACCGAAATATCCTGCGGCACGCGCAGACCCATCTCGTCGGCGGCGCAAATGGCCCCCATCGCCATGATGTCACCGCCGCAGAACACCGCCGTAGGGCGTTGTTTCTGTGACAAAATCTGCTGCATCGCCTGATAGCCCGACTCCGGCTCAAAGTCACCCTGTACAATCCACTCCGCGCGCGGCTGAATACCCGCTTCTTCCAGCGCCTTCAAAAAACCGGCATGCCGTCCGCCACCGGTGTTACGCTCCATCTGACCGGGGATGGCTCCAATATCACGGTGTCCACGTTCAATCAGATAGCGTCCCGCCAGATAGCCCCCCTGGAAAGCATTATCCAGCACCGTGTCAGTGAAGTCGGCGCGCGATTCGCCCCAGTCCATCACCACCATCGGGATATTGCGGTTCTCTTCCAGCATCTGCAGCAGATCGTCCGGATATTCAGAGCACATCACCAGCAGACCATCGACGCGCTTCTGCGCCATCATGCTGAGGTAGGCGCGTTGTTTTTGCAGGTCGTTATGCGCATTACCCAGAATCAGCGTATAGCCTTTATCAAAACAGTGATTTTCAACCGCTTCAATAATTTCAGCGAAATAGGGCGCTTCGCTGGAGGTGGCAAGCAGGCCCAGCGTTTTGGTGTGGTTTACTTTCAGGCTGCGCGCCACAGCACTTGGCGAGTAGTGCAATTCTTTAATTGCCTGCCAGACCGCCTCGCGTGTTTCTTCAGCGACAAAGCGAGTTTTATTGATGACATGCGAAACGGTAGTCGTTGAGACGCCAGCACGTTTCGCCACATCTTTGATTGTTGCCATGAAAATCGGACTCCGGTGCTTACCTAACTCTATGATAAGCTTAATGTTAAACGTTTGCGTCTGCTCAGGGTTTTTTCCGCACAAATGCGGCTTTTCTGGCCGGTAAACAGGCGACTGGCTGAGAAAAAACGCCTGAAAAGATGCGCAAACGGAATCAGGGTTGCGCGCGTTGCGCAACAAAGGCGAGATTCTAACAAGGCTCAACGGATAAAACGAGATTTTTACCGGACCCTGTGGGAAAATGCCATATCCCTGCAAAGTGTGTGACTAAGGAGCAAGCAATGAGTACCGATTTGAAACTGGCTTTGATGACCACTGTCGGCTGTCTGCTGATGATTGTGGCCTTTAGTTTTACTGCCATTCTGCACTAATAAAAAAGCCGGGACTATCCCGGCTTCTTTCGGACTATAGTGCTGCTCAGCGAATGGTTTTCGGCGTCATCACCCGACGTGCACCAATATAGTGACGCTGCCAGTAATCTTCCCCTAATGCACTGATCTGAATATCTTTTCCGGTACGTGGCGACTGAATAAACTTGCCATCGCCCAGGTAAACGCCGACGTGGTCCGCAGTGCCGCGGCCATTAATACGAAAGAAGACCAGATCGCCTTTCTCCAGCGACTCACGCTTGATCGGCGCGGCATCACGCAGGTGATACATCTCATTAGCGGTACGCGGGATCTTAAATTTCACCAGATCTTTATAGGCATACCAGACGAGGCCGCTGCAATCGAAACCGGTATGTGGAGAGGTGCCGCCCCACTGATAGGGTTTACCCAACTGCCCCATCAGCTTAGTCATTGCGGTCTCACGCGCCTTCTGATAGCGCTGACGGTGGGATTTGCTCATTTTAATCGTGCCTGGCTCGCTGGTGGTGACCTCAGCGGTTTTCAGCTGGCGCTGATGCCCATAGCGTTTCTTCTCTTTATTTTTTTCTTTGGTTTTGCTGATACGGGCAGTTTTGAGCGAGGTCTTCTTAGCAGGCGTCTGTTTAGCAGTGAGTTCGACTTTTTTCAGTTTTTTCGTTTTAAGTTTTTGATCAGGGCTGAGACGAGTTTTTTTCGTCACCGTTTTTACCGGGCGACGCTTGCGGCGTTCATCGTCGCGCGCACTCTTTTTCTCTGTTTTATGCGTACTGACGTTCACCGGCGCGTGAGGTGACGCAGCGGCGATGTTGAAAAACAGTTGCGCAAAGGCCAGCATAAAAAGCGTAATGATTAAACGCATAGTCCATTAATGAGTTAAGTTGTCAGGGCCACTACGCACCGCGACAAAGTTGAGATTAATCTGATCCGGGATCAGTGCCCAGGCCATTCTAGTCCAGTTCGCTTAAAAACTGTAATGCCTTTTAATGTTAATCTTTGCAGCCCGCGTAATTGCACTGAAAATGAACATTTTCAGCATCTTATACAAACGTAATTATTACGAATTATTAAACTGTTACCAGCTGTTAATACCTGAAGTTAAATGTCCTGCGCGCGGGACTTAACAATGATGGTCATTTAATCGGGCAGCGAGCAAAATCTCATTTTCAGTCACGTCGCGAAGTCGCTACAATAAACAAACACGAAGTAACGAATTAAGGAAGGCAATTATGAGTACTGTAGAAAAAATTCAGCGCCAGATCGCAGAAAACCCGATCCTGCTGTACATGAAAGGTTCCCCGAAACTGCCAAGCTGCGGTTTCTCTGCACAGGCGGTGCAGGCACTGTCAGCCTGTGGTGAGCGTTTTGCTTACGTGGATATTCTGCAGAACCCGGACATTCGTGCTGAGCTGCCGAAATACGCTAACTGGCCGACCTTCCCACAGCTCTGGGTGGATGGTGAGCTGGTTGGTGGATGCGACATCATCGTCGAGATGTTGCAGCGTGGTGAACTGCAGTCGCTGATCAAAGAGACCGCAGAAAAATTTAAAGAAGCAGAATAAAAAAAGGCCGACATCATGTCGGCCTCTTTCATTGTGGCATCCCTTATGCGGATGTCGTGGCTTCTGCGTCGCCCCCGGCGAAGGGCAGAGGCCAGCCACCTAACCGTTTCCAGCGGTTTACCAGCTCGCAGAACAGTGTCGCCGTCTGCTGAGTATCATAGAGCGCTGAATGCGCCTGAGTACTGTCAAACTCCATTCCCGCCGCAATACAGGCTTTCGCCAGCACCGTCTGACCCAGTACCAGTCCGCTCAGCGCTGCGGTATCAAAGGTGGCAAATGGATGAAACGGATTGCGCTTCAGGCTGGCACGTTCTGCTGCCGCTGACATAAAGTTCAGGTCAAACGTGGCATTGTGCGCCACCATAATGGCGCGATTGCAGCCACTGTCTTTAATGCCCTTGCGCACCATTTTGAAAATGGCGTGCAGCGCCTCATATTCACTCACCGCGCCGCGCAACGGATTACTCGGATCGATACCGGTAAAGGCCAGCGCTTCCGGATGCAAAAGCGAGCCGACAAAGGGTTCGACGTTGAAATGCAGCGTCTGGTCAATCTGAATCCATCCCTCTTCATCCATTTTCAGCGTGATAGCAGCAATCTCCAGTAACGCATCGGTTTGCGCATTGAAACCGGCGGTTTCAACGTCGATCACCACCGGATAGAAGCCACGGAAACGTTGATTGAGTGCATTAGGGGAATTCGATTCAGACATCAGGATCTCGTTGCAGAAAAAGGGCAGCGCGTATTATGGCAAAAAAAGGGGCCGGGTGCAGCAGATGAAGCGCAGAGAAGGGGATTCAGCCCACCGGGTCAGGCGGGCTGAGAGGCAGGTTTAGTTGCCCAGGCCGTTACCGGCATCTTTGTTTTCGATCAGCTCGATTTTGTAGCCATCGGGATCTTCAACAAAGGCAATAATGGTAGAGCCGCCTTTAACCGGGCCTGCTTCACGGGTCACGTTGCCGCCATCTTTGCGGATACGTTCGCAGGCTGCTGCTGCGTCATCGACGCCCAGCGCGATGTGACCATAAGCATCGCCGAGGTCATATTTATCAACGCCCCAGTTGTAAGTCAGCTCGATCACCGCACCTTCGCTTTCGTCGGTATAGCCTACGAACGCCAGGGTATATTTATATTCGGTGTTTTCGCTCTGACGCAGCACGCGCATGCCCAGCACACGTGTGTAGAAATCGATTGAACGTTGCAGATCGCCAACGCGCAGCATGGTATGAAGTAAACGCATAACATCCTCTTTTAAATAAAACGCCATCGCCGGATGACCCAGGCGCTAAGTATAGCGACGAAAATCGCCATTGAATAATGGCTGCCGTCATCGTCCCAAACGGCAGCCCAAACGGATTACAGTGTCGGGTAGTCGATATAACCTTCCGCGCCGCCGCCGTAGAAGCTTTCCGGACGCTGAGGGTTAAGTGGGGCGTCCTGCTGCAGACGCTCAACCAGATCCGGGTTAGCAATGTAATCACGACCAAACGCAACCGCATCGATCAGACCGCGACCAATCAAATCATCCGCTTTCTCAACGGTGTAAGCACCGGCACCAATGATGGCACCCGGGAAGAGATCGCGCACTTTCTGACGGAATGCGTCGGTGTAAGGCTTGCCGCCGGCCCAGTCTGGCTCAGAGAGATGCAGATAGGCGATGTTGCGTTTTGCCAGCTCACCGATGTACCACAGCGCCGCTTCTTCTTCATCCGGACCGTTGTCCAGATTCTGGAAGCTGCCGACAGGCGAGACGCGGATACCAATGCGATCGGCTGACCAGTTGGCGATCACCGCATCGACCACTTCCAGCGCAAAGCGACCGCGTTTTTCGATGCTGCCGCCATATTCGTCGGTACGCTGGTTTGAACCCGGCGCCAGGAACTGGTGCATCAGGTAGCCGTGCGCGGAGTGCAGCTCAAGCAGGTCGAAGTCTGCTTCACGTGCGTTTGCCGCAGCCTGACCAAAATCGGCCACGATCTGCTGGATCTCTGGCACCGTCAGTTCGCGCGGTACAGACGTGTCTTCGCGATAGACGCTGCCATCTTCAGCACGCAGTGACGTACGCGTACCCGCAGCAATGGCGGATGGCGCTACCGGTGCTTTGCCTTCCGGCTGCACGCTGTTATGTGAGATACGACCGGTATGCCATAACTGCACGGCGCTATGACCGCCCGCCTGATGGACACCTTCGTTAATCACTTTCCACGCGGCAATCTGCGGTTGAGTATGCAGGCCTGGCGCACCGGCATAGCCTTTTGCCTGGAAAGAGATCTGGGTTGCTTCGGTGATGATCAGACCGGCGCTGGCACGCTGACGGTAATACTCCGCCATCAGTGGAGTAGGGATGTCACCTGGTTCAATGCTGCGCAGACGGGTCAGCGGTGCCATAAATACGCGGTTTGGGACGGTAATTGCGCCGACTTTCAGCGGACGAAACAGCTGGGTACTCGCCATAATAGCTCCTGATTAGTAGACCAGTCGTCTACAAATACGTTTTTTAAAAATCAGTGGCTTTCAAGCCACTGTTCGATGGTACTCAGTGCCAGACGCAGTGGCTGCGCCTCGCGGGAAATTTTGCTCTGCAGACTGGCGCCCAGCCACAACAGCGACAGCAACTCTGCCATCTGGGCGGGAGGCTGCGGCAGGCTCAGCGACTCCTGCTGCTCTGCAGCAATCAGCGTCCGGGCATAGAGCGCGGTAATCTTTCCTGCACCCTGCTGAAGTGCATCACGCATCGGCTCTGAAAGGTCGCAGACCTCAGCAGAAACTTTCACGCCCAGACAACCGACAATGTGTCCCTGCTGCACAAACAGCTCAACCGCAGCACGAAAATGATTTAGCAGACGCTCACGCGGCGTACCGTCTGTCTGGTTGAGCTGTAACCCGACATCCTGCAGATAACGCGCAAAGTAGCGTTCCAGTAACGCTACGCCAAATGCCTCTTTAGATCGGAAATAATAGTAAAAGGAGCCTTTCGGCACCGCCGCCTGTGTCAGCAGTTCGCTGAGGCCCATTCCGGTAAAGCCGCGTTGCAGACAGAGCTGTTCACCTGTCTGGAGCAGGTGTTCACGGGTTTCATTGCGTTGTAACGTCTTATTCATGGCTGAGAGAGTAGTAGACCGGTTGGTCTGATGCAACGCTGTACCGTGCATTTGGCACAGAGTGTTCACTCACCCGTGAAAGAAAAGGATAATTCTGACGGGGCAAAGCTTAATTCCTGCGCATCCAGGCTACGCTTTTACTGGACTATTTATTCTGTTAATCCGGAGTCATGGTGGCTGAACAGCTTGAGTTTTTCCCGGTTCCCAGCCCCTGTCGCGGCATCTGTCAGACTGATGCGCGCGGCTACTGCCTGGGATGTTTACGCAGCCGCGATGAACGGTTCAACTGGCTGCGCTTCAGCGATGCGCAAAAGCGGGAAGTCATTCGTCTCTGTCAGCAGCGTCGTCTGCGCCTGCAACGGCAGCAGAAAAGCGAGGAGCCACCCGAGCCACAACAGCCGGAGTTATTCTGACGACTTTCCGCTTTCCGTTATACTCTCTGACACACTAATTACAGCCAACGCGCAACAGGGAGAACGTCATGTCAGAACCGCAGGCCATCGCTTTACAGGGCCCCGATTTTTCACCGCTGGTTATGGGGTACTGGCGTCTGATGGAGTGGGGCATGTCGCCGCAGGAGCGGGTTGCGTTTATTGAGCACCATCTGAGGCTCGGCATTACTACGGTTGATCATGCGGACATTTATGGCGACTACCAGTGTGAGGCGGCTTTTGGTGAGGCGCTGAAGCTGGCTCCAGGACTGCGCGATCAGCTTCAGATTGTGACCAAATGCGGCATTGCCACCCGCGCCCGTCCTGAACATCAGATTGGCCACTACATTACCGACAAACATCATATCCTGCAGAGTGCTGAAAACTCGCTGCGCCATTTCCACACTGATCGTCTCGACCTGCTGCTGATCCATCGTCCCGATCCGCTGATGGCGGCTGACGAAGTGGCTGAAGCCTTTATGGCACTTCATCAAAGCGGCAAGGTGCTGCATTTTGGCGTCTCGAATTTCACACCATCCCAGTTTTCACTGCTGCAATCGCGTCTGCCGTTCTCTCTGGTCACGAACCAGCTGGAGATTTCACCCGTGCAGCAAAGCGTGCTGCTGGATGGATCGCTGGATCAGTGCCAGCAACTGCGCATTCGTCCGATGGCCTGGTCCTGTCTCGGCGGCGGATGTCTGTTTAACGATCCTCACTTCCAGCCCCTGCGTAATGAACTGGAGGTGGTGCGTCAGGAAACCGGTGCCACCAGTCTGGAACAGGTAGTTTATGCCTGGATACTGATGCTGCCGTCGCGACCGCTGCCCATCATGGGGTCAGGCAAAGCGGCGCGCGTCAGCGAAGCCGCCGCGGCACTGGATTTATCCCTGTCGCGGCAGCAGTGGTTCCGTATTCGCAAAGCGGCGCTGGGATTTGATGTGCCCTGAAGCGTAAAACTGCGTCAATCTTCGGCAAAATAGTGCAACAGCGACCAGACTTATCTCAACCCCTGGGATACAAATGGAGTCACCATGAAAATGAAAGCAGTTGCGCTTTTTGCGCTGATCGCCTGCGGCTCAGCACAGGCTGCCAGCGAGCAGGTTACGATCCATCAGGTTACCGCTGAAGGGATTGGCAAATCGCTGGGCACCGTTAAGATTGACGAGACCCAGTATGGTCTGCAGTTTACGCCGGATCTGCAGGGACTGAAGCCGGGCATTCACGGTTTTCATGTCCATGCTAAAGGCAGCTGTGAGCCGGGCGAATCTGAGGGAAAAGTGGTCGCCGCCGGTGCGGCTGGCGGTCACCTGGATCCGGCTAACAGCGGCAAACATCTGGGGCCATATGCTGAAGGTCACCTGGGCGACCTGCCCGCGATCTATGTTGATGAGAAAGGCAGCGCCACCTATCCGGTGCTGGCGCCACGGCTGAAGTCGTTAAAAGAGATCAAAGGCAAAGCGCTGATGGTGCATGCCGGCGGAGATAATCATGCCGATCATCCTGCACCGCTGGGCGGCGGCGGGGCGCGTTATGCCTGCGGCGTTATCTGAATGTCCGGGCGGCAGGTGATAGCCGCCCCTTTTATCCCGCCTGTTTATGAATTGTTATACCATCCCCGTCATTTCCCCCCTATGATATTGATTCAGGTAAGAAAGCGTGATGGGGAAAGGAGCAGGAAAATGAAATTCAAGGGCGCATTACTGCTGTGTCTGCTGCTGGTGGGATGCGATAAGACCAATGATACGCAGCTGGTCACTGAAACCGGACGGGAGCTTCAGCGCACCATTGATACCAGCAAGATGCGTGTCACCTGTGAAAAGATCGCCAAAGGTCGTGAATGGCTCAGTCGCAACATGGTGCGCAAGCTGGAAGCGCAGGGGTGCGATCAGGTCTTTCGCAGCGCCACTGAAACTAATTTCACTGACACCACGATCTATCGCCGTACCATGACCATGGTGTGCGGCGGCATTCACGGCCAGAGTTTTACCGGCACCGAGCTGACGCGTCGCTTTATCTTCTCACCCGATGAGAAAGCGCTGGTGATTGAACCGATGACCGAGATGGATAAAACCCGCTTCGAGGGCCATAAAACGCTGCAACAGCTGCAGGATGATTTTAACCGGCAACAGCAGCAGTATTGCCAGTAATCACTCTGGCACAGCCTGCTTCAGCTGTGCCAGCGAACAGCGCAATCGCCAGATAATCCCCGCCAGCTCGCTGGCCTCATTGTTTTCCAGCGCCAGTAACGCGGTAATGGTCGCTTCCAGTTCCGTCAGCATCTGATCCAGCGAACTGTGCCGTACGCCGCGGCTGCTGATAATCTGCTGTAAATTTTGCAGGCTGTTATCGCGAAACGCCATCAGCGTTGCTGCACCGGCGCGCCATTCACGCAGCTGCCAGACGATATGCGAACAGTTGAGCAGCACCACGCCCCAGCGCAGAAGCCAGACACGCGCCTGCTCATCCCGGCTATGGCTGAGCTGGCTGATGCGATGATAAATCTGCGATTCAAAGCGGTTCTCGCTGAGCCGTGGTCGTTGCCGCAGCTGATCGAGAAACGCCAGCCGCAGTGCCCGGATATGCCGCCGGCTGCGCCGCGCATCAGAGCTGGGCCGCAGGATCTGAAACGCCAGCCAGGCGAGCAGCACTCCGCAGACTTTGGCGATGTTATCATTAAAAAAGTCCTGATAATCCCACGTGGGCGGGTTAGTCACCGCGATAAACGAGCCCATAAAGACGATGAACTGCCCCCACATCCCGGCGCGCTGTTTCTGCTGCAGCTTGAAGAGTTGCAGCGTCACCAGCAGCGGAAACAGAAACAGTAAAAACGGCCATAGCTGACCGATCTGCACCATCAGGCCAAACTTCATCACAAAACTAAATGCAAACAGCCACATCAGCGTTTTCAGCAGCAGCGTGACGCTGCCGCCGGGTGAGGGGGCAGCGGCATAGAGCACGCAGGCAATGGCGGTCAGGGTGAGCGCCGAGGCTCCGGAAGACCATTGCGTGTTAATCCAGAACGCGCAGCCCAGGACGATTACGCAGAAGGTGCGCAGGGCGCTCCAGCCCGCTTCGGCACTGTCACTGTCACGCGCCAGCGCCGGAACCGGCGGCGGCTGAAAGCGGGTATCGGCATCGGCGCGATCAAGCAGGCGGATCCAGCGCAGCACGTTGAGGTACATCCAGCAGAAGTAGCGCAGCCGCTGACAAAAGGCGCGCTGCCGATAGTCGCCATCCGCTGCGGGTGTCACGCTACGCAGGATTTGCGCCAGACGATATTTATCACACGCCGGTTTTGCCAGCTCCGCCAGCAGTTGCTGCAGCGCCTCAAATAGCGCCTCTGGCGCGTCAGGCCAGTTCAGCAGCATACGGCGCAGGCTCGAGAGCACGCTGGTAAGTCGAAGTTGCTGGTGCAGCACATAGTTCAGGACGTTGTTCTGTCGCCGAAAACGGTAGTGGCTCCAGAAAGCCTGAATGCGCAGCAGGTTCATGGTGAGGATCTGGCTGATGACGTTTTCGTGCGCGGTACGAATGGTATCGCTGGCCGAGGGCTGCAGCAGCAACACCGCATGGTCCAGCAGCCGGGCATGCATCTGTTTCAGTGAGGTGATCAGCGTCTCGCCATCGGAGGTACTCGGTAGCACCATCATCATCAACCCGGCGCACAGAATGCCGGAGATCACCTCGCAGACACGAGCCTGGGCAATCGTCCACAGCGAGGTGATATCGGTGATGTTTACGCTGCTGAAGGCGATAATAGCGGCCGTGTAGCCTGCCAGTGAAAAGGCGTAGGCGACATTGTTCTGGTAGTGGTTTGCAATGCCGGTGCAGAGCGCCAGCCAGCCAGCAATCGCAAAGGTAAACAGCCACGGCTCATTCAGGGTATGTCCGGCAATCAGCAGCGCGGCGGTGGCCCCGAGCAGACTGCCGACGACGCGGCCCAGACTTTTGCTGATCGCGCCGCCCACGGTAGGAAAGCTGATTACGGCGGCGGAGGTCATTGCCCAGTAAGGCTCATCAAGATCCAGTCCATAGGCGATGCTCAGCGCCAGACACATTGCGATAGCATTCCGCAACGCATAACGCCACTGACCGCCGTTCGCCTTAATCCAGGGCAGTTGATCCCAGGCCAGCCACTGAACATTCATGGCTGGATGGTGATGGTGCAGCTGGTGCCCGCAACCAGACTGGCATCAGCCGGGAGCGGATCGAGACGAATGCGCACCGGCACCCGCTGCGCCAGCCGCACCCAGGGCACGTTGGGTTTGATATCGGGCACCAGACCGCTGTCGGTCTCAATGCTCTGGTCATAGATAGCGCGGCCAATGCTGTCCACCTGGCCCTGCAGCCGCATACCATTGCTGTAGAGCACCACCTGAGCCGCCGCACCTGCGTGGATATGGCGCAGCTTGGTCTCTTCAAAATAGCCCATGACATAGTAGGAGTGGCTGTCGACCAGCGCAAACAGGGGCGACCCCGCTGTCGCATAGTTGCCGGGACGAAGCGTCAGATTCGTGATCCAGCCATCTGTCGGTGCAGTCAGCGTCGTCTGCTGCAGATTCCAGCGTGCCCGCTCCAGCTCCGCCTGCGCGGCTTTGGCACTGGCGGCGGCGGATTCCGCGCTTAAGCGTGCCGCATCCAGATCCTCCGCGGAGATGATGTTACGCGGCAGACTGCTGCGCCGGTGATATTCATGCTGCGCTTTCGCCAGGTCCGCCTGCGCTTTGCTGAGCTGAGCGGCAGCGTTGTCGAGTGCAATCTGCCAGGGCACCGTGTCCAGCGTTAACAGCAGCTGGCCCTGATGCACGAACTGATTATCTCTGACCTTCAGTTGCGTAATCCGGCCCGACACCTGAGGCGTAATATCCACCAGCTCTGCCCGCACTTTCCCGTCACGCGTCCAGGGCGACTGCATGTAGTAGTTCCACAGCCAGCCACCGGCCAGCAGGGCCAGCGCAAACACAATCAGCGTTGAAAAGTATTTTACCGCGTTAAATTTCATATCGATTATCCGTGACCGATGAGCCAGAGTGCGGCGGTCACGCACAGCACAAACAGGGAGAGATCAAACAGGGTAGGATGCCAGACGTCGCCGGAGTAGATCCAGCCGCGTACCAGCGGGTGAATCAGCAGCCAGAAAAAGAAGCCGAGCAGCACCGCTTTGAATATCGGCGGGAAAAAAAGCGAGGCGCCCACGACCAGATCGGTAAGCGGTTTCGCACCTGAAAAAGCAGGAGTGAGCACGTGATAACATCCTTCATTAACCCAGACGGCAGACTGAACGCGCTGCCGCGTAATCGTAGCCTGGTCCGGGATTTGTAATTTGTCCTGTAAACTCGCAGAATAGTGTAAAATCTGGCTTGATAGCTAGCAAGCTAATTATAAGGAGATGAAATGGATACGCCCCTCGGAACGGATTTATCTCGCCTGGTGCGCATCTGGCGCGCGTTGATTGATCAGCGGCTCAAGCCGCTTGAGCTGACTCAGACTCACTGGGTGACGTTGCACAATATTCATCAACTGCCGCCTGAACAGTCGCAGATTCAGTTAGCCAAGGCGATTGGCATTGAACAGCCTTCGCTGGTGCGGACGCTGGATCAACTGGAAGAGAAAGGATTGATTACCCGTTCGACCTGTGCCAACGATCGTCGTGCCAAGCGCATTAAGCTGACGCAGCAGGCGGAGCCGATTATCGAACAGGTTGAGAGTGTGATTGATGAGACGCGGGATGACATCTTGTCCGGCATCAGCCGGGAAGAGATTAGTCAGATGGTGACGCTGATCGCCCGGCTTGAGAAAAACATTCTCGAACTTCAGCACAAAGAGAAATAAAAAAACCGACGCCCGAGCGTCGGTTTTTTATTTTGCAGCATTAGCGAGGTGAAACCGTCACCTGGCTGCCGTTGGACGCCATGACAACACGCTGGCCAACAGAGTAACGCGAGGCGGCCTGTTTCTGAACCACCATGATGGTGTTGCCATCATCCTTACGGATTTCCAGCTCAACGCCATCAGTTTTATTGATTGCGCCCTGAACACCCTGGCCTGCTACGCCACCCAGAACTGCACCACCGGCTGTTGCCAGGCTACGTCCGGCGCCGCCACCAATGGTGTTACCCAGGAAGCCACCCAGCACCGCACCACCGATTGCACCGATGACGTTACTCTCATCACCGCCCTGGATTTTCACCGGACGCACAGAGACTAAGGTACCGTACGACACACTCTGCACCTGCTTGGCTTCACTGGCACTGTAGGTGTCACCCGACAGCGTACTGGTATTGCTACAACCTGCCAGCATCGCACCGGCCAGAGCGACCACAATTACACGCTTAATCATTTGAAACTCCTTTAGTCGAGAAGGCGCCACGTTTATCGCTATATCCTGCACACAGTATAAGACACAAAACTGGCAAATTAATCCCTGTCCGGATAAAACACGGTTGGACGAAGCATAGACTATGTAAGATCAACAATAATTCAATCGTCGTCTAAAAATAGTCCCGTAACGTTACTGGTCAGCACGATCAGATAAAAAGAATTTAATCATAGAATTAGCAATTATTATTTGTCAGGCTAACCGCAGATGAATCGCACTTCCCGCCGGAAGTAAGGAATGGTTATGAAATCAGGACGCTATATCGGGGTAATGTCAGGCACCAGCCTGGATGGCGTGGATGTGGTGCTGGCCGCCATTGATGAAAATATGGTGGCGCAGCAGGCGAGTTACTGCCATCCGATGCCACCCGCGCTGCGTCAGGCTATTCTGGGGATTTGCCAGGGCCAATCCCTGACCCTGTCACAGCTCGGCCAGCTTGATACCCGCCTCGGTCAGCTCTTCGCTGAAGCCGTCGTGACATTAATGCAGCGCGAGTCGCTGGAGGCCAGCGATATCACGGCGATTGGCTGTCATGGTCAGACTGTCTGGCATGAGCCTCAGAGTGACGCACCGAATACGCTGCAGATTGGTGACAATAACCAGATCGTCGCGGCAACCGGCGTCACCGTGGTGGGCGATTTCCGCCGCCGTGACATGGCGCTGGGCGGGCAAGGCGCGCCGCTGGTACCTGCTTTTCATCAGGCGCTGCTGATGGATGCCGCAGAACGCCGCATGGTGCTGAATATTGGTGGCATCGCCAATCTCTCATTGCTGATCCCTGGACAGGCGGTGCGCGGCTTCGATACTGGTCCCGGCAATATGCTGATGGACGCCTGGATATGGCGGAATCAGGGTCAGCCTTATGACAAAGATGCGCAGTGGGCGCGCAGCGGCTTGGTGATCCCGGCTTTGCTGGAGGCGCTGTTGCGCGAACCCTGGTTTGCGTTGCCGCCGCCGAAGAGCACCGGACGCGAACACTTTAACCTGGGCTGGCTGGAGCAGCATCTGCGCTATTTCCCGGGTCTGTCACCGCAGGATGTGCAGGCCACGCTGGTGGAGCTGACCGCCATCACTATTACACAGCAGGTTTTACTCAATGATAGCTGCGATCGTCTGCTGGTGTGCGGCGGCGGCAGTCGCAATCCGCTGCTGATGGCGCGGCTGGCAGCACACCTTCCCGGAACGGAAGTGGCGACCACCGATGCGGCGGGTATCAGTGGTGATGACATGGAAGCGCTGGCGTTTGCCTGGCTGGCATTCCGTACGCTCTCCGGTCTGCCGGGCAATCTGCCTGCGGTGACGGGCGCACGGGAGAAAAGCGTGATAGGCGCAATTTATCCGGCCAATTCTCTCTACCAGCGTTAAGCGAAAATGCGGGGGTATTATGCCCCCGCAGGCGAGCAGGCCGCCGTCAGGCGGCGCCGGAGAGATGCGTCAGATTACGAACCCCGGTAATCACCGTGGCAACCATTGTTTCACGTCGGGTAATGACCTCAACCTGATAAAACCGGCTGCGGTATGCGATGGAATAGATGATGGGATGGTACTTATTACCTTCTCCGTAGCGGGCGTAGTGCGCTTCGAGCGCACGGGTCGCTGCCAGAATATGGGAGGGTTCTTTATCACCGCGGATGATTTGCTTCATTCAGTTCCTCAAATGCTGTCCCTGGATTCACGTCGCACGCATGGCGCGTAGCGCTGGCCTAAACACTGAACATCTGACTGCTAAACATTTAATCACTGATGGGGTCATAACTGACTGTGACGCGGGAAGATGACAGAAAGATGATCCTCCGGCGCTGATAATTATTTAGCAGCCGCCGGGTGATCCAGCAAGGCAGGGAAGCGTAAAATCATCCAAATCGCAGGAGGTTAAATCAGCTCCGGCCAGGCCACGGCCGCAACGCCATTCAGTTCAGGCTCAGAGAACAGGAACCCCTGGAACTGGGTCACGCCCGCGGCTTCCAGCCACATCCATTCTTCCGGTTGCTCAATGCCTTCAGCGATTACGCCGATCTCCAGTGAGGCGCAGCATTTCAGAATGGCGTGGATAATCGCCTGTTTCGGCCCACTTTTATGCACGTCAGAGATGATGGCGCGATCGATCTTAATTTTGTCAGGCTGAATGCGGGTCAGTAGCGACAGCCCGGCAAAACCGGCACCGAAATCATCCAGCGCCAGGCTGATGCCAGCCGCTTTCAGCTGCCTGATGGCGGCTTCAAACGCTTCCGGCTGTGAGATGACTTCATTCTCGGTGAACTCAACCATCACCTGCTCGGGCACCAGTCCCTGGGCTGCTATCTCATCCACCAAAAAGAGGACGGCGTCGGGCACTTCTACCAGCGTCATCGGCAGCAGATTGATCGACAGGGTCATCCCCTCAATCCCCAGCTTCTTCGCCTGAGCAAAGGCGATCTTTTTCGACTGCAGATCGACCTGATAAAGCTGCTCGCGTGTCAGTCGGGCAAAATAGTCGAGCGGCGATTCTCCCTGCGGACCGCGCAACAGTGCTTCCAGTGAAACGATCTCGCAGGCGAAGGGATCAACAATAGGCTGAAACGCAAAGCTGACGTCATCCGTAGCCACCAGCGCTGCATCGCCTTCGCGCTGTTCTGCCTCATCACGAATAAACGTCCAGCCGCTGGCGGCAGGGATCTCGAAATAGTTCTCTTTTTCGCGCGCTTCAACAAAGGTGCGCAGGAACTGCAGTGCGCGATCGGCATAGGTCATCTGATATTTCGTCGTGCATTTTTCCAGCACTGACTCCAGCACGGTTTCCTGATCGTGCAGCCGCAGATCGAAGAGCTCCATACCGACATGACCAAAACGTCGCGCCGGGGCGTAATCTCGCAGCAGTTCGACCAGATTGTGGTGGCGCGGATCCTGGCAAATGCGGCTATAGACCGCATTTACTGCCGCCTCCGGGCCTTCCAGAAGCTGGAAAAAATGCGTGCCATTGAACAGTAAAATTCCGGTGATACTTGACGATTTGTTGATTTTATTCGCTTTCAGCGCCAAATCATTCAGGGTTTCGAGCTGCACATGTTCAGTGATGTGGCTGCGATAGATGATTGTCGACAACATAATGGTTTCCGGAATTTTTTATTTTTTGTTAAGGCACCTTACCAGAAGCGTCTCCTGGGGAAAACGAGGGCCAGTATGACTTTCTTATTCTGACGCTAATATTTTAGTCAACTGGCGGCGTGGTATCGCCTGTTGCCAGAGAACGTTGCATAAAAACGGTATCCAGCCAGCGGCCCTGTTTGAAACCCACCGAGCGCAGGATGCCTGTCATCTCAAAACCTGCTGCCTGGTGCACGGCAATCGAACCCTGGTTCTCGCTGTCGCCCACGTTGGCAATCATCTGGCGAAACCCTGCCTGCTCAGCCCAGGTAATGGCATGATCTAACAGACGTGAGCCGGCACCACGTTTCTGGAAGCCGGGGTCAATATAAATTGAGTCTTCCAGCGTATGGCGGTAGGCGTGGCGAGGGCGGTAAGGTGCCAGATAGCAAAATCCACGTACGTCGCCGTCGCTGACAGCAATGAACCACGGCAGCCCTGCCTGCTGTATCTTACGCACTCGCTCGCCCATCTCTGTAGCGTCAGGGGGCACGGTCTCAAATGAGCCGGTGCCGTTAAGAACATGCCAGGCGTAAATCTGCTGAATCGCCGGAATGTGGCGTTCATCTGCATCATAAATTTCCACCATGAGGTTTGCCCTGATCGTCTGCACCTGTTGTAAAACAACGGTATAGCGGGTGCTCAGATCGCGCAATATAAATCTCGTGCGCGTTAGCAATTTTATTACTGGCGCTTCCTCCAGGACGATTCCTGACGAAAAGGGAACACTCATACCCGCCGGTTGAGCCCCGCTTCTGAATGGCGGTTAAGCCTATTCTGAAAACAGCGTCAGCCGGATGATTCGCTCCGGCGTTAAGGCTATTATCTGTGCCGTTCCAATAGGGTGAATTAATTGACGGGAGGCGCAGCGTGATGCGATTTGTTGATTTTCTGAATAGTAAGCAGGGGCTGCGTGCAGCAAGAAATCACTGCTTCGAATTAAATGGGGTCGTGCTGGGCCATTTTACGGCGTTATTCCTGCACGATAACCAGATTATTTTTACCAAAGATGGTAAGCAGTGTGCGGTGCCTTATTATCTGGGGCCCGATGAAGATTTACTTCAGCAGAAGGTGAATCCACGGATTAAAAATATTCGCGCGATCTGAAAAGCTTCGGGGCTGTCTTTATCCGCTTTATTATAAACGTGCTCTTGAGCTGGACAGTTATATTGAACAATGTCTGGTAAATAACATTATCAGTTAATTCCCGCCACGCTTTGCGATGCTTTTCGTTATTTACGGCTTATTGATCTGATGCGTCACTATTCTGCGACGGTGTAATAAATTGCAGGAGCAGGGCGCTGAGCGAAAACAGCGTTAATGCCGTACTGGCACCCAGCGCGGCGTAAAGCTGACCAAACAGAAGCGATCCCGCAACCTGACCGACTGCCAGCATAAAAAACAGGATACCGACGCCTGTCGCGGGCTCTTCAGCCGTGGCCTGTGCTCCCCATACCAGCAACACGCCCGACAGCGTCACGTATCCTGCGCCGCAGCAGGCCACCGCAACCAGTAAATCGGTAGATTCACCGTGACTGAAGGCCAGAACCAGCAGTGGCAATGCCATTCCGCACAGTGACAGCCGGTAAACCGCGTTCAGCCCGATACGAGCAGCGACCGGGCCGGTTGCTGCACCCACAATGCCTGCACCTCCGGCAACCAGCCAGAGTAAACGGGCGGTCTCTGCATCGACACCGACATGCTGGCGCAGCAGCGCCGACCCAAAGCTCCACCAGGCCGCACTGACCAGACCTGAAACCAGCGCTATGCCTGTCAGCCGGCGCATAGCGCGACGGTACAGACGCTGGTGCCAGCGTCGCGCTTTAGCAGCGCTGCCGGCAGCATGAACCGGCAGCACGCGGATTACCGGCAGCAGACAGGCCAGTGACAGCAGGGCGAACATTAGGCAGGCGGCCCGCCATCCGCCAGGCAGCACGCTCAGGATCACCACGGTCAGAATGATACCCGCGCTGGTGCCGGCGTTGATCAGCGTATTGATGCGCGGCTGATCGGCAACCGCAATCCGGTTACTGACAGCCGCGGCCAGAGCGGGCGAGGCCAGCCCTGAACTCAATCCGGCGACAAACAGTCCTGTCGCCAGCAGTAGCGGTGAGGAGGCGCAGGCAAGCAGTAGCAGCCCTGATGCGGCACTCAGGGCCGCCAGCAGTGCGGTCAGTCGGGCACCATAGCGGTCTGCCAGTGCGGCTGCGGTGAGAATAGTGAGGCAGTAGGCCACAAAGCTGCAGGCTGACAGCAAGCCCGCCTGCTGCGGGCTGAACGGGATATCGGCTGAGATCGAAGGCAGCATCAATCCCCACGAGAAGCGCGCCATGCCGTAAGTCACAGCAATCAGGCTAAAGCCGGTCAGTGCCAGCGCGGCGGGTGACCTCATCTGACCGCACCACGCTGCAATAACTGGCTGGCGACCTGTGCCGCCTGCCGTACAGCGGCAGGACCGATAATCAGCGCTGTGGTCATCGCTCCCTCAAAGAGTATCCAGATGGCATCACTCAGCTGCTGATTAACTTCGCCGCCCAGTTGCGTCACGCATTGCGTAATGTAAGCGCGCATTGTGGCGCGAAAGGCCAGTGCCTGGGATGCCAGCCCGCTATCCCGCTCGGCATATTCCCCCCAGGCTTTCAGAAAGAAGCAGCCACGCGCGCCGTTTAACGTCGTCCACTCACCCAGCACCGTAAACAGATGCGCGATTGCCTCAGGCTGTTGCGCTGGCAGCAGCTCCGCTATAAAGCGCTGCTCGCGGGCGTCAAGCACCGCGGCGGTAAGTGCTTCGCGGGAGGCGAAATGATGGTAAAGCGTGCGTGTCGAAACGCCCGCTTCGCGACAGAGTTGATCGGTACTGGTGGCGTGGAAGCCGTGGGTATAGAAGAGCCGCTCGGCGGCCTGAAGGATATCGTCTCTCTTTTTCATGCTTTAAAAGTAAACCGATCGTTTTACTTTTTCAAGCCAGTCGCGGTTAATTACGCCCGCCGTTATTGATAAACCCCCGACTCTGCCTGTCTCAGCACTTCGCTAAAAGAGAGGCGCTCTGCCGCTTTCACACTTTTTCAGTCTCTGTTTATCAATACTCATAAGTCCCCCTGCGGCGGTTAATGTCGTTTGTTGTGGCTCTAATCATAACCACCGTGACATATCAGGCAGGATGTAGCAGAAAGTAAAATAACCTACTGTTTTATATTGCTTATTTTGTTTTATGGTTTTTTATTGATGCATTAGTACCCTAAATGAAAGCGGGACTGCAAAACGGGACGGGAACGTTAAGCGCGCTGAATGCCTGAAGCGATAGCAGAGGCTGAAAAGGGCATATTCTCAAAGTCGGTTTGCGTTACGCAATAAAGTGGTTTTAGGGATAATTCTCAGTTAGTTTAATAAAGCTTCAGATTACAAATAAAACCTCTTACGAATTTTGGTTCGTTTTTTACGACACATACAGCAACTATCAGGATGACTACCATGCTCAAAGCCAGCTATTATTATCTGTGCCCGCGTCCCATGGGTGGATGGATTTTACACAAAGAAGGTTGCGTTAATCTGTCAAAAAACGATAAACGCGTTTTTATTGGTTCGCTTTATACCCGACAGCAGGCGCTGGCGGTGGCAAAAGTCCATCACGCTAATGCTATATCGTGTAATGCCTGTCTGAGCACCTTTATTTGCCCGACCAGTACCAGTACGGCAATTAAACCGGCGCGCGCGGCAACGCCAACCCGCCATACGCCAAAACATTAATTCACTGAAATTAAACGGCAGCAGTAAAAGAGAATAAAAAAATTTACAGGGCGGGGCGTTCAGAATAAAAAAGGCAGCGTAACACGCTGCCCTGATACTTATGCCTGTTTAGGCTGGCCATTTGAGGCGGTTATTCCGCCATCAACCGGCAGATTGACGCCGGTAATATAACTGGCTTCATCGCTGGCAATAAAGAGAATTGCACGCGCGATATCATCCGCTTCACCGGCACGACGCAGCGGAATGCGATCGTAAAAACGCTCCAGCAGTTCCTGATCCTGTTTGGCATCTTCGGTCAGATCGGTAAAAGTGAAGCCGGGGCAGATGGCATTGACCCGCACGCCATCCGCACCGTAATCCATCGCCAGCGCACGGGTGAAGTTCGTAATCGCCCCTTTAGCGGCGTTGTAGATGCTCATACCCCAGTCACCGCCTAAGCCTGAAACGGAGGAAATGTTGACGACGTTACCTTTGCTCTTCAGCAGCGCTGGCATGAAGTAGTGAACACCGTGGAAAACGCCATCAAGGTCAGTTTTCATCAGGGTTTTCCATGCGTCGAGGTCGACTTCATGGATACGGCCCTGAACGATAACGCCCGCATTATTCACCAGTACGTCTGCACGGCCATACTTCTTCAGCACCGTTTCTGACAGCTGTTTAACCTGTCCGGCTTCTGAGACGTCGCAGGCAGCCACCAGGTGATCGCCCGCCGTCATTTTAGCCAGCGTCTCTTCCAGTTTCTGTCGGTTGCGTCCCACCAGCACCACGGATGCCCCTTCTTCAGCGAAACGCTTAGCGCTGGCTTCGCCAATGCCGAATCCGGCACCTGTCACAACCACAACTTTCTGTGTAAATCTGGACATTATGCCTCCTTATCAGCATTAATTCTTACTGTTAACAACCGGTTAAGCCTGGCAGCGATCGGCAAAAAAACAAGCGCAGCGCGGAATACGCTGCGCCTGATGCCTGATTGTCAGCCTGTTCAGCGACTAGGGACGTCTGAACAGGGCGAAGCTGCGTCCTTCCAGCTCGAAATCCTTCTCTTTAGTGATCACCAGACCCCGCTTCGCCACATCGCTGGTGGTCAGCTCCAGCACCCAGCCACCCTCGCCAAACTGTGGAATGCGGAAGGGCACATTGCCTTCGAAGGGGTTAAGCAGCATCAGGACGTCATGCCAGATGCCTTCCTCGGTCTGCAGATCCGGCCGGCCGATATAGACGCCCAGCGTTGAGCCTTCATCCCACTGCTCACTCTGCTGGAAACCGCCACCGGCGTTAAACCACTTGATATCCATGCCGTCGCGCCAGTTTTCACGGCGCAGCAACGGCTGCTGAGCACGCAATGTCAGGATCTGACGGGTGAACTCGCGCAGCGCCTCCGCGGACTCTGGCAGGTTATCCCAGTGTACCCAGGAGATTTCGCTGTCCTGGCAGTAGCCATTGTTGTTGCCCATCTGGCTGCGGCCAAACTCGTCGCCAGCCAGCAGCATCGGCGTGCCGTGAGAGAAGATCAGCGTGGCGAGGAAGTTACGCTTCTGACGCTCGCGCACCGCGTTAATGCCTTCGTCATCGGTCGGGCCTTCAACGCCGTAGTTATAGGCGCGGTTGTCGTTATGGCCGTCGTTATTGTCTTCGCCATTCTCATCGTTATGTTTGTCGTTATACGACACCAGATCGTTGAGCGTAAAGCCGTCGTGGGCGGTGATGAAGTTGACGCTGGCCCACGGACGCCGACCGTGCTGGTCGTAGAGGTCGCCTGAACCCAGCAGGCGGGCGGCAAAGTCGGTGGAGACGTTGTTGCCTTTCCAGTAGTCACGCACCGTATCACGATACTGATCGTTCCATTCTGCCCAGCCAGGCGGGAAGCTGCCCACCTGATAGCCGCCCGGACCGATATCCCAGGGTTCGCCAATCAGTTTTTTCTGCGACAGAATGGGATCCTGCATCACGGCATCGAAGAAGCCGCCACGCGGGTCAAAACCATCCGGTTCGCGGCCCAGAATCGTGCCGAGGTCGAAACGGAAACCGTCGATATGCATCGACTCAGACCAGTAGCGCAACGAATCGAGCACCATCTGCAGTACGCGCGGATGCGAGGTATTCACGGTGTTGCCGGTGCCGGTGTCATTGATGTAGTAACGATGCTGGTCGGGCATCGTACGGTAATAAGAGAAGTTATCGATGCCTTTAAACGACAGCGTCGGACCCAGCTCATTACCCTCGGCGGTGTGGTTGTAGACCACGTCAAGGATGACCTCAATACCGGCATCGTGGAAGGCGCGTACCATATCACGGAAGCCCTGAATGCCGCGTGGCCCGAAGTAGCGGGTCGCGGGCGCAAAGAAGCCCAGCGTGTTGTAGCCCCAGAAGTTTTTCAGCCCCTTATCCAGCAGATGCTGATCGTCCGGAAACCAGTGCACCGGCAGCAGCTCGACGGAGGTAATGCCCAGGCTTTTGATGTAGTCGACGGTTGCTTTGTGACCCATACCATCAAAGGTGCCGCGCAGCTCCGGCGGCAGTGCGGTGTTGAGCTGCGTAAAGCCTTTCACGTGGGTTTCATAAATGACGGTTTTCGGCCATGGCACATTCGGGCGGTTTTTATCCTGCCAGTCGAATTCATCAGGGTCGATAACCCGGCACTTAGGCGTAAACGGCGCGCTGTCACGGGTGTCGAACGTCAGATCTTTATCGTCGTGATAAAGATCGTACGCGAAGTGCGCCTCGTTCCAGGCGATGTCACCCGCCAGTTCTCGGGCGTAGGGATCGAGCAGCAGCTTGTTCGGGTTAAAGCGGTGGCCATTTTCCGGATCATAAGGGCCATAGACGCGATAGCCATAGAGCGCGCCCGGCTTCAGGCCCGGAATATAGCCGTGCCACACTTCGTGGGTATATTCCGGCAGCTCCAGCCGGGCAATTTCCGTTTTACCGCTGGGATCGTACAGACAGAGTTCAACCCGCTCGGCGTGGGCGCTGAACAGGGCGAAGTTCACGCCCTGGCCATCAAAATTGGCCCCCAGCAAATGGCTGTAACCCGCCGTAATTTCAAAACGCTGACTGTTTGACATTTATGCCTCGTTATTCAGTGAACAGATTGACGCGTAATAAACTAAATTCTTCCTGAAACTCACTGTGCCACCAGCACGGCGCACCACTGCGACGCCAGTTCTGTCAGCGGCAGCTTGTCGCCTGCATCAAGGGTTTCACCGCTCAGCACATCCTGATAGCGGCGCTGGCCGAGTGCGGCGGGCAGGGCGATATGCGTGTCAGCCCAGCGCGCCTCGGGCGCCTGCTCGAGATTCTCCGGCAGTAAGTTAAAGACCCGGCGTGAGACAATTACAATGACAGCCTGATCCTCACGGGTACGGGCAAATGCGAGCACCTTGTCCTGATGCTCACCCTCTGTTGACAGCGCCAGATAATCACCGTGTCGGAACAGCTCTGGCTGCTGCTGACGCAGCGTTAACAGCTTCACAATCGCCTGCTGATTGACCTGACCGCGCAGCCAGTGTGCCTCACTGCCGTCATGCTGCGGCGCGTTAAGCATTGCCGCCAGCGCATCAAAATCGGGTTCACGGCGGTTATCGGGATCGACCAGGCTGAAGTCCAGCGCCTCACTGCCCTGATAAATATCGGGTACGCCTGGTGCGGTAAGCTTCACTACGGTCTGGGTCAGGCTGTTGACCAGGCCGGCGCGCATAAAGGGTTGCAGCGACTGGCAGAAATCATTGAGGAAGGGGCTGTTGCCAGGCGCAAGCAGATGACGGGCATAGCTCAGCACCGCCTCTTCATAGTCATCGTTATTGTCGGCCCAGTCGGTGCGCAGTTTGGCTTCACGCATCGCTTTCTCAACATAGACCACAAAGCGGGCTTCCAGCGACGCCAGACCTTCCGCATCCTGCGGCTGCAGGGTGGTCGGCCAGACGCCGGCCAGCGCTTCATACAGCATCCACTCCACAGCCGGTTCCGGTGCCGGGCCATCTTTCAGATGAACGACATGATCTTTGTTCATCTCCCGCCAGCGGCTCACGCACTCCGCCCAGCGCTGTGGCGCTTCGGTCAGAGTATAGAGCCGCGCGCGGGCATCTTCGCCGCGTTTAGTATCGTGCGTTGAGGTGCCCGACAGCGCATCGGGCTGATGTTCGCGCCGCGCCTGCATCTCTGCATGGAACTGATCCAGCGAGAAGTGGCGTGCCAGCGGTTCAGCGCCGACTTCATTCAGCGCCAGCGCCATGTGCTGACGGAAGAAGAGGGTGTCCTCGACCGATTTCGCCATCAGCGGACCCGTCAGCTGCTGGAAGCGGGTGCGGAACTGCGTGGCATCGTCACGGGCGGAATCGCCCACTTCTGCACGCAGAATGCAGGTCAGGAAGTCCAGCGCCTGCAAGTCAGGCGCATGGTCGCTGGCTTTCACTTCGCTGACCACCTGGTCCAGCAGCGCGGTATCAGCGGGCGTCAGGCCTTGCGGTGTGCCATAAGTGCGGTAAACCGGGAAGGCGACCAGCAGCTCACGCAGCGCATTTTTCAGTTCCGCTTCCGGCTGAGTCGTGCCCTCTGCGTCAGCAATTTTCAGTGCCAGTTGCAGTAACCGGTTAAATTCGCCGGCAAAATTGCGGTTCGCCATCAGCAGCTTGGCGGCACGCAGCTCTGCTTTCATGTCGACGGTTTTGCCAATGACAGCCTGATAGGCTTTGCGCAGTCCGCTCAGGCGGTCGCTGTCGACCAGCAGATTGGCGAGTGAGGCCATAAACTCATAGCCGGTGGTGCCGGAAACCGGCCACTCATCAGGCAGCTGTTCATTGTCGCCCAGGATCTTCTCTACGGTGAGATAGCAGTCGGGACCGGCAGCCTGGCGTAACTGCTCCAGATAGCCGCGCGGATCGGCCAGACCATCCACATGGTCGACGCGCAATCCCTGCACCGCACCGCTGTGAACCAGTTCGAGGATCAGCTGATGCGCGGCATGAAAGACGGCCTTGTCTTCCACGCGCACGCCCACCAGACCGGTCACTTCAAAGAAGCGGCGGTAGGAGAGGTCGTTGGGCGCGTCGCGCCAGGACATCAGTCGCCACGGCTGCTGGTCATGCAGTCCGGCGATCTCTGCGGCATCGCGCAGGGCGAACACCGCCTCTTCGCGATCCTGCCAGGTCTCAGGTTTCAGCGGATAGAAATTGTCAAAGTAGGCCAGCGCCGGTTTGCCGGTCTGCGGATCGCGCTGCACGCTGATATCACCGTCAGCCAGCACTGCCTCAAACGTGTCGCCCAGGAACGGCAGCGTCAGGCGGCGTGACCAGTCGATATCAAAATAACTGGCATAGCGACTCTGTGCGCCATGCTCAATGACGTCGCGCCACCAGGGGTTCTCCAGCGAGGCGGCCATATGATTCGGCACGATGTCGAGGATCAGCTCCAGCCCGGCCGCTTTCAGCGCGGCCACCATGCGATCAAAACCTTCCCGGCCACCAATCGATGGCTCGATCTGGTTAACGTCGGTCACGTCATAGCCGTGGGTTGACTCAGCGGTGGCGCTGAAGATCGGCGAGGCGTAAAGATGGCTGATGCCCAGCTGTTTCAGGTAGGGCACCAGCGCCGCCGCACGGTCAAAGGTCATGCCATTGCGGAACTGGATGCGGTACGTTGCGGTTGGAATAGTCATTCTGTTTCTCTCTTAGCCAGACGTACCACGATAGCGTTGGGAATCAGTTCGGTTGCGGTCTGCGGCCAGGCAAACAGCGTTTCACCCGGCAAATCGGGAATCGGCTGCGTGCTGTCGCCGACGTTCAGCGCCAGTGACAGCGTGCCCTGTGGGAAATCCCAGCGCACCGCCAGGAAATCGTCTGCTGTTTTCACCACCTGACCGGCATCACCGCCGGCGGTCTGCAGCAGCGGCACGATATGTTCCTGACGCAGCGCCAGCAGATGACGCGTCAGCGCCAGCCACTGCTGACCTTCCGGCGTTTCTGTGCGTGGCCAGTCGAGTTTCGACTGTTCAAAGGTGGTGACATCGTTAGGATCCGGCACCGTTTCGCCGTGACCGGCATGGCCTTCAAACTCCCGGGCGCGACCTTCACGCACCGCTTTAGCCAGATCGCCGTGGAAATCGGTGAAGAACAGGAATGGTCGGGTTTCGCCATACTCTTCTCCCATAAACAGCAGCGGAATGTGTGGCGAGACCAGCAGCATGGCCAGCAGCACCTGTGTCCGCTCTGCACCTGCCAGCGAGACCAGCCGTTCACCCTGCGCGCGGTTGCCCGTCTGGTCATGGTTCTGGATAAAGTCGACAAAGGCGACCGGTGGCTGACTGCTGCTCTTCACACCGCGTGGCTCGCCCGACTGCGTTGACACTTCGCCCTGATAGACAAAGCCTTCTGCCAGCGCCCGCGCCACCCGCTGCGCTGGCTGGTCAGCGAAATCCTGGTAGTAGGCGTGGGTTTCACCGGTTGCCAGCACATGTACGGCGTTATGGAAGTCATCGTTCCATTCGCCGGTAAACAGCGGAGCATCTCCGTTGTCGTCGCGCGGATGCAGGAAGGTAACGTTTCGGCAATCTTCAGTAGTGAGATGAATGGGGCGATCGGTAATAGTGGCGCGGATGCGCTCGGCAATCTCAACCAGCACATGCTTCTCGCTCGGGTCATCAATCTGATCGATGGCGTCAAAGCGCAGGCCATCCAGATTAAATTCCTGCAGCCAGTAGAGCGGCGCTTCCACGATATAGCGGCGCACCGCATCAACATCATAGGCGATCCCGGCGCCCCACGGCGTCTGGCGCTCTTTATGGAAGAAGTCTGGCGCGAGCAGCGGCAGATAGTTGCCCTCCGGGCCAAAGTGGTTCAGCACGATATCCAGCACTACCGACAGGCCGAGACCGTGCGCCGCATCGATAAAGGCTTTGAAATCATCCGGCGAACCGTAGGCGGCATGCGGTGCATAGAGCAGCACGCCATCGTAGCCCCAGCCACGATTACCGCCAAACTGCGACACCGGCAGCACTTCAATCATGGTGATGCCGGTTTCGGCCAGCATCGGCAGCTTCGCTATCGCCGCCCGGAAGGTGCCTTCCTGGGTAAAGGTGCCGATGTGCAGTTCATAGACCACTGACTCTGTCCATGGACGACCCTTCCAGCCCGTGTTCTGCCACTGATACGCGTCAGGATCGATCACCAGGGAGGGACCGTTGACCTCCGCTTTCTGGGCGCGGGCAGCGGGATCGGGCACGGCTGTGCCATCTGCCAGCACAAAATCATATTCGGCATTCGCAGCCACACCGGTGACCTGGGCTTCAAACCAGCCGTCCGCCTGCGGTGTCATCTCAATGTCTTTACCGGCGAGACGCAGCGTCACGCGTTGCTGGCCGGTTGCCCAGAGGCGGAAACGCACCTCGTCACTGGCAACCCGTTCAGCGCCCCAACTTTTAGAAAAAGATTTGGATTCCATTCAGTTGCCTCATTTAGCCTGGAAATACGCGATGGTGACCACCGCGTGAATAGGATGTCGATGACGTAAGCGTCAGAAAATCGTAAAGCTATCAGTGAGACCCGGATGCCAGGTGGGCTGGCGCGCCTCTTCAGCCAGGAAACTGGACTGGTATTCAGCGTGATGCGGCGGGAAGGGAAAAGTGAGACCACTTCCACGCGGCATACAGAGAGTAATCATAGACTAAGATGTTGCAGTCGCAGGGTGGCAGGCGGCTCAGGCGTATTAATTTGCGTTAATTACTCTGAATCGGCCTCTGGCAAGGGGAAATCATGGGGGCAGACCCAGAAAACTCTGCCGGATAGCGCGGATTCGCTATAAGCTTAAGCGCGATCGCGCAGGTCACGCTGGAGGATCTGCGGCGCTGAACATTTCAAAAGGATATTACGTGAGGAAACGCGTTCTGTTAGTCACGCTGCTGCTACTGATTTCCGCCTGTTCTAACAGGGTCGGACACCGGCTGGACAACCGCAATCTGCAGCAAATTCATGCCGGTCAGACGACCAAAGCCCAGCTGATCGCGCTGTTTGGTCAGCCTGACAGCGAGACGCCTTACCCGGACGGGCAACGGTTGCTGAAGTGGACCTACAGCGAGGCGCGCACCCTGAACACCACCGAAGGGCAGACGCTGACCGTGCAGATGAAGAATGACAAAGTGCTGAACTATGCGCTGAGTAAGAGTTAATGATCTGATCCACTGTGAGTTCCGTGGCGGTGCGGGACCGCCACAGCAGGTCACGGGTTACGGCATGCCGTTTGGCTCTGTATCCCCGCTGAGGGGACGCGGCTGCGCCAGACGGGCGAAATCAGACCCGGCCGGATGCTGGTAAATCTGCAGTTCAAAGAACCGGGCCATGGCATAGATATACTCAAAAATCGCCGCCTGGGTATTTTCATAATCGGCCCAGAAAATGGATGAGGTGAAGCAGTAGATCTCCACCGGCAGCCCATCCGGCGACGGCTTCAGCGGCCGCACCACGATATACATCTCTTTCATAATGTCATCGCGCTGGGCCAGCCAGGCACTCAGGAATTTACGGAATACCATCAGATTAGTGATGCCGTTCTCCATAAACCAGCGGTCGCCGACGGCATTGATATCCCGTCCATCCAGCATTTCAGTGATCGTTTCGCCCGCGAGGCGGATCTGACTCATCGCCTGCAGCATCTCCTGATTCACAAAGGTGATCGACTTCTGATCAAGATAAAAGCTGCGCATGATGCGGCGCGCGCCTGAAGAGAACATCGCCTGCCAGTTGGTGTAGGTTTCGGTCAGGAAGTTCTTGGTCGGGATGCGCGAAAGGGTGTTATCCCAGTTGCGGATGGTGATGGTATGCAGCGCAATATCGATCACCTCGCCGCTGATATTCCTGTCCGGCATCTCAATCCAGTCGCCCAGTTGCAGAACATCGTTAGAGGAGAGCTGAATATTCGCCACCAGCGACAGCAGCGTATGCTGGAAGATCAGCATCAGTACCGCGGCGACCGCACCCAGCGAGGAGATGATAATGGCGGGCGACTTGTTGGACATAATCGCCAGAATCATGATTGCGGCGATAATATGTACCAGGATTTTACCAATCTGGATATAGCCCTTGATCGAGTGATTCTTACGCTTTGATTTGCGCGAGTAAGAGTTGTTAACAATCTCCAGCACTTCGTTGAAGAAGATCGACAGATAGACAAAAAACAGGATGCCGCAGATGGTCTGAATCGCCACTTTCAGATTTTCAGGCAGGCCAGGCATGAATTGCAGGAAATTGTAGACCACAATTACCGGCACAAAATTTGACAGCTTCTGAGAGAGGCGGACATCTTTATCCAGCGGAACGTTCTTTTTATGACTGCTGAAAAAGACCTTCCTTATCACTTTGACGATGAAGAATTTGCAAATCAGGTGAGTGACCATCCCGGCCATAATCAGCAGCAGCAGGCTGAAGCCGATCGACAGCACCCGGTTTCCCTCTATAAAACTCATCAGACTCTGAATGTAATGCATGTTAACCACGTGCGAAAAATGTAAGGGGCGAATTCAACCACAGCACGGGGGCGCTTGTTAAGCGACGAATGCGTTCAGGCGGCGTCACGCCCTTTTTTTCAGTGCAGTACGACGTGCTGGCTGCATCCGGCGGGTTGCGGAGAGCAGGCTTCTTTGCAACTGCGCTCAGTTAAATTCCTCGCTTGCCGATAACAGCTTTATCTTCTCTGATATGAGTTTGCGGACATGCTTAAAAATCTTAAAATAACTCACGGTATTCTGGCGGTGCTGGCCGTTTTTATTACGTTACTGGCCCTGACCGGATTTCTGTTCTACAACGGCGTGTCAAAAGCCGACAAAAACTTCGTGGCGGCCGAGCAGCTGACGCTGCAACAGCAGCACCTGAGTGATGCGGTGAAAACCCTGATTAAAACCCGCGTCACCATTAACCGCGTGGCGATCCGTTTCCTGAAAAATCAGCAGGACCCTAAATCGCTGGCGGCGATGGCTGCGCTGCTGGAGCAGGCGGGTCAGTCAGCGGAAAAGGCGGATGCAGACTTTAAAGCGTGGCAGGCGATGCCGCGTAAAGCGGAACAGGGCGAAGCCCAGTCAACGCAGGTTCAGACTGCTTATCAGCAGATGCGTGACACCATGCTGGCCTCTATCACCTTCCTGAAGCAGGGCAACTACCCGGCCTATGGCAACCTTGAAGCGCAGGCAGCGCAGGATCAGCTCGACACGGCCTATGAGGCCTGGCGTGCAGTGAACATCCAGCTGATGAAAGATACCTCTCTGCACAACCAGCGCAGCCTGACGGATGCACTCTGGGCGCTGCTGGCCATCGGCCTGATCACCGGCGTGATTGGGGTGGCAGTCTGGATGGGACTGCAGAAGCTGCTGATTAACCCGCTGGCCAGACTGACCGCTCATATGCGCGCTATCTCGGCCGGTGATTTAACTTCTGCGATTCAGCATGAGGGCCGCAACGAGATGGGCCAGCTGATTCAGGAGTTGCAGCAGATGCGTGATGCGCTGGTCGTGACCATTACTTCGGTCGATGACGCCACCCGTTCGATCTTCACCGGTGCCGCGGAAATCTCTGCCGGCAGCACCGATCTTTCCTCCCGAACGGAACAGCAGGCAGCCGCGCTGGAACAGACCGCCGCCAGCATGGAGCAGCTTACCTCGACGGTAAAGCTCAACGCAGACAATGCGCAGCAGGCGACCACAGTGTCGAAAGAGGCGTCAGCTACGGCTTTGCAGGGCGGTGAGACCGTTGCCCGGGTGATTGCCAACATGGATCAGATTAGCGAAAGCTCGAATCAGATCGCCGGTATTATCGCCATTATCGACAGCATCGCCTTCCAGACCAATATTCTGGCGCTGAACGCTGCGGTTGAAGCCGCGCGTGCCGGTGAACAGGGTCGTGGATTTGCGGTGGTGGCGGGTGAAGTACGCTCGCTGGCAGGACGCAGCGCCAGCGCCGCACAGGAAATTCGTGGACTGATCGACCGCTCAGCAGAGCGGATCAAAACCGGTGCCGGTCATGCTGCGCAGGCGGGCACCGCGATGGAGAGCATTGTGAAGTCGGTGAGTCGTGTGACGCAACTGATTGAAGAGATTGCGGCATCCTCGACCGAACAGACGCGGGGCATTGAGCAGGTCTGCATTGCGGTCTCGGAAATGGATGGGGTGACGCAGCAGAACGCCGCGCTGGTGGAGGAGTCAGCCACTGCCGCCGCCTCCCTGGAGGAGCAGGCGAGCTACCTGCGTAAAACGGTGTCGGTATTCAAAACCGGCACGCTACACGCAGCGTTCTCTGCCCCACCGGTTGCGAAGGCGATTGCTGTGCCAAAACGTCAGCCTGTCGCTGTGACAGATAATGAGAACTGGCAGACCTTCTGATAATAAGTGAGAACCGATTTCTGGCTGTGAGACCGTGCCTGCACTGGGAACACGGTCAGATCGGAAAGACGCAAAAGATGTCATCCATGGCCGCTCGGCCCGCGCGATTACGCACCTCATCCCTGAGGTGCGCCCGTAACCGGGCCAACGCGTTGCGTTGTTCAAAAACGCTTCCGGCGTTTTTGTCCCTGACGCGGGACGCTTTCCTCTTCTGTCCGTGTTCCCAGCGCGTTGAGTCTGGCCGTTGCTGCCAGATTTACCCTGATTCAGGTTTATCAGCAGCCATAAAAAAACCGCCCCTGGAGGCGGTTTTTTATTTACTCAACGCATCAGGCCGGAACGGACTGCGCTTTCTGGCTACGGGACCAGACGCGGTGCGCTTTCATCGCCTGCGTGAAATCCGACATTAGCGCGGTCTCTGCCGAGTCGCCCTGCACGATGCCTTCTTCCTGATCGGCATCTTCCAGGCCGAACTGTGCTTTAAAGCGACGCGCGTCGCCCACCAGACCAATCACCTTGAGGTGTTTATAGGCTTCCAGCAGGAAGTAACGGGCATCGCCGCTTAACAGCAGGGCATCGATATTGCCATTTGGCACGATCACGGCATCAAAGGTCAGAGAAGGCAGACCGGCAAAGGTGGCATCAACCGGCAGCACTGAGCCGTCATCCGCACGCACCTGGCCCATATGCGGTGCCAGCAGTTTGGTGTGAACACCTTCTGCTTTCAGCGCCTGCAGAATCGCCAGCACATCAGCCGCTTTTACACCATCGCTCAGCAGCAGCGCCACCTGACGACCTTTGATCTCACCATCCGGGATGGCATAAAGGCTCAGACTGTCATCTTTGGTCAGGCCGTTCACCGCCGCCGGCGGCTGGATGTTAAGCTGCTCATCGGTCAGCGCAAGTCCAAGGTTATCCGCCACGCCTTGCGCCAGCTTCGTATCGATGCGTGCCAGGTGATCGACCACGCGCTCACGGATATAGGCGCGTCCCACTTTACTCAGCTCAAACGAGTAGGCACCGATGATGTGCTGCTGCTCAACGTCTGTCTGGCTGTTCCAGAACAGGCGCGGCTGCGCATAATATTCACCGAACGACGGGCTGCGCTCGCGCACTTTGTGGCCTTCAACCCGCTCCTGATAGCTCTCGAATCCGCCGCCAGTTGCAGCAGGTGGGGTCTCACGCGGCCAGTTGTCGTTGATCGAGTTCGGCTCGTAGTTTGCCGGATTGGTGTCGATATCCTGACGATGCATGCCCTGACGCTGGAAGTTATGGTACGGGCAGGTCGGACGATTGATCGGGATCTCATGGAAGTTTGGTCCGCCCAGACGACTGATCTGCGTGTCAGTATAGGAGAAGAGACGACCCTGCAACAGCGGATCGTTGGAGAAATCCAGACCCGGCACGATATGGCCTGGGTGGAACGCCACCTGCTCGGTTTCGGCAAAGAAGTTGTCCGGGTTACGGTTAAGCACCATCTTGCCGACGATCTCAACCGGTACCAGCGCTTCCGGGATCAGCTTGGTGGCATCCAGAATATCGAAGTCGAATTTGAACTCATCTTCTTCCGGGATCAGCTGCAGGCCCAGTTCATATTCCGGGAAATCACCCGCTTCAATCGCTTCCCACAGATCGCGACGATGGAAATCGGGATCGCGACCGGTCAGTTTCTGCGACTCATCCCACAGCAGCGAGGCTTTACCGGCCACCGGCTTCCAGTGGAATCGGACAAAGGTCGCTTTGCCTTCGGCGTTAATCAGACGGAAGGTATGGATACCAAAGCCTTCCATAGTGCGATAGCTGCGCGGAATACCGCGGTCAGACATTGCCCAGATGACGTTATGCATGGTTTCCGGCTGCAGAGAGACGTAATCCCAGAAGGTGTCATGGGCGCTCTGGCCCTGCGGGATTTCGTTGTGCGGCTCTGGCTTCACGGCGTGCACAAAGTCAGGGAATTTGTGCGCATCCTGAATAAAGAATACCGGCGTGTTGTTGCCGACCAGGTCAAACACACCTTCTTCGGTGTAGAACTTGGCGGCGAAACCGCGAATATCACGCACGGTATCGGCAGAGCCTGCACCGCCCTGAACTGTGGAGAAACGCACGAAGACGGGGGTCGTCTGCTCGGGATCGCTGAGGAACTGCGCTTTGGTCAGATCTTTCAGGGAGCGATAAGGCTGGAAATAGCCGTGTGCGGCAGAGCCACGGGCGTGCACGATACGCTCCGGGATGCGTTCATGGTCAAAGTGCGTGATCTTCTCACGCATAATAAAGTCTTCCAGCAGCGTCGGACCACGCGAGCCGGCCCGCAGTGAGTTCTGATCGTTGGCGATGCGTGTGCCCTGGTTGGTGGTCAGAGGGCGGTCAGTGCCGTTTTTGCGGCTGGCTTCAAGCTGGTCAAGTTTGGCGTTGTGTGTCTGTGGCGCTTTCAGGCTGCCCGGGGCGGTAGGCTGTTTGCCTGGCGGGGTCGGTTCGGCTGGGGTCTGATGCGAACCATCTTTTGGTGCCAGCGATCCCAGCCCCGGCTCTGATGATTCCGGGCCGGTGGTCGGCGCGCGTTCGCTCAGGGGTTTCTTCTCGGTTTCTTTCGACATTGATCCATGCTCCAGCTGTTATTTTACATTCGGCGACACTAAATATAGAACAACCTGAACAATGCTGAGGTTAAATCCGCGATTTAAACCACCCCGCAGCGCCTTTTTTATCGGGTTCAAAACGCGCGCTTATCTCTCAGCCCGCATTATCGCTTCGCTTATTCACACTCTGTGCCGTCTGGCTTAGCGGCCTGTCAGTCCGCGCCCGCTATAGCGACAACCCACTTTTGTGTTACGACAGGTTTGCTCGTCACTGGCGGGTGTGATGTGCCAGAAGAGGCCCCTGACCATTAAATAAAATTAACACGAGGATATGTTCATCGGGGTTGAATTGTGAAATGTTATATCATAACATTTCTGGCTGTTACATTAATCGGGGATCAGGCTTTGAAAAATCATGCAGGTAAATGGATGGGAATCGTCGGCGCGCTGTTAATCAGTCAGCAGGCGCTGGCACATGGTACGCATGCCCATGGAAAACCGCTGTCAGCGATGGAGCAGAAGGCGGCTGAAGGGGTTTTCGCTGACAGCGATGTGAAAGATCGTCCGCTCTCTGACTGGGACGGAATCTGGCAGTCGGTCTATCCGCTGCTGCAGAGCGGCGAACTGGACCCGGTCTGGCAGAAGAAAGCGCAGCAGAACAACAGTAAAACGGCAGAACAGTACAAGGCCTACTATCGCAAAGGCTACGCTACCGACGTCGATACTATTGGAATTGAAAATGGCGTAATGGAGTTCCACGTCGGCGATAAGGTCAGCGCCTGCCACTATCACTATGCAGGCTACAAAATCCTGACCTATACCTCCGGGAAGAAAGGGGTACGCTACCTGTTCGAGTGCCAGGACGCCAGCAGTCAGGCGCCGAAATATGTGCAGTTCAGCGACCACACCATCGGGCCGCGTAAGTCCGCCCATTTCCATATCTTTATGGGCAACCAGTCTCAGCAGGCCCTGCTGGCGGAGATGGACAACTGGCCGACCTATTACCCTTACCAGATGACGAATGCACAGGTGGTGGATGAGATGCTGCACCACTGAGTGCCGGGGCGGGATCGGATGACCCGCTGGCCACAGCGGGTTTTCATTATTACCTTTCGCAATCTTTATCCCACCCACACCGGGCGGCGTGAGGCGGGGATGCCGCGTACCACCCGCTGATATGACGCTTCAACCAGCTGCTGAATCAGGCCTGGTGAGAGACCGTCGCCGGGATAAACCGTAATCCAGTGGCGCTTATTCATATGGTAACCGGCAGTGATCGAGGGATAGATCACCCGGTGCAGCTCCGCCTGCTGCGGTTCGCATTTCAGGGTGATAATCGGCACGCCCCGCAGTTCGGTCAGCAGTAAAAACACTTTTTCACACACTTTATAAACCTGATGTTGCGGCCCGAATGGATAGCCTGATTCGGCGGCGGGCAGCCGTTCAGCCGCGTCGATAGCGATGCGCTGGATCGTGTGACCCTGCATAGTCTCTCTCCCTGTCATTATTCAAACTGCCGCTGTGGCCCGCGACTGGCTGGTCGTCAGAGGCCTGTTACACTTCTGATAAGCATTAATCAGGAGCAGTCATGAAATTAGGTTTTGCATGTAAGTATCTCAATAGCGATGGCAAACAGTTTTTCCCGTTTCGCGCGACTACCCGTAAACGATTTCTGAGTTTACCGCACGCTGAACGTCATCAGCTGGTTCATGAGATCACCGTTACCAATCTCAATAATCTCTACCTGACGCTTGAGCATCTGGCCACGTTACCGCCGCCGCTGCGAATGATGCGTATCGGCAGCGATCTGTTGCCACTTTACACGGTGCCCGAAGCGACGCCGCTGTTTGCGGAATTCCTGCCTGAGCTTTATCCGCTGTTTGCCCGCTGTGGCGAGCTGGCACGGGCGCATGATATCCGGCTCTCCTTCCATCCGGGACAATATACCGTGCTGGCTTCCGATAATCCCGATGTGGTAGTGCGCGCACTGGAGGATGTGGAATATCACACGCTCTGCGCCTGTCTGATGGGCTACGGCAAGACCTTCCAGGATTTTAAAATCAACATTCATATGAACGGCAAGGCGGGGTTCGATGGCTTTAAGCGGTCGTTTAATCAGCTCAGCCCGGAAGCGCGGCTGATGCTGACGGTTGAGAATGATGAGATCTCCTGCTCGCTGGATGATGTGCTGCAGGCGGCACCGCTCTGTCCGGTCGTGCTGGATATCCACCATCACTGGGTGAAAGAGAGCGAGTTTATTCAGCCGGATGACGCGCGTGTGGCCAGGGTGATCGACTCCTGGCGCGGCGTGCGGCCGGTGCTGCACTATTCGATTTCGCAGGAGGGGATTATTCCGCAGGAGGGCTGGCCCGATCAACAGCAACTGGGCGTGAGCAAAAGCAAACTGCGGGCGCACTCTGACTTCTTCTTCAATCCGACGCTGAATGGGTGGGCGCTGTCGTTTCAGGCTTTCGACATCATGTGCGAAGTGAAAATGAAAAATCTGGCGCGGGAGCCACTCTGGCAGTGGGGCGTCGCGCAGAAGCTGCTAAAGGATCCCCTGGCCGAAAGGGCCAGGGAATCGGTGGACGTTAAATAATCGCGACGCCGCCCGTGACGGCGATGGTGGCCCCGGAAATGTAGCTGGCTTCATCACTGGCCAGCATCACATGGGTGGGTGCCAGCTCAGCAGGCTGACCGGCACGCTGCAGCGGTACTTCACTGCCAAAGTTTTTCAACCGTTCAACCGGCATGTCCGACGGGATCATCGCTTTCTGACCGGCGACCTCAACCAGTCGTGCGTTATCCTGCGCATCCTCATGCTCATCAAGATAAAAGATCAGCACGTCAGCCCCTTCCCGGGCAAAAGCAATCGCCACGGCCCGGCCAGGGCCGGACTCACCGCCGGTAATAATCGCTTTTTTACCCGCCAGACGGCCTGAACCCTGATCACTTTCTTCACCATGATCGGGCTGTGGCTGCATTGCGGCGGTACTGCCGGGCCACGTCTGCTGCTGCTCTTCGAAAGGGGGATGGGGACGCTGAGTGGATGATATGATGACTCCTCCATAAAAAGATGGGAAAAACCTGTCAGGGCATCGATCCCTGACAGGCGGGCAATCAAGGTTTCGGTGGCGTAACGCCGTCAATCTGCTCTGACTGCGCACCGGAGCCGGGACGGGCATTGCCGGGTAGCGGCTCTTTTTCTCGTCTGTGCTTACCGTGGATGCAGAAAACGCCTGTACACAGTTAGCGGATAAATAAAGCGAACCAAGACCAATTAATCGCAATTTAAGGTGAAATAAACGGCAAAACCGGCAGATAGCAGAGCTATATGTGGCCCGGCAGGGCAGGCTATGCGGGAGGTAAAAAAGAGGCGGGTGATGCAGTGCAGCAGCAATAAAAAAGCCCCTTTGTAAAAGGGGCCGATTCCGTAGTGAAAAAGCATCCGTGCTAATTCGCGTTCCGTCATGACAGACACAGGTTTTTAGCTTTCGCTGGTAGCCGTTGCACGCTGCAGAACATATTCAAGAGCCTGACGGTAAATATCCTGCTTAACCACGTCGCGCTCGCTCTCCAGACGGTGAATCAGGCCCAGCACGATGTCTTTATCGGAGACATGGGCTTTGGCGCGTGCGAGTTCAGCATGGACCGCGGCGATAACCTGTTTTTCAGTAGTCAGCGCTGTACCAGAGTTCATGAAGTAATCAGAAATCTGAGACTCTGTATTCATCGTTGTTTGCATGTCAGGCCTCATAAGAAATTGGGGAGGAATGCGTCGATTCCGATCCGGTAACCGGCTGACGCAAAAAAATTGCATCTGAAGGTGGAAATCCACAACACCTTCAGATGCGGTGCAAAGCACGCTCGTTACAAGTGATTTAACATCACGAGATAAAGTTATACAATAACGGCAAAGTTGTACAATAAAATTTGACAAAAGATCACTGGTCAGAGGTGTTGAGGGGCAGGCAGACAACGGAAGTGTGTCGGATTTTTAGTGTTTATCTGAGTTAATTCAGTGTGTTAATGGATTGTTTTCGCAGGATGGTCGCGTCCGCTGGTGCGTAACGCCTCTTTTTTCCGCCGTGCGAAAACGATACAACAGCCGTTCAGACAGAGATTTCAGCAAAAAACCTGTACAGGCCGTACAGGTTTTTTGCGCAGGAAAAGCGGATAATACAACACGGCTGCTGCAATCCTGTCCGCCTGACAGGTCATGCCACATAATTCACTTCCCACGCCTGATGCAGAAGGCTAAGGTTGAGCCCTTATTCATCACAAGGAAATGATCATGGTTCACGACTATTTTGCGATTCCGCCTGCGGGCGTGACTCAGGAACAACATAAACGTTCAGTGGCTGTGGCAGCGGCGCTGTCAGTGGCAAAGGAGTCCGTTAGCGCTTCAACGTCAGCAACCGGCTCAAAAGCCTCCTGGGATTTGCAGGCCGTGGCAAATGAAATTGGTAATCTGGCCGATGCGATTCAGGATGCGCTGGAAAGTGATAGCCAGGCGTAAACACTAACCCGGGGACGGGGCAGATCAGGGGATGGCAGTGTTCAGGAGCCGGTAACGTCCGGTGAGCGGACGCTGCCGGAAAGTCCTATTCCATTGCGGGTGGCTCATATTTAATATACTCGCGCAGAGCGTCATGGATTGCCTGATTGTTGCCTTCCTCCAGACCGCGTCCGGCATATTCTTTTGCCAGGGCGGCCAGCACATCGTCAAACTTCCCTTTGTAGTTGAGATTATTCAGCGCAATTTGCTGACCGAGTATCGCTTTTAATACCGTGGTCTCCACTGTTAACTGCGCAACTGCCTCTTCCAGATGTTTAATTCGATCGTCGTCCGCCATAACCCCTCCAGGCCTTAAAAAAGGCAGAATAACCAGCCTGCTCTGAATATTCAAACCTCAGCAAATGCCACAGAGACGTTGTCAGATTTTCCTTAAGTAAAAATAATCAGCGGGTGAATTTATAAGATTAGTTACTGAAAGAAAAAAACGCTGATATTCCCGTGCTGCGGCAAAAGTAACCGGTTTCCGCTTACTCTCACAGCAGTGAGAAAAAAGAGGGTTAAAAAAATGCATTACCATCAACTCCTTTGCTTAAAAATGTTCCGTGTCACTTGATTAAAAGGGGGATTAGCTATTACTGTATTTATATACAGTAATCTGAGAAAGGAGTGAAATTGTGGAATTCATTAAACCTGCGGACATTCGCGCCGTTATGCCTTTACCGCTTTATATCGAACGTGTGCCGTGCGGATTTCCCTCCCCGGCGCAGGATTATGTCGAACAACGTATCGATCTCAATGCACTGATGGTGCAGCATCCCAGCGCCACCTATTTTGTCCGCGTCAGCGGCGAGTCGATGATTGAGGCGGGCATTAACGATGGTGATATGCTGGTGGTCGACAGCTCGCTCACCGCCTCACACGGCGATATCGTGGTGGCCGCCGTCGACGGTGAATTTACCGTTAAACGTCTTCAGCTTCATCCCTGCCTGCAACTGATGCCGATGAATACCAAATTTAAACCGATCGCTATCCAGACCGAAGATACGCTGGAGGTGTTTGGGGTTGTGACCTTTGTTATTAAATCGACGCATTGACCATGTTCGCGCTGGTCGATGTGAACTGCTTTTATGCGTCGTGCGAAACTGTTTTCCGGCCCGATCTGAAAGGCAAACCGGTGGTGGTGCTGTCGAACAATGACGGCTGTGTGATCGCGCGCAGCGCCGAGGCAAAGAAAGCTGGCATTAAAATGGGCGCGCCCTATTTTAAAATGCGCGAAGAGCTGACGCGTCACGCGGTACAGGTCTTCAGCTCAAATTACGCGCTCTATGCCGACATGAGCCATCGGGTGATGACCATCCTCGAAGAGATGGCCCCCTCGGTAGAAATCTACTCGATCGACGAGGCGTTTATGGATCTTACCGGCGTGCATAACTGCATGGCGCTGGAAACCTTTGGCCGTCAGGTCAAAGAACGGATCCGCAAAGAGACCCATCTGACCGTCGGCGTCGGCATTGCACAGACCAAAACGCTGGCCAAGCTGGCGAATTTTGCGGCCAAAAAGTGGAGCAAAACCGGCGGCATTGTTGATTTATCGGACCCCGAACGACAGAAAAAGCTGCTGTCACTGATCGATGTGGCTGAGGTCTGGGGCGTGGGGCACCGGATCGGCAAACGGCTTAACGCTATGGGCGTCATAACGGCGAAAGATCTGGCCGACCAAAGCACAGAGTCTATTCGCAAACAGTTCAGCGTGGTGATGGAGCGTACCGTCAGAGAACTGCGTGGCGAATCCTGCCTGGAACTGGAGTCAGTGACACCGGATAAGCAGCAAATCATGTGTTCACGTTCGTTCGGTAGCCGCATCTCCGATTATGACCAGATGCGCGAAGCTGTCTGTGCCTATGCGGAGCGCGCGGCAGAGAAACTGCGTCGCGAGAATCAGTATTGCCGTCAGATAGGGGTATTTTTGCGCACCAGCCCGCACGCAACTGATGAACCCTTTTATGGCAATCAGTCTATAGAGACGTTGCTAATCCCGACGCAGGACACCCGCGACATCATCAACGTTGCAATGGCGTGTCTGGATAACGTCTGGATTAAGGGATATCGCTATATTAAGGCGGGCATTGTGCTGGGGGATTTTTTCAGTCAGGGCGTGGCCCAGCTTGATCTGTTTGATGAGCATCAGCCGCGCCGTAACAGTCAGGAGCTGATGCAGCTGATGGATAAAATTAACAAAACCGGCAGCGGGAAACTGTGGTTTGCCGGACAGGGGATTAACAAGGCCTGGGCGATGAAGCGCGAGATGCTGTCGCCTGCCTATACCACACGGGTAGCGGATTTGCCGGTGGCGGCGGTTAAGTAGGCGCGGGGCCGGCTCCCTCTGTTGCTGACGTAGCAGCAGCGTCTGTTAAAAGCTTTTTTATCACGCGATTAAAGTGACAGGAAGTTATGCTTTGCCTGGCCCGATTAAGTAGTTTTTCATCGGGCGTTTTAAAAAAATAACCAGGTAAATATAATGGATTTCAGAAAGTTTGAAGCCAGAGTAATGCTCTGGCCTGCAATACATTTCACAGCAATCATGCATTCCCGCTACCACGACGACTATGAGATTTATGCGGTCGACGACAACAGCAATATCAAAACCCGACTCTTTTTATGCTTTGCTGACAATGAGAGCCACGCCAGCCTGCTTATTAAGCAATTTATGTTATGGCTCATCAAAATAAACGCCCAGCAACGCAGGCAGCGACGGGCCGATCGCCGCAAAGAGACCGCGTTATTATCTGAATGAGTCGTGACCGGTTTGCCCTGTAACCTGTGTCGGGTTGCAGGGTCCAGCCGGTTATTTCCCTTGATCATCAGATGACAGAAACGGACATCCGTCGGTGCCGCTCTCTATACTTGTTACCCATGCCTGCGATAGAATCCGGGCTGATTCTGACAGAAACGTACCTCCCAGACCGGTAACAATGATCACGACAGCGACAGCGCATAAAAACAAAGAGCGGGGACGTCCCAGAGAGTTCGATATTGAACAGGCTCTGGATCACGCCATGATCGTATTCCGCCAAAAAGGGTATCACGCCACATCAATAAGCGATCTGGGGGAGGCGATGAATCTCTCCGCAGGCAGCATCTATAAGGCCTTTAAAGATAAGCGCTCGCTCTTTCTGCTGGTATTTGAACGTTATCTGTTGCTCAGAAATACTGAGCTGCGCCGTCGTCTGGCACCCTGTATTAGCGGACGGGAAAAAATAACCGAGCTGTTGCAGTTCTATCTCGACTCGGCGCGTGCTATCGAAGGGCGGCGCGGCTGTCTGGTCGTTGCCAGCGCCATTGCACTGCAGACGATGGATCAGGCGCTGGCGCAGCGTATTGATGAGGTAGTCCGGCGTAATCAGCGCTTTCTGGTCTCGCTGCTGGAGCTGGGTCAGCGGGATGGCTCAATCGATAACACGCTGGACAGTGAAGCGGCAGCCGGTTTAATTCTCTGCATTGCATACGGTATGCGGGTTGCAGGCAAGGTCAGCGATGTAACCAACGAACAGCAGACGCTGGCGCTGGCATTAAAAGTACTGGGGTAATCGTTACGGGGCAGGTTAATCACTAAACCTGTATTTCACCGCCCGCGTTTTTTCGGGCAGAGAAAGTCTGCAGTGCGCTTTTCCCGACGCTGTTTATTTGCCAGGCTTTTACGTTTTATTCTGTAGCGTAATAATTAAGGCCTGCTTCGTGAAAACCTCAATCTTACTGACACTCCTGGCCGCTATTGGTTGCTCTGTCTTTGCTGCCCAGGGGGATTTGAAACCCGCGCAGCGCAACATCCGCTGCAACAGCAGGTGACGGAAAGCAAGGAACCGCTGACACATTAACAGAAGTCGCTGGCAGAGAGCGTCCGCTGCTTAACGGCCAAACAGCAGGCTGATGAGAGCACGGTAGTGGCGCTCATCTTCCAGCGTAGATGCTGTTTCCAGCCGACGAAGAAGTTTGGTGCAGATCGATTTACGGTTTACGTTCCCGCCCGCATGCAGAATTTCCACCACCACCTGGCCCAGCGTTTCCTGCTGTGAGGGCAGGCTTGCCGCATTAAAATAACGGGCAATATCGTCTGCCGTCCGCGGCAGTCTCTGGTTCGGGTACATGGGTGATTTCCTGTCAGGTGAGGGAAAAACGATCAGTTTGCGGCAAAGTTATACAAAAAAAGCAAGCCTGTATAGCTATTTCAGCACAGAAGAGGGGTTTTTTGTGCTATCTGCATAGCATTCAGTGATAAACAGGAAAAATGCAAAAACTGGCATGGTGCAGGGAAAAGCTGAAGGGCACCAGGCGAGGCCTGGCCCCTGAACCGACAGCGCCATCATTCAGCGCATTAACGATAATCTTTAAGGAAAATCGGCGCCTGTCCGGTCTCGACCAGCCAGTTTAATTCTGCGCGGTCGCGCGTTGAGGCCTCGATAAAGCCTTTGAGCCAGTTGCGTGCATCAGCAATCTGCGCGACGCGTTCATCGCTGCATTCGTTTTCAGCCATTTCACCCAACTGGCGAATCAGTGATACCAGCGTAATCTCCTGCTCTTCAAACGCCAGATTGATTGCGGCTTCACCAAGAAGCATGTGACCGATTATTTTATCATGGTAAATCATCAGCGACATCCTGATTGAATAACGATATGAATAGTCTAGTTAAAGGCAATCCGGACTAAAAGATCGGAAAACGCCGATAAACGCGGTTTAAATTTTTAAAAATAAAGTGAACCTTTAAGCGAAGCGATAAGTCTCTAATAAAAAACAATAAAAGCACACGTCTGTTTTGCAGATAAAGCAGCCTGAGCTATTAAGCTGGTTAAAAAAGATAAAGATTGCCTGAAATTCAGATAAGTAACTGGCAGGTGAATCGTAATTATTGTCATGCTGCCTGCCATATTCTTGCCAAAGAATAACGGATATTTCTGATTAAAATCGGCAGGTGGCCAGGAAATTCGGTCGTGCCACATGTCGTGCTAAGCGCAGACAAAAATAAAGCCGCCCGTGGGCGGCTTTATTAATTGGACGGGAGTGCCCGGTTTATTTCTTCGGTACTTCAGAGACCGCTTTAACGTCAGCTTTATTGATCTGTTGCTTCACGCCATTGGCGTCAGTATAGGCCAGCAGGCCAGCATCTGACTCAGAAGGCTTGCCATCACTAATAATGGTGCGTCCATCGTTAGTCTGAATCGCATAACTGGTACGGGTGCAGCCGGTTAATACGGTCGTACCAATCAATGCGGCGAGAGATAAAATCAGCGCTTTTTTCATCTTATTCACCTTAAATTAGTTGTCGAGTTCACTCATATTACTGATCTCATTGCGATTGATCTGCTCAGTTTTTCCTGTCTGAGCATCGCGATAAGAAACCAGGCCAGTATCTGAATCGATCTGCGGTTTACCATCAGTGACAATGGTGCGGCCATCAGTGGTCTTAATCGACTGATTCGAGGCGCAGCCTGCCAGCGTACCTAAAGAAAGAGCCAGCAAAGCAATGGCTGACAGGGATTTCATTTTCATTTTTTTTCAACTCCATGAAGTATAACCAGACATTTACAGCATAGACGGCTTTATAGAGTTTGCTGGTCCTGTCACGCTTCGCTGCCGGTTTTTTAGACAAAAAAGGGGGGTGTAGCGATGATTCTGAGGAATGACGGCAGGGAATAGCATTTATTGCAAATGTGCACGGCTGTTTATGCCGTTTTAGCAGCGGCATTACCAGGCCGGAATAAACGTGACGCCAATACAGGAAAACAGGAAATAAGCACGGCAGCCGGAGCAGATATTCTTTGTCAAAGCCAGAGTCGCCAAAGGGGTAATCGTCTGCACCAGCGTTAACGGCTGATCATGTCCGCAGGCCCGATATCCTGATGACTATCGGGCCAGTAAGGAAGGGGATCAAAGAATGGAGTCTTCACCGGCTTTGGCTGCCGCTTTTTCCGCTTTCATGGCGCTGACCGGATCGGATGCGCTCAGCCAGCGGTCAAATTTCTGGTAGGTGTCGATAAAGGTTTTAAAGTAGCTGCTGGCGACGGTAGCATTCTCTTTGTGGTTCATAAACGCCACCGCCAGCTTAAATGCATCTTCGTTATCAAATTTCATGTTTTTCTTCCTCGCTTAGGATCTATAGAGCGTAGCCTGAGAACACGGCCTGTGCATTCAGACAACCGCCTGAAAACGCGCAATAATTAAGGCTGCCTGACAGCATCCACCAGATTGGCGTGGATTCCCACTTACTTCGCGCCAAATCCTTCTTATAATGCCAGCTTCACTCGTGAAGGAGACCCGCTTATGTTGAAAGGATTAACCGTTGCCGCGGTGCTGCTGCTCTCGGGCTGTAGCCTGATGCATAAACAGCCACCGTCGCCGCAGACCCTGCACTATCGCTGCGGAACCCTGCCTCTGACCGTGACGCTGGATGAGGCGAAAGAGCAGGTGAGCTTCATTATGGATGGCCAGCCCCTGACGCTGAAGCAGACGATATCCGCTTCCGGCGCGCGCTACAGCGACAACACCTATGTGTTCTGGTCCAAAGGAAACGGCGCATTTATCGAACGTAACGATAAAATCGTCGTGAACGATTGTGAGCTGCAACCTGCCAGCTGACTCTTTATCTGAATAGGCGAGAATTATGAGCGAGAGCGAAACGCTACACACCATTTCCCATCTGCGGCGCGAATATACCCGCGGCGGATTGCGTCGTAAGGACCTGCCGGATGATCCGATAGCCCTGTTTGAACAGTGGCTGAGCCAGGCGTGTGAGGCAAAACTGCCTGATCCCACGGCAATGACTGTAGCCACCGTGGATGAGCAGGGCCAGCCGTGGCAGCGCATCGTGCTGCTGAAACACTTTGATGCGCAGGGCATGGTGTTTTACACCAACCTTGGTAGCCGTAAGGCGCTGCAGCTGGCGCACAATCCGCGCATTTGTTTGCACTTCCCGTGGCACGACCTGGATCGTCAGGTAATGGTACTGGGCGAAGTGGAGAAACTGTCGCCGCTGGAGGTGCTGAAATATTTCCACAGCCGTCCGCGCGACAGCCAGATTGGGGCATGGGTGTCGAAGCAGTCGAGCCGGATTTCGGCCCGTGGCATTCTGGAAGGAAAGTTCCTTGAGCTTAAGCAGAAGTTCCAGCAGGGCGACGTGCCGCTGCCCAGCTTCTGGGGTGGCTACCGGGTGAAATTTCACACCGTGGAGTTCTGGCAGGGAGGCGAACATCGTCTGCACGATCGTTTCATCTATCAGCGCGATCACGACGGCTGGAAAATTGACCGTCTGGCACCCTGAATCTGCATGATTTCCCCCTATCAGCGCTGGCACAGAAGACGTCAGCGCTTTATGCTATAGCCCTCATTTTTTTCGATTCCGCAACTCAGCGGAAAGCTGTGTACCAGCATAGGTGCAGTCTGATCAATTTGGAGTCAGTAATGACCAGCAGTAACCTGATACAACAATTGCAGGAGAGGGGCCTTATTGCCCAGGTGACGGATGAAGACGCGTTAACGGAGAAACTGGCGCAGGGGCCAATTTCGCTCTATTGCGGCTTTGACCCCACTGCTGACAGCTTGCATTTGGGCCATCTGGTACCGCTGCTCTGCCTGAAGCGTTTTCAGGATGCCGGCCATCAGCCGGTGGCGCTGGTCGGGGGTGCAACCGGCCTGATTGGCGACCCGAGCTTTAAAGCCGCAGAGCGTAAACTTAATACCAGCGACACCGTCAACGAATGGGTTGAGAAGATCCGCCAGCAGGTGGCGCCATTCCTGGACTTCGATTGTGGCAGCAACAGCGCCATCGCCGCCAATAACTACGACTGGTTTGGCGGCATGAACGTGCTGACCTTCCTGCGGGATATCGGCAAACACTTCTCCGTCAACCAGATGATCAATAAAGAAGCGGTGAAGCAGCGTCTGAACCGTGACGATCAGGGTATCTCCTTTACCGAGTTCTCCTACAATCTGCTGCAGGGCTATGATTTCGCCTGCCTGAACGAGCGTCACGGCGTATCGCTGCAGATTGGCGGTTCCGATCAGTGGGGTAACATTACCTCCGGTATCGACCTGACCCGTCGTCTGCATCAGAACCAGGTGTTTGGCCTGACCGTTCCGCTGATCACTAAGTCTGACGGCACCAAATTCGGTAAAACTGAAGGCGGCGCAGTCTGGCTGGATGCGAAGAAAACCAGCCCGTACAAGTTTTATCAGTTCTGGATCAACACCGCGGATGCTGACGTCTATCGCTTCCTGAAGTTCTTCACTTTCATGAGCATTGAAGAGATCAATGCGCTGGAAGAAGAGGACAAAAACAGCGGCACCGCGCCACGTGCGCAGTATGTGCTGGCTGAGCAGGTAACGCGTCTGGTGCATGGCGAAGCGGGTCTGTCGGCGGCAAAACGTATTACGGCCAGTCTCTTCTCAGGCTCCGTAAGCGACATGACCGAAGCCGATTTTGAACAACTGGCGCAGGATGGTATGCCCACTATCGTGCTGGGCGCTGACGACGATCTGCAGCAGGCGCTGGTGAAAGCCGAGCTGGTGCCGTCTCGCGGTCAGGCACGCACCATGATCGGCTCCAATGCCGTTTCGCTGAACGGTGAAAAGCAGTCTGATGCGGAATATCGCTTCAGCGACAGCGACAAACTGTTTAACCGCTTTACGCTGCTGCGTCGCGGCAAGAAACATTACTGCCTGATCAACTGGCAGTAAGATTTCAGGGCCGGTTTCCGGCCCTTTTTTATGGCAAGGCAGGACAGGGCAAACAAGTGAAAAATATTTTAGCGATTCAGTCGCACGTTGTTTTTGGTCACGCCGGTAACGCGGCGGCTGAGTTTCCGATGCGCCGCCTGGGGGCAAACGTCTGGCCGCTGAATACCGTGCAGTTTTCTAACCATACGCAATATGGCCACTGGACCGGCACGGTGATGCCTGCAACGCATCTAACCGACATCGTTAAAGGTATTGCGGATATTGACCGCCTGAAGACCTGTGACGCGGTGCTGAGCGGCTATCTGGGGTCGGCAGAGCAGGGCGAGCAGATTCTGCAGATTGTTCGGCAGGTCAAAGCAGCTAACCCGAATGCCTGGTACTTCTGCGATCCGGTGATGGGTCACCCCGAGAAAGGCTGCATTGTGGCACCCGGCGTGGCGGAGTTTCACTGCAAGATGGCGATGCCGGCCAGCGACATTATCGCCCCGAATCTGCTTGAGCTGGAGATGCTGAGCGAACGCACTGTTACCGACGTCGACGCCGCAGTCGACGCTGCGCGGGCGCTGATTGCCCAGGGACCTCGCGTGGTGCTGGTGAAGCACCTGGCACGAGCCGGTCGTCGCAGCGATCGCTTTGAGATGCTGCTGGTAACGGCGGAAGACGCCTGGCACATCAGCCGTCCGCTGGTCGATTTCGGTGTGCGTCAGCCGGTCGGCGTGGGCGATCTCACCAGCGGTCTGCTGCTGGTGAATCTGCTGCACGGCAAATCATTGCAGGATGCGCTGGAGCACGTCACTGCAGCGGTCTATGAGGTGATGCTGAAAACCCATCAGATGGGCGAGTATGAGCTGCAGCTGGTGGCGGCCCAGGATGCCATCGCCAGTCCGACGCAGCATTTCGCGGCAGAAAAGCTGTAAAGCAAAAGGGCCGGTTAACCGGCCCTTTTGACTCAGGCTAAGCCTTCCGCTTTCAGCGCCGCCTGCACCGCAGGACGTTCCGCAACACGATCAAACCACGCCTCCAGCGCCGTAAAGCCGGACAAATCCAGTCCCAGCGCTTTTGCCCAGCGCGTCACCACAAACAGATACGCATCTGCCACGCTGAAATGCAGTCCCATCAGCCACTGTCTGTCGTGCAGTGACGCATCGACATAGCGGAATTTCGCTTCCAGCTGGCTGCGCGTCTGTGCTTTCACCTCATCGGAGTAACCGGGACGAAACAGCGGCCCGAAGCTTTTGTGCAGCTCGCTGCCGATGAAGCTGAGCCACGCCACGGTGTGATAACGCGTCAGGCTGCCGACCGGTGCCAGCAGATGGCGATCGGGCTTGAGATCTGCCAGGTACTGCACAATGGCAACACCTTCCGTCAGCACGGTGCCGTCGCTGAGCTGCAGCGCGGGCACCTGGCCTTTAGGGTTAATCTGGCGAAAATCATCGCCCCGTTCAGTGAGTTTTGTGGCCAGATCAACACTCACCTGCGTGAAGTCCAGCCCGCATTCGCGCATAACAATGTGGGGAGAAAGAGAGCAGGCTCCTGCTTTGCAAAACAGTTTCATGACCATGTACTCCTTGTTGCAATGGGATCACAGCATAGTAAAGGCTCAGGGTGGAATTACCAGTGATAAGGATCAGGGATCGATGAGGGGAAAGGGTCAGCAATAAAAAAGCCGGGCAGAGCCCGGCTGATTCGTGTCACGGCAGCGATGACGCCTGCATGTTATTTTTTCGCGTCAGGATCCTGCGTCATACGGTTCAGTAACGGCGCCGTAATCAGCATCAGCAGAGCGATGACAGCGGTCACGATACCAATCTGCTGGAATACGCGGCTGTAGGTCGCCAGCGAAATCAGCGGGTCGGTCACGTTTTCAGGCACCGCCATCAGGTTGGCCACTTTACCGGCAATGACCGCCGCGCCTGCGGTGGTCAGGAACCAGGAGCCCATGATAAAGCCCATCAGACGCTGAGGCACCAGCTGTGCCACCATTGCCAGACCGAGGCCGGAGATCATCAGCTCACCGATACTCTGCAGCGCATAGCTCAGGATCAGCCAGTTAACAGAAACGATACCGGCATCGCTGGCGAACTTCGCGCCCACCGGCAGCACCAGGAACGCAGCGGAGCAGAGCACCATACCAAAGGCAAACTTGTGCGGCATCGGCAGCTTATCGCCCAGCTTGTTGTAGAGCGCCGCCAGCAGCGGACTGGCCAGCATGATCCAGAATGGGTTCAGCGCCTGGAACTGCTCGGGCGCAAAGGTAATGCCGAGAATCTGGTGCTCAACGTTGCGGATAGCAAAGAAGTTGAGTGACGTTGGCATCTGCATATAGAGCACGAAGAACAGAATCGCTTCGACCATCAGCAGGAAGGCCACAATCATTTTACGACGCGCTGCGCCCTGCAGTGCGAAGGCTTCTTTAGCGAACACCAGCACGATACCCAGTGCAATCACAGCCAGCACCAGGCGCGCAATGACCTGATGATGCAACATCCAGTTCGCCAGCGCGATCAGTACTACGACGCCAACCAGCGTCATCAGCAGTTTTCCGACCTGCAGCGGTGCAAAGTCGGGCTTAGAACCGTAATCCCTGACCATGCGTTTGCAGAACAGGAAGTTAAACAGGGTGATGATCAGACCGATAACGCACAGTGAGAAGGCAACGCTGTAACCATATTTTGCCGCTAACCACGGGGTGAGCATCATCGAAAACAGTGAACCGATGTTGATCGACATATAGAACATGGTGAAGGCACCATCGATACGCGGATCATCTTTTTCGTAGCAGGTGGAGAGCAGCGAAGAAGGGTTCGCTTTGAACAGCCCGCTGCCCACGGCGATGGTCGCCATACCGACATAGACGATGCTGACGTTATGACCGGAAAATGCTACCAGCGCATAACCCAGTGCCAGTACCAGCACGCCCAGCACAATCACACGTTTGGTGCCCAGCACTTTATCGCCGAGCCAGCCGCCAATGGCGACGAGTCCATAAACCAGCGCGCTGAATGAAGAGAACAGGGTGATGGAGTCTGATTCAGACAATCCCAGTTGCTTCACCAGGTAAACCGCCATAATGGCCTGCAGGCCATAGAAGCCAAAACGTTCCCATAACTCAATCGAGAAGATTAAGTAGAACGCCTTCGGCTGTTTAAACGCATTGAGACTGACAGCCTCATCAGTGTGTTTGTTTGCAGTTGACACATGTACCTCAGTTTTTCATACCCTGTTTCGGGACAGCAATTAAGTCCGCGTCATGTGAGTTTTTCATGCGCGAGATTGTTATTAGAAGGGAAAAGCGGCGACTAATTTGGCTGATTACGGGCGGCAGGGCAAGAATTTTTTGACAACCGGCCTGCGCTGATAATCCAGAGTTAAAAACCTTATAACAAACTGTTGATCAGATTTTAATTTTGATGAAAAAGAGCAGATCAGTATAAATCAACTGAATGCGAGCGAGGTGCTGGATGAATTTAACATTAACTGCTAACGGAGAACAATTCAGATGAAACGTTTGCTGCAGATTTTATCAGCAGCATTTACAGGAGGTTTCAGGCCATTATGCAGGCAATATGACGAAAAAGTAAACGTTAACGCGTCTGCTTTGGCGGCAAAGCATACAATTGCTGATCGAGAGCACAAACCAGCGATTTAATTCAGTAAGCAAAATAAGAAACCGATTGCATTGCTGTGCAGGAAGGCTGAAAAGCCTGTCGTCAGCAAAAACCGGCAAAAAGTTTCCGCTGAAGAAATGGGGGGCAGGCTGTGGTGAAGGGGGGATGCTCCCTGTATTGAGTGGCAGCATTATGACGTGGTTTTCAGAATGCTCGACTTGAAATTAACATTCCTGTAACCTTTCAATTTCCCCAGGAAGGATCTGTTTATGTCGTCTCCCCTGCAGTTATCTCTGGCTGGTGACTACCGCGCCGATGCGGTTGCCCATCAGGCCATTCCTCTTGCTATTGAACGTGCTGCCCGCTGGCTTAACATTACGGTTAAAGCGGAATGGATTGCCAGCGAAAAACTCGCTGAATCCAATCTCAGGCGCAGTGACGCGGTCTGGGTTGTGCCTGGCAGTCCCTACAATAATGATGAGGCCATTTTTGACACCATTCGCTGGGCGCGGGAAAGCGGAAAACCTTTTCTGGGTTCGTGCGGGGGATTCCAGTATGCGGTCATCGAGTATGCGCGCAATGTACTGGGCTGGCACGATGCGAGTCATGCCGAAACCGATACAGGCGGGCGCAGGGTCATAGCGCCGCTGAGCTGCTCGCTGGTGGAGCAGCGCGGCGCGGTCAGGTTCGAACCCGGTTCACGTATTGCTGCGGCCTACGGCACGCTGGACAGCGATGAAGGCTATCACTGTAACTTTGGCGTCAACCCGGAATTCAGTGCGGCGCTGGACGATAACACCCTGCGTATTACTGCCTGGGATGACGCGGGGGACGTACGCGGTGTGGAGCTGCCGGATCATCCTTTCTTTGTTGCCACCCTGTTCCAGTCAGAACGCGCTGCGCTGCAGGAGAAAGAGTCTCCGCTGGTCGTCGCCTGGATGCAGGCGGCGCTGGCACAACGCTAGAAAGTGAGCAGTCTGTGACACTGTCACAGACTGCTGTTCTTCAGCGCAGCAGCGCCGGGCGTTTGGCGTTAAACGACCAGTTTTCAATCAGAAACTGCATGCCCAGCGCATCGTTACGATTTTTATCCGGCAGCGAATTGTAAAGTGCATGTGCCGTTTCAACCCGCGTCATATCCAGAGTAACGCCCAGCCCTGGCCCCTCTGGCAGTTCCAGATGCCCATCCCGAATCTGCGGTGCATGCTGCGTCAGCTGTTGTCCATCCTGCCAGATCCAGTGCGTATCAAAGGCCGTCAGACGATCGCCGGGTGCAGCCGCCCCCAGATGCGCCACCATTGCCAGAGACACATCAAAGTGGTTGTTTGAATGGCAGCCGGTGGTCAGCCCCCACTCCTGACAGAGTTGCGCCACGGTATGCGCATTGCGCATCGTCCAGAAGTGGGGATCGGCCAGCGGAATGTCGATAGCATTAAGCTGTAACGCATGCTGAAACTGTCGCCAGTCATTGGCGATCATATTGGTGGCAACCGGAATACCGGTGGCCCGTTTAAACTCGGCCAGCGTTTCCCGGCCGGAGTAGTCCTGTTCCGCGCCACAGGGATCTTCCAGATAGGGAATGCGGCCCGCCAGTTGTTTACCATAATAAATGGCTTCGTCCAGCGACCAGCTGGCGTTGGGGTCGACCGTGACACGAGCCTGCGGAAAGTGTTGCAGCAGGGCGTTGACCGTCTCAACCTCCACTTCGCCGTGGTGTACGCCGCCCTTGAGTTTGAAGTCGCGGAAGCCATAGCGTTCCGCTGCGGCTTCAGCCAGCCGCACGACGCCTTGCGCATCCATCGCTTTTTCATGACGCAGTTGCAGCCAGGCATCACCGCCAGACTGGCCTGCCTGATAGTTCATGCTGGTAAGGTTGCGGTCGGCGATATAGAACAGATAGCCGAGCACCGGCACCCGATCGCGCTGCCTGCCGCTGGCAAGTAATTCGGCAACCGGCAGATTCAGGTGCTGGCCCATCAAATCAAGCAGCGCCGCTTCAATCGCCGCGGTGGCGTTGTAGAACTTCTCCGGGTTCATCTGCGGAATGTGGATGTCATCGGTATGCGCGGTCTGCTGATGGCGTGCGTCACTGGCAAACAGCGTGGCGATCGTCGCATTCAGCCGCAGCAGTTCGCTGCCCTCAATCTGCGATCGAAAACGTGCCAGCAGCGCCAGCGTCGAAGCGTGACAGGGACTTTCGCCAACGCCGGTACGGCCTGCGGAATCGGTCAGGATCACCAGAATGCGGGTAAAGTAGCAGTTATGCGCGCCACCAATGTTCAGCAGCATGCTGTCATACCCGGCGACCGGCACCACCCGCATTGTTTTAATGACTGGACTGTCTGACATGGTGATTCTCCATAGGATCAAGGGAAGGCGGGGATGGCCTGCGGCGCAGCAGCAGCCACAGCCCGGTCAGCAGCGAAACGCTGGTCAGCGCATAGAGGCCGCCGGTAGTGGAACCGGTCTTCATCTCCAGATAGCCAAACACCGTCGGTGCGAAGAAGCCGCCAAGATTGCCAACAGAATTCACCAGCGCAATGCCCGGTGCGACAATCGAGGCGGGCAGTTCTCCCTGCGGCATTGGCCAGAAAAAGGTGGCGCTGACTTTTGAGCCGATACAGGCCACGATCATCGCAAGGAAACCAAACCATGGGGAACCCAGCGTGGCCATAAAAGTGCCACAAGCGGCGACCAGCATGGCAACGCCCAGCGCTTTATCGAGTTTGTCACGGTGGCGGTCTGAAAAGCGGCTCAGCAGGTTGATGGCGACAATGGCGCACAGCCATGGCACAGCGGTAAGAATCCCGATACCAAAACTGCTGAAGCCCTGAATACGCTGAATAATCTGCGGCAGCCAGAACACCAGCGTATAACCGGTCATGGTCATGGTGAAGAAGATTGCGCAGAAGAATAGCAGGCTGCGATTGCGTAACAGCGACATTTTGCCCGGCTCGCGGTTAAACGCGTCGCGCAGTGCTTCTTCACTGTTCAGTTGCTGCACCAGCGCCTGTTTCTCTGCATCATTCAGCCAGCGCGCATCAGCGGGACGCGACACCAGCACCCAGGCGGCGAGGATCCCGACCAGCACAGAGGCTCCGCCTTCAAGGAACATGACCCATTTCCAGCCCGCTATTCCCAGAAAGTTGTGCATCATCAGGATGGCACCCGTGATTGGCCCGGAGAAGAGAAAGGCGCCAGCCGTGGCGCTCAGGACCATCGCGGTAGCCCGACCGCGCCAGGCATTCGGCACCCACTGACGGAAATAGAACAGCACGCCGGGAAAGAAGCCCGCTTCGGCGACGCCGAGCAAGAAGCGCAGCAGGTAAAACTGAATGGGTGAGGTGACAAATCCGGTCAGGACCACCACCAATCCCCAGGTAATCATGATGCGTGTCAGCCAGACGCGTGCGCCAAAGCGCTTCATCATCAGATTGCTCGGCACTTCAAACAGCGCATAACCAATGAAAAAGAGGCCCGCACCCAGACCAAAGGCGGCGGCGCTGATCCCGGCATCCGTGCGCAGTTCGGCTTTAATAAAGCCAATGTTGGCGCGGTCGATCTGATTAATAATCAGCATCACCACCAGCATCGGGATGATATGGGTGAAGAATTTTTTGATGGCGGAGGCGATCAGCTCATCGTGTTGCGGAGATAAGACGCTATCCATCGTTCTTCCTCATAAGAAACGTAAAGAAGAGCAAAGTGTAGGGCGCTGATAAGGCGGGCTCTATGGGCATCTGCCCAGGACCGGATGGGCGTCCGGCCTGGGGGGTTGTGTTATCAATATGTTACCGTAAAGGCGAGGCGAAGCGGCTGAGCAAAACTGTGGCGGCGATCAACTTTGTGTGTCATTCGGCCACGCGGAGCGTGCCGGCAGAACAGGATGCGTCAGCAACAGGCAGGCTTCAGCCGCTAAACTGACGGCGCTGCGCAATCTCTTCTGTACGCCGCAGGCGATGGCCGGATCGGGTATCAACTGGCTGACGGTGACGCCTGCCAGCGCAGACAGGCTGTTGCCGCCGACTATCGCCCACGGCTGCGCCAGGGGACTGGCAGGCAAACCAAAGAGCAGGACAGCTGATGCGCCAACCGGGGCGACGAACCAGAGGTTAAGTTCGCCCAGCATCCAGTGGCTCAGCAGGCTGGTCAGTACCAGACCAATGCCCGCACCCAGTCCGGCTAACATTACATGCTTTCTGCTCACCGCCAGCGGATACGGCCAGAGGCGCGCCAGAAACAGGCGCAGCGAATGCCTCTCTGCTGAAGGGCTTTTGCTCATTACGTTACTCGCCGTGTCATAACATTTTCTTATCGGCAGGGGCGGCGATTTTTTATCATCAACACCAATGTAACAACCTGACAAGCTGTGGCGGTATTTCGGCGCGTCACAAAGCGCGATGAAAAGGGGGATCGCGCAGAAGACGTCACGCAGCGGGCACAGGCAGACAATAAAAACCCGCCGCACCGGGTCAGTCATGAGTGGGATCACTCGACTTTGTCGGGGTACTCGCAGAGATCCTCAATCAGGCAGGAGCCGCAGCGCGGTTTACGCGCCACGCAGGTGTAGCGGCCGTGCAGAATCAGCCAGTGATGACAGTCGACCTTGTAGGCGGCCGGAACCACTTTCAGCAGCTTCTGTTCCACCTCTTCCACATTCTTACCTGGCGCAAATTTCGTACGGTTACTGACGCGAAAAATATGGGTATCAACGGCAATCGTCGGCCAGCCAAAGGCGGTATTGAGCACCACATTAGCGGTTTTACGGCCCACACCGGGCAGGGCTTCCAGCGCTGCACGGTCTTCCGGCACTTCGCCGTTGTGCTGCTCCAGCAGAATGCGGCAGGTCTTAATCACATTTTCCGCTTTGCTGTTAAACAGGCCGATGGTTTTGATGTATTCCTTTACGCCATCCACGCCCAGCGCCAGCATCGCAGCAGGTGTGTTGGCCACCGGATAGAGCTTTGCGGTGGCCTTGTTCACGCTGACATCGGTCGCCTGAGCCGAAAGCAGCACCGCAATCAGCAACTCAAACGGCGAGCTGAAATTCAGTTCGGTGGTCGGATGCGGATTGTTCTGCTGCAGCCGGTGGAGGATTTCAGTGCGTTTGGTCTGATTCACACCGCTTTCCCGACGGTGTTCTGAAGAGCTGCGGTTTCAGCCGCCTGAGCACGCATCGCTGCACGCTGTTTCATCTTCTGATCGATCAGGTATTTGCACGCCAGCATCATGCCCAGGCCGATAAACGCGCCAGGCGGCAGCATCGCCAGCAGCATCGGCGAGTCGAAATGAACCACTTCAATACGCAGCGATTTCGCCCACGGGCCAAGCAGCTGATCGGCACCGTTAAACAGCGTACCGCTGCCGATAATTTCGCGCAGCGAACCTAACACCACCATGGCGCAGGTTGCGCCCATGCCGATGGCAAAGCCATCCAGCGCCGAGAGCGGGATGCTTCTTTTAGAGGCGACGGCTTCAGCACGGCCCACCACGATGCAGTTGGTTACGATTAGCGGGATAAAAATCCCCAGCGACTGATAGAGACCGTAGGCATAGGCGTTGATCAGCATCTGCACACAGCTCACTACCGAGGCGATGATCATGACATAAATCGGGATACGGATTTCCGACGGCACCCAGCGGCGCGAGGCGGAAATAAAACTGTTGGTCAGGGTCAGCACCAGCGTGGTAGCCAGACCTAAACCCAGCGCGTTAGTGGCGGTCGCGGTGACCGCCAGCAGCGGGCAGAGGCCCAGCAGCTGCACCAGTGCCGAGTTGTTCTTCCACAATCCACCAACCAGCAGACTTTTAGCTTCACTCATTTGTGTCTCCACATGCCGGTAACGAAGAGAGTCTCTCCGGAAGCGTTTTCATCAACAGCGCGGTGCGTTTCGTCGCATTGACCACCGCGCGTGGGGTAATGGTGGCGCCGGTAAACTGATCGAAGTCACCGCCATCTTTTTTAACCGCAAAGGCTTTATCCGCCGGACCCTGTACCACTTTGCCATTAAAGCTGTTGATCCAGTCAGAGATGCGCAGTTCGATTTTATCGCCCAGGCCAGGCGTTTCATGGTGTTCAATCACCCGCACGCCCAGTACTTTACCCTGGAAATCGGCACCGACCAGCATTTGTATCGCACCAGAATAGCCGTCAGGCGCCGTTGTCTCCAGTGCCGCCGCGACTGGCTTGTCGCCTTTACGCGCCAGGAAGAGATGATGCGGCGCACTGTTACCCAGCGCTGCATCCGTGACAACGTAACAATCCTGCTGGATGTTGTTGTCATACAGCTCAATGGGTACCACCTGATCCAGCAGATTTTTCTGCTGTAACCGGGTCTGATGCTCTACCGTCGGCTTGGTTACCGTATTCACTACAGCGGTAGCGGCCGTGGTAATCGCGGCGAAAATCGCCAGCGTGACGCCATTTTTGCGAATCGTCTCCAGCATCGTTTAATCCTTCTGATGGCCGTAAACGCGCGGCTGGGTGTAGTAGTCAATGAGCGGCACGCAGATGTTGGCCAGCAGCACAGCAAACGCCACGCCGTCAGGATAGCCGCCAAAGCTGCGGATCAGCCAGACCAGCAGTCCGATCAGTGCGCCATAGACCAGACGACCACGATTGGTGGTCGACGCGGTTACCGGGTCGGTAGCAATAAAGAACGCGCCCAGCATGGTGGCACCGGAGAAAAGATGAATCAGCGGGCTGTTCAGCGATTCCGGTGAGAAGAACCAGCCCAGCGTGGCGCAGAACGCCAGTGACAGCAGCATGGCGACGGGGATATGCCAGCGAATCGCACTCTTCCACAGCAGGAACAGGCCGCCCGCCAGATAACCGACGTTAACCCACTGCCAGCCGAGCCCGGCCAGCACACCGCTGTAAATCGGCTGCGCCAGCAGATGTTCGGCACTGTGACCGGCGCGTAGGCCGGTTTTGAAGGTATCCAGCGGCGTCGCCTGGCTGATGCCATCCACACCCATCTGCAACTGCTGCATGGTATCTCCCGCCAGCGTGTGGCCCTGGAACACCATGCTCAGACTGTCCATCAGGCCAGGTTTAATCGCCTGTAGCGTGTCAGGCGGCAGCCAGCTGGTCATCTGTACCGGGAAGGAGATCAGCAGCACTACATAGCCAACCATCGCCGGGTTAAACGGGTTCTGGCCAAGTCCGCCATAGAGCTGTTTGGCAATGACCACCGCAAACAGAGTACCAATCACCACCAGCCACCAGGGGGCCAGCGGCGGCAGGCTGATACCGATCAGGATGGCGGTCAGCAACGCCGAGTTATCCGCCAGCGTGCTGGCAACCGGTGCTTTACGCAGACGCAGGATAGCCGCCTCGGTCAGCCAGGCGGTAAGGATCGCCAGTAAGACCTGTAAAACGGTGCCGTAGCCAAAGAAATAACACTGTGCAGCAAAACCTGGCACCGCCGCCAGCACCACCAGCAGCATGATGTTGCCGGTACTGCGGCGGTTATGGGTATAAGGGGAACTTGCGATACGAAAAGCCATTTAATCCTCAAGCGTCGTAGACGACTGCGCTTTACGCGCTTTGGCACGGGCGATGGCGGCGGCAATAGCGGCCTTGCGCGCATCATCAGGTTGATTCAGTTCAGGTGCCTGTTCAGGTTCAGCATTGGCGTTATTTGCCTGCTCCTGCGCCTGTTCCGCTTTCTCTACCGCAAAATGTGCGGCGGTGGCGAGCACTGCGGCGTCACGGGAAGCGGCATCGGCGTCACTTTCCGCCTGCGCCGTTTTCTTCGCTTTGGCGCGGGCGATAGCGGCCTGAACCGCGGCTTTACGTGGGTCAGTTTCCACGGCAGCGTCTGGAACGGCGTCTGCAACACTCTCCGATGCAGCCGTCGCCGTCGCATCAGCGCCTTCAGCCTGCGCCGCTTTCTTCGCTTTGGCGCGGGCGATAGCGTCCTGAACCGCGGCTTTACGTGGATCGGTTTCAGCGGCGGCGTCTGGTGCTGCATCAGTAACGCTCTCCGATGCAGCCGTCGCCGTGGCATCAGCGCCTTCAGCCTGCGCCGCTTTCTTCGCTTTGGCGCGGGCGATAGCGGCCTGAACCGCGGCTTTACGTGGATCGGTTTCAGCGGCGGCGTCTGGTGCTGCATCAGTAACGCTCTCCGATGCAGCCGTAGCCGTGGCATCAGCGCCTTCAGCCTGCGCCGCTTTCTTTGCTTTAGCGCGGGCGATAGCGGCCTGAACGGCGGCTTTACGCGGGTCGGTTTCAGCGGCGGTGTTCGGTATGGTTTCTGGAACGCTCTCCGAAGCAGCCGGAGCGCTTTCAGCCTGTGCCGCTTTCTTTGCTTTAGCGCGGGCGATAGCCGCCTGAACCGCGGCTTTACGTGGATCGGTTTCAGTGTCTGCAGCTGAGGAGGCTGCTGCAGCATTGTCGGTTGCGGCCTGCGCAACTTCAGCGCTTTCAGCCTGCGCCGCTTTCTTCGCTTTGGCGCGCGCTACAGCGGCCTCGACGGCGGCTTTACGCGGATCGACACTGGCGTCAGCGGCCGTATCAGTCGGTGAGACTTTCTTCGCTTTTGCCCTGGCAATCGCGGCTTCAACCGCCGATTTGCGCGGATCGGCTGACTGACGCGTTACCGGCTGGGTTTCAGCCTGCGCCTCAGCCTGACGCAGACGCGCCTGCGCATGGCGGGCTTCACGCTGCGCTTCAAGCGTCGCTTCATCCGGTTCAGCGGCCTGACGGGCTTTCACCCGCGCTTTGGCTGCGGCCAGCTCACTGGTATCGGTGCGGGCAACTCGCTGTTTCGCCTCTTCATGACGCGCTTCACGGGCCTGCTTCTCACGCTCCAGTCGCGCCTGGCGCGCTTCGAAGCGGGCTTTAGCTTCCAGTGTGCGTTTCGCTTCCAGATCGATGGCGCGAAGTTCCGCTTTTTCCTGACGGTAATATTGCACCAGCGGAATGTTACTCGGGCAGACATAGGCGCAGGCACCACATTCGATGCAGTCATCGATATGGTGGGCACGCGCTTTATCGTGATCGCCGCCCTGGCTGTACCAGTAAAGCTGCTGCGGCAGCAGTTTGGCCGGACAGGCATCGGCACAGGCGGAACAGCGAATGCAGGACTGCTCTTCGTCACTGTTGCCCATCTCACTGGCAGACGGCGCAAGAATACAGTTGGTGATCTTCACCACCGGCACATCCAGCGATGGCAGGGTAAAGCCCATCAGTGGACCGCCCATAATTACCATCTGACGCGGCGCAGGCGTAAAACCCACCTGATGCAGCAGATGGCTGATTGGCGTGCCAAGACGACTCCAGACGTTACGCGGCTGGGCAATCGCCTCGCCGGTCAGCGTCACGACGCGTTCGGTGATCGGTTCCCCGTTAATAATGGCCCGCTTAACCGCCCAGGCGGTACCGACGTTCTGCATCAGCACGCCGATATCGGTTGAGCGTCCGCCGTGCGGCACTTCCATGCCGGTCAGAATGTGGGTCAGCTGCTTGGCACCGCCGGAAGGATATTTGGTCGGGATTACCCGGATTTGCAGATCGCGCTCGCTACCCAGCGCCTGTTTCAGCGCGGCTATCGCTTCAGGTTTATTATCTTCAATGCCAATCAGCACCCGCTCAGCCTGTAACACCCAGGCGAGAATGCGGCTGCCTTCCAGCACTTCGGCGGCGTAATCCTGCATCAGGCGATCGTCAGCGGTGATGTAAGGTTCACATTCTGCTGCATTGATAATCAGGGTTTTAACCCCGCGCAGGCCGCCTTTCAGTTTGGTGGCGGTCGGGAAGCCCGCGCCGCCCAGACCCGCGATGCCCGCATCATGAATTCGCTGCACGATGTCGGCGCGCGGATGCTGACGGTAGTCTGGCAGCGGATCGAGCGGCACCCAGCTGTCTTCACCATCGGGCGTCAGGAAGATGCAAAGTTCGGACAGACCAGAAGGGTGCGCGGTCATATGCTGACCGATATCCTCAATCACGCCAGAAGTGGGCGCATGGACCGGCAGCATGCGGCCGGTACCAAAGGTCAGGGGCTGACCGCGCAGCACTTTCTCGCCGGGCGCAACGCAGATCTCACCTTCATGGCCGATATGCTGTTTCAGCGGGATAATAAAACGGTGCGGCAGCGGCAGTTCGCTGAGCGGCGTGCCATTGGACTGTGTTTTCATTTCCGGCGGATGAATACCGCCCTGAAAATCCCAGACCTTCTCTTTTTTCAGGAAGTTAAACAGGTTAAGCATGAGTTTCTACCGGGATCACCCGTACAGGAATGGTATTCAAATCCCACTTCCAGTTAGCTGGCGTGGTGGCGACCGGACGCATTTCAATACAGTCAGTCGGGCAGGGCGCGACACAGAGATCGCAGCCGGTGCAGACATCGCTCAGCACGGTATGCATGGCGCGGGTTGCACCAACAATCGCATCCACCGGACAGGCCTGAATACATTTGGTGCAGCCAATGCAGTTGGCTTCATCGATAAACGCCACGGTGCGCACCGGCTCTTTTGCCGTTTCATCGCCATCAATCGGCTGCGGTTCGACGTTAAGCAGCGCAGCCAGCTTGAGCATGGTCTGTTCACCGCCCGGCGCGCATTTATTGATCGCTTCACCGTTGTTGCCCACCGCATCAGCGTAGGGACGGCAGCCAGGGTAGCCGCACTGGCCACACTGACTCTGCGGCAGAATAGCATCAATCTGCTCAACGATAGGGTCTTCTTCCACCTCAAAACGGCGCGAGGCGTAACCCAGCAGGGCGCCGAACACCAGGCTCAGGGCACTTAATACGGCAACAGCAATCCAGATCGCGGTCATCAGAATTTCACCAGACCGCTGAAGCCCATGAACGCCAGCGCCATCAGGCCCGCGGTAATCAGGGCAATGGAGTTGCCTTTAAACGGGGCAGGCACGTTGGCCAGTACCAGACGCTCACGCATCCCGGCGAACAGCACCATTACCAGCGAGAAGCCGATAGAGGCACTGAAACCATACAGCGCGGCCTGCATAAAGGTGTGGTTGAGGTTAACGCTCAGCAGAGGTACGCCCAGCACCGCACAGTTGGTGGTGATCAGCGGCAGGAAGATACCCAGTAAACGATAGAGTGACGGACTGGTTTTACGCACCACCATTTCGGTGAACTGTACGACGACAGCGATCACCAGGATATAAGCCATGGTGCGCAGATAGACCAGATCCAGCGGCAGCAGGATCAGATGGTTGACCAGCCACGCGCAGATAGAGGCCAGCGTAATCACGAATGTCGTGGCGAGGCCCATACCAATCGCCGTTTCCAGTTTTTTGGAAACGCCCATAAAAGGACAGAGGCCGAGAAACTTCACTAATACGAAGTTATTCACCAGCACGGTGCCAACAAAGAGAAGCAGATAATCGGTCATTTTTTCGCCTGGGAGCCGGAAAGCGGCTTATTATCATTGATAGCGCGGCGTATCTCAACACCCGCGCCTCCCGCAAGGCGGCAGACCGCACTCAGAATTAAATTCCTGACATAACTCACAGCGTTACGGCGCGATAAAGGTGGTTTTTACCCGCTTTGAACGTTTGAAATAGGGCGCAAATATCGCCGCCGCGAGCAGTGACAGCAATAATGTCTGGAGAGCACGGCTATCGGCAACCGGCGTAAAGGCAAAGGTTTTCAGCGCCAGCAGCACGGTTATCAGCAGCCAGAGCAGATAGTGACGCGGCAAACGGCGCGAACGCTTAAAGAAAAGCCAGCTGATCCAGAGGCTGTAGGCCCAGACTGCCACGGCCGTAAGCAGCGAGATGGCCCAGTAAGAGAGCAGGGTACTGCCGTGTGAAAACAGCGCCACACGCCATTCCGGATTAAAAAGGGGGGTCAGATACATCGCCAGCACCAGAACGGTGGTTAACAGGGTCATTATCAGCCAGGCCAGCGGCAGCAAAAGCCAGCCACCAATACGCGGCGCAGCAACCTGTTCATTCATCGTGGTTATTCCTGTCTCGGGAAGTCGAAGCGCAGCAGAATAACATGTCCAGAGGGGCTCGCCCATCCGGACAAGGTCAGAGGTAAAGAGAGCGATTAATCAGCCGGAAATCAGACCACGTAGCGCCACACCGTTTTAGGGACACAGCCAAGATCATATAACCGTCCGCCAGAAACCAGTTCTGCACGACGATGATCGGCAGCCCGATACATATTGATGATTTCCATATCATTTGTAAGGGAGTAGTTAAGGTGATCGAAAAGCTTTTCCAGACTGTCTGAATTATTTACTTTACGGAATTTAAGCAGGTAATCGTGCGCAGTCATCATTGCCATAACAGATAGAAGTACAAAGGAGTGCTCAGTATAGGGGGCAAGCCAGGGCTGTCCAGATCGGGCCGGTTAAAAAAAGCGAAAATCAGACTATGGCACCTTATTAGCCGCTAAAAGTTCAAATCTGTTATTTTCAATAGCTGTCTTTGCCAGCCTGCCCGCACGATGCTTTTAAACAGGTTGTCAGCTTACAGACAACCCTGCCGGAATGCAGCGTTAAATGCGCATCGTAAATATCATTTTCCGTCCCTTCATGCCAGTTGCCACGTCAATGCCCTCTTTGCGACAATTTCAGGGCAGAAAAATTAATTCTTTTAACGCTACACGCATAGAAACGTTTCGCGCCCAATCAGCACGCGAGAACGACTGTGCGGCCAATCACAAAACCTATTTTTTGTTCATCGCATACCGGATAACCCATTTTGTACGCCTGTCTGTAATCGTTTCCAGTGACGTTAAGCATAAGCGATTCTGTTTATTACAATTATTTAACGGACATTGTTTTATTACTCAGCCGTTTTATCCATAACGCTGTGACCAGCACACCCGTCCGGCTGCACGTAACTCCTTTAAATTGCTCTATTTTGTGAAGTGTGTCGCCATTATGCACGCTTTTTTAGTCCAGTCTAAGCAGGCTCTCTACCCTAAACAGCAAACGCCTTTCAGAGGATTAAAAACTATGTGGAAACGTTTACTTCTGACCACGCTGGTCAGCGCCGCGTTAACCGGCCCGGTGCTCGCTGCAGATATGACGGTCGGCTTCTCGCAGGTAGGTTCGGAATCTGGCTGGCGTTCGGCTGAGACCAGCGTGGCGAAAAGCGAAGCCAAAAAACGCGGAATCACCCTGAAAATCGCCGACGGGCAGCAGAAACAAGAGAATCAGATTAAGGCAGTACGTTCATTTATTGCCCAGGGCGTTGATGCCATTTTCATCGCGCCCGTCGTGCAGACCGGCTGGGAGCCGGTGCTGGAAGAAGCCAAAGACGCCAAAATCCCGGTTTACCTGCTGGACCGCGCTATCGTGGTGAAAGACAAATCACTCTATCAGGCCGTGGTGACGGCGGACAATGTACTGGAGGGCAAACTGATTGGCGACTGGCTGGTGAAAACCGTGGGCGACAAGCAGTGTAACGTGGTGGAACTGCAGGGCACCGTCGGGGCCAGCGTGGCAATCGATCGTAAGAAAGGCTTTGCTGAAGCGATCAGCAACCATCCAAACATCAAAGTGATCCGCTCGCAGTCCGGTGACTTTACCCGCAGCAAGGGTAAAGAGGTGATGGAGAGCTTTATCAAGGCTGAGAACAACGGCAAAAACATCTGCATGGTTTACGCACATAACGATGATATGGCGATCGGTGCCATTCAGGCGATTAAAGAAGCTGGCCTGAAACCGGGCAAAGATATTCTGACCGGCTCAATTGATGGTGTGCCGGATATCTACAAAGCGATGCTGGCAGGTGAAGCCAACGCCAACGTGGAGCTGACACCAAACATGGCTGGCCCGGCGTTTGATGCCCTTGAGAAATTCAAAAAAGATGGCACGCTGCCGCCTAAAGTCATCAAGACCGAGTCGAAGCTGTTCCTGCCTGCTGACGCGCAGACGGAGCTGGATAAGAAAAAGGGTATGGGTTACTGATCCACAGACCCGCCCCAGACCTGCCGCAGACCGCCCCTCGGGGCGGTTTTTCATGACGTAAGGCGGAGTGAGCAGAATGACGATACAAAATGAAACACCGCTGTTATCCATCAGCGGCGTCAGCAAAGGGTTTCCCGGCGTTAAAGCGCTGAGCAATGTTTCCTTTGATATCCGCAAAGGGGAGATTATGGCGCTACTGGGGGAAAATGGTGCTGGCAAATCGACCCTGATTAAGGTGCTGACCGGCGTTTACAGCCGTGATGCCGGCACGATTACCCTGAATGGTGCGCCGATTACCCCGCACAACACTGCACAGGCGCAGGAGATGGGTATCGGGACCGTTTATCAGGAAGTGAATATGCTGCCGAACATGTCGGTGGCAGATAACCTCTATATTGGTCGTGAGCCGCGTCGCTTTGGCATGATCGACCGTCGCCGCATGGTGCGTGATGCCGATGCGCTGATGCGGAACTACGGGTTTTCCCTCGACGTGACACGTCCGCTGGGTCACTACTCAGTGGCGATGCAGCAGATTGTTGCCATCTGCCGCGCGGTCGATCTTTCGGCCCAGGTGCTGATCCTCGATGAGCCGACAGCCAGCCTGGATGCCAGCGAAGTCGAAATGCTGTTTACCCTGATGGCGCAGTTGAAAGCCAAAGGGATGAGCCTGATTTTTGTGACCCACTTTCTCGACCAGGTGTACCGCATTACTGACCGGATTACCGTGCTGCGTAACGGGCAGTTTATCGCTACTCGCGATACCGCCACGCTGCCGCAGATTGAACTGATTAAGCTGATGCTGGGTCGTGAACTGCTGGAGACTGCATTACAGCGTCAGGGCAGCACGCTGCGCAGTAATCAGCCAGTGGTGTCGTTTGAAGATTACGGCAGGAAGGGCACCATCGAACCTTTTAACCTTACGGTGCGTCCCGGTGAAGTCGTCGGCCTGGCCGGTCTGCTGGGTTCTGGCCGGACAGAGACCGCTGAAGTGCTGTTTGGTATTCGTCGGGCCGATCGCGGGACCGCAAAAATTAAAGGAAAAGTGCAGAAGATTACCAACCCGGCGAGAGCCTCACAGCTCGGCATGGGGTTTTGCCCGGAGGATCGGAAGACGGATGGGATTATCGGTGCGGCCTCCGTTCGCGAAAATATTATTCTGGCGTTGCAGGCGCAGCGCGGCTGGTTACGGCCAATTAAGAAGCGCGAGCAGCAGGCGATTGCCGATCGTTTTATCAAGAGTCTGGGTATTCGCACGCCGCACGCCGAGCAGCCGGTAGAGCTGTTATCGGGCGGTAACCAGCAGAAGGTGCTGCTGTCGCGCTGGCTGGTGACTAAACCGCAGTTTTTAATCCTCGACGAACCGACGCGCGGCATTGATGTGGGCGCACACGCCGAGATTATCCGTTTAATTGAATCCCTGTGCGCCGATGGTCTGGCGCTGCTGGTGATCTCGTCTGAACTCGAAGAGCTGGTCGGTTATGCCGATCGGGTGCTGATCATGCGCGATCTGAAGCAGGTGGCAGAAATTCCGCTGGAGCAGCTTTCGGTGGCGTCGATCGTCAATGCTATCGCGGACGGAGGGGCAAAACATGCTTGAGTCTCCTGTGACATCTGAAAAACCACCACGTCGTAAGCTGAAGTTCCCGCGAGGGATGCCGCAAATCGCCGCGCTGGTGCTGGTGCTGCTGATCGACAGTCTGGTAGCCAACAACTTTTTTGCCGTGCACCTGCAGGATGGGCGTCTGTTCGGCAGCCCGATTGATATTCTTAACCGTGCGGCCCCGGTTGCCCTGCTGGCGATTGGCATGACACTGGTGATCGCTACCGGCGGCATCGATCTTTCCGTCGGGGCGGTGATGGCGATAGCGGGCGCGACGGCCGCGACACTGACCGTCGCCGGACACGGTGTGCCGTTCATTATTCTCTGTACGCTGGGAACCGGTTTAGCCTGTGGATTATGGAATGGGGTGCTGGTAGCGCTGCTGCGTATTCAGCCGTTTGTTGCCACGCTGATTCTGATGGTCGCCGGGCGCGGTATCGCTCAGCTGATTACGCAGGGGCAGATTGTGACGTTTGACAGTGACAGTCTCGGCTGGTTTGGTAACGGCTCGCTGTGGATGTTGCCGGTGCCGGTCTGGATCACGCTGATGGTGGCGCTGGCCGTCTGGCTGCTGACGCGCAGGACCGCACTGGGTCTGTTTATCGAAGCGGTGGGGATTAACCTGCGTGCGGCCCGCAACGCGGGGGTGACCGGCTGGCTGGTGGTGATGTCGACTTATGCGATCAGTGGCGTCTGTGCCGCTGTGGCCGGACTGATTGTCGCGGCGGATATTCGCGGTGCTGATGCTAATAATGCCGGTTTATGGCTGGAGCTGGATGCGATTCTCGCCGTGGTGATTGGTGGTGCATCGCTGATGGGTGGCCGCTTTAATCTGGTGTTGTCGCTGATTGGCGCGCTAATTATTCAGTCGATGAATACCGGGATTCTGCTCTCCGGCTTCCCGCCGGAGCTGAATCAGGTGGTGAAAGCGGTGGTGGTGATGTGTGTGCTGTTGCTGCAGTCACCGCGGTTTATTGCGATGTTGAAACGGAGACGCCCGACATGATTAAACGTCATCTTCCGCTGATGATCACCTTACTGGTGTTTGTGGCGGGTTACCTGTTTTGTCTGAGTCAGTTTCCGGGTTTTGCTTCCACCCGGGTGATCTGCAATATCCTGACCGATAACGCCTTCCTCGGCATTATCGCCGTCGGGATGACCTTTGTGATTTTATCAGGCGGTATCGATCTGTCGGTCGGCGCGGTGATTGCCTTTACCGGCGTGTTTCTGGCGCGGGCGATTGGCGATTTCCATGTCGATCCCTTGCTGGCGTTTGCGCTGATTCTGTCACTGGGTGCGCTGTTCGGCGCCATGATGGGCTGGCTAATCGATGCGCTGAAGATCCCGGCCTTTATCATTACCCTGGCGGGGATGTTTTTCCTGCGCGGCTGTTCTTATCTGGTGTCAGAGAACTCGATTCCTATCGATCATCCGTTTTACACCCTGCTTTCCAGTCTGGCGTGGAAAGTGCCGGGCGGAGGGCGTCTCAGTCTGCTGGCGGTGATTATGCTGGTGGTGGTGTTGGGCGGGATTATTCTGGCGCACCGTACGCGGTTTGGTAATCGCGTTTACGCCATCGGCGGCAATATGATGTCGGCTCAGCTGATGGGCGTTTCGACCCGTGCGACTACCATCAGGATTTATATGCTTTCCACCACGCTGGCGACGCTGGCTGGCATCGTGTTCTCGATCTATACCTCGGCAGGTTATGCGCTGGCCGGGCTGGGTGTGGAGCTGGATGCGATTGCATCAGTGGTGATCGGTGGCACGCTGTTGTCGGGTGGTGTCGGAACGGTGCTGGGCACGCTGTTTGGTGTGTTGATTCAGGGGCTGATCCAGACCTGGATTAATTTCGATGGCACGCTGAGTTCGTGGTGGACTAAGATCGCCATCGGGATCCTGCTGTTTGCGTTTATCGCGCTGCAGCGGTTGCTGACGGTGATCTGGGATCGTCAGCAGAACGCGCCGGTTAAGCGAATCCCTGGCTGAGTAAACGGGTAAATGGCGGCTCTCAGGAGCCGCGATTTATTGTGCCAGATGCAGCATCATCACCGTGACGTTTTCATCCGCTACCTGCCGCTGTTCTACCGCCCGCCATCCTGACGCTGATAGTACGCCTGTTGATCGGGTGTATAGAGCCAGAGCTCGCCAATCTGCTGGTGTTTTGCCCGGGCAATCGCCTGCTGGATTAGGGCTTTCGCCACGCCCTGGCCCCTGAATTTCCTATCCGTAACCACTTCGCCAATCCAGTATTCCCTTGCCGCGATGTCGCCCAGTTCATAACGGATGACGCTACAGGTCGCGATAACCGTTTCGCCATTCGGCGACGCGATAAGGGTAAATTCTGCAGAGGTAGTCTGGTTTCGTTGTGTTAAACGCTTAAGGATAGTGGGCTGATGCGACCATGCAGGAAGATGTGACCATTCGGAGTGCAGCAGTTGTGCGGTTTGTGAGGCGTAGTCGGGATGCTGGTTCAGATCGGCAATTTGCATGGCGCTTTTACCTTGTTTTATCAGGTATGTAGAAATACAGGCTGGTGGAGTAAAGTGCAAGATGATGAAAGAGTAGGGTTATAGCAAAGACTAAAACGCTCTTTTGTATGTCCGTAAAAACAATCGCTATGGGATTTGGGTGCAAGGTCAGGAAAGGTATGCCTGATCGCAAAGAATTCCCGCATCCATGCGGATCGGCCGCGCCATCCCTGCGTGGACGCTTTGCTCTTCAGGCATACCATTTCTTCCCGGTTGGGTTTGATCATGGCTTTTAACAACTTGCACTGAGCTATCAAAAAGGAAGGAATCGTAGGCGGTTGAGTGAAACATCTGACGCATGAAGTTATTGCTAATACGCTTGATGCTCTGAGCTTTGAAATATTCGCTCAGACTCAACAAAAAGGAGGAAATGGCGGGCAGTGGAGTAAAGCGTCCGCCGCATGGACAAAACGCCGGGAGCGTTTTTGAACAACGCGAAGCGTTGGCCCGCTTGCGGGCGAGCCTCATGGATGAGGCGAGTAGTCCGGCGGCCGAGCCTACAGGGATGTATTTACGGCGACTTTACGTAACGCCCGTCATTCCCGACTGAATAGCACAGTTTTTATCAAAACCGACGCGGAATTAATTCCTGCGTCGGTCTTTTTTAATCACTTAAGCACGCTACCAATCAAAGAAAGGCAGCACCAATCACCTATTAACGTTTCAACCGGTAATACGCTTCATTCCAGCGCAGTGCATCTTTAAACGCAGGCAGATTGGTGTGCTCATCAATCACCAGCACTTCGATATCATTCATCTCACCATACAGATACATATCGTCGAGCGTCAGCGCCTGACTGAACACCGTATGGTGCGCGCCGCCTCCCAGAATCCACGCTTCGGAAGCGGTGGCCAGTGATGGCTGCGCTTTCCACAGTGCGCGGGCAACCGGCAACTTCGGCAGCGGTTTCGGCTGCCCGATAGCATCCACCACGTTAACCAGCAGACGGAAACGATCACCCATATCAATCACACTGGCGTTAACCGCACGACCCGCTGGCGTGGAGAAAATCATGCGCGCCGGATCGGCTTTATCGCCAATGCCGAGGAACTGCACATCGATCAACGGTTTATCTTCAATGGCGATCGACGGACAGACTTCCAGCATGTGCGAGCCCAGCACCAGATCGTTGCCCGGTGAGAAGTGATAGGTGTAATCCTCCATAAATGAGGTGCCACCTTTGCGATCGCCAGCCAGCACTTTGAAAATGCGCAGCAGCGCAGCGGTTTTCCAGTCACCTTCGCCGGCGAATCCATAACCCTGACCCATCAGACGCTGAACCGCCAGACCGGGCAACTGCGTCATGCCGTGCAGCGTCTGGAAGTTGGTGGTAAAAGCGTGGCAGCCCTCCGCTTCCAGGAAACGCCTCAGACCCAGCTCAATACACGCGGCATCAAGCACGTTCTGACGTTTTTCGCCACCAGATGCAGCAACATTGGTAAAGCGATAGAGGCTTTCGTACTCGTCGATCAACGCATTCACGTCACCATCGCTGACGCCATTGATTACTTCAACCAGATCACCTACGCCCCAGCCATTTACGGAATAGCCGAACTGAATCTGTGCGGCGACCTTATCGCCTTCGGTCACGGCCACTTCACGCATGTTGTCGCCAAAACGGGCGACTTTCAGCTGCTGGCTGGCCTGTTTTGCCAGCGCTGCACGCATCCAGTTCCCCAGACGCTGCTGACTGGCGCTATCTTTCCAGTGACCGGTCACTACGTTGTGCTGCAGGCCCATGCGCGCGCCAATAAAACCGAACTCACGGCCGCCGTGTGCGGTCTGGTTCAGGTTCATAAAGTCCATGTCCATGCTGTCCCACGGGATCTCTGCATTGAACTGGGTATGGAATTGCAGCAGCGGCTTATTCAGCACGCTCAGGCCGCCGATCCACATTTTGGCCGGAGAGAAAGTGTGCAGCCAGGTAATGATCCCGGCGCACTGCTTGTCATAGTTTGCGTCGCGACACAGGGCCAGCGCTTCATCCGGTGACTTCACCAGCGGTTTCAGTTCCAGACGCAGTGGTAAACCGGCCTGATTCAACCCCTCAACGACCTGACGCGCATTCTGTTCAACCTGGCGTAACGTCTCCGCCCCGTAGAGGTGCTGCGTGCCGATGACAAACCACACGCTGTAACTGTTTGACTGTTCCATAAAACCACTCCTTCACTTTGCGCCTACCCAATAGGCTATTTTATTTGTCATTCTGAACCTGGGCAGTGCTCACAATCCTCACGTACTCCGCGTACGCTGGCTGTTTCGCGCTGTCCGTGTCCAGACTGCCTGAAACAATTACGCCTGTTGGGCCAGGCTCGTAGCGGAAGCGGGGCGAGCGGCGAATTGAGGTTCTGCCGTCTCGCACCATTGTTGATAGCGATGATAAAGTTGTTGATAGCGGGCGACGCGCGCCGGGTCGGGCTGCAGCGTGACGGCAATCGGGCTGGCCATGACCTGCTGTGCATCAGGGACGCTGGCGTGAACACCGGCGGCGACGGCGGCGAAAATGGCCGCACCCAGCGCACAGCACTCGTCAGAGGCGACGATATCCAGTGGCCGGTTCATCACATCGCAGCAGGCCTGCATAATCGCCGGTGATTTACGTGCGATGCCACCAAGGGTCAGAATGCTCTCAACCGGGATCTGCTGCTGCTCGAAGCACTCCATAATGGCGCGTGCGCCAAACGCGGTTGCCGCCACCAGACCGCCAAACAGCGCGGGCGCATCGGTGCCCAGATTCAGGTCGGTAATTACCCCTTTCAGACGCTGATTAGCATTCGGTGTGCGGCGACCGTTAAACCAGTCCAGCACCACCGGCAGATGGTCGAGCTGCGGATTGGCGGCCCAGGCTTCGGTCAGATCCTTAATCAGGCTCTTTTGCATCTCCGCCAGCTGTGGCTTCAGCTCCGGATGCTGCTGCGCTGCCAGCTGTAACGGCCAGCCCAGTAAACGGCTGAACCAGGCGTAGATATCACCAAAGGCAGACTGACCGGCCTCCAGCCCGATAGCGCCGGGCACAACGCTGCCATCGACCTGACCACAGATGCCTTTAATATCGCGATCGCCAACTTTATCCGCGTCCGCAATCAGGATGTCGCAGGTTGAAGTGCCGATCACTTTCACCAGCGTATAAGGTCTGGCACCGCCACCGACTGCGCCCATATGGCAGTCAAATGCGCCACCGGAAAGCGTGACGGTCTGCGTCAGTCCCAGACGCTGCGCCCACTCGGGGCTGAGCGTGCCGACCGGCAGATCCGCGGTCCAGGTATCGGTAAACAGCGGAGAGTCGAGCTGCTGGGTTAACAGCGGGTCGAGTGCATTAAGGAAATCGACATCGGGCAGGCCATTCCAGTCGCCGTGCCACAGCGCTTTGTGCCCGGCCGCACAGCGACCACGGCGCAGCTTATCTGGCGCGGTCGTCCCGCTTAACAGGGCAGGTACCCAGTCGCACAGCTCGACCCAGGAAACGGCGGCCTCACGCACGGCTGCATCTTCACGCGACACGTGCAGAATCTTCGCCCAGAACCACTCCGAGGAGTAAATGCCGCCAATATAGCGGCTGTAATCCTGAAAGCGGCCGCTGTGGCACAGCTGATTAATCTCTTCTGCTTCTTCTATCGCCGTGTGATCTTTCCACAACACAAACATCGCGTTAGGGTTCTCCGCGAACTCCGGGCGCAGCGCCAGCACGTTGCCGTCGCGGTCGATGGGCGCCGGGGTTGAACCGGTGCTGTCAACGCCAATGCCGGCCACGGCGGCGCGTTGATCGTCGCTCAGTGCATTCAGCACGCCGAGCAACGCCTGCTCCATCGCGTCGATGTAATCCTGTGGATGGTGACGAAAACGGTTAGTGTGCGGATCGCTATATAAGCCCTGCTGCCAGCGCGGGTAGCTGCACACCGCACTCTGCAGCTCTTTGCCGCTCTGACAATCTACGGCCAGCGCACGCACCGAATCACTACCAAAGTCCAGCCCAAGGGTGATGGCTCCAGCACGCATCGGAATCTCCTGTAGTTAGTTAACTCCTGTATCCTGGATTCGGCGCGCCGGAACAGTTAGTCATCGCTGGCTGACAATATGCACTTTTCTGTCATCGGCAGTGATTTTGTGATCCATTGCAAAAGTTAAGCTCAGGTTAAATTTGCTGAATGTATGGATCATTTTGTCGTGATTTTAATGTGTGATACCGCTCTACATTTTTCTTCGCTAATACCGCTAAAACTAGCCCAGCGTCTGGACAGTCTGTCAGCACATGCCAGCCTAACGCACTGATTTAAGGCTGTACCCTCATAAGAAAATTAACTGGTAGCGTTTACACCGATTCGTTATTAGCAGCGAAAAATAACCTGGTACCGGAGAGCATCATGCATAAATTCACTAAAGCATTCGCGGCCATCGGCCTGGCAGCGGTTATGTCACAATCCGCTATCGCCGAGACCATGAAGCTGGGTTTTTTAGTCAAGCAACCAGAGGAACCCTGGTTCCAGACTGAATGGAAATTCGCCGACAAAGCGGGCAAAGATCTTGGCTTTGATGTCATCAAAATTGCTGTGCCGGATGGTGAAAAAACCCTGAATGCCATCGACAGCCTGGCGGCGAATGGCGCCAAAGGTTTTGTTATCTGTACCCCCGATCCTAAACTCGGCTCCGCCATCATGGCGAAGGCACGCGGCTACGGTCTGAAAGTCATCGCCGTGGATGACCAGTTCGTCACCGCCAAAGGCAAGCCAATGGACACCGTGCCGCTGGTGATGATGGCGGCCACCAAAATTGGTGAGCGTCAGGGGCAGGAGCTCTATAAAGAGATGCAGAAACGCGGCTGGGATGTGAAAACCACCGGCGTGATGGCGATTACCGCGAACGAACTCGATACCGCACGTCGTCGTACCGGCGGCTCAATGGACGCGATCAAAGCCGCAGGCTTCCCGGCAGCCCAGATCTACCAGGTTCCCACCAAATCTAACGATATCCCTGGCGCATTTGACGCCGGTAATTCCTTGCTGGTGCAGCATCCTGAAGTTAAACACTGGCTGGTTGTCGGCATGAACGACAACACCGTGCTAGGCGGCGTGCGTGCCACCGAAGGACAGGGCTTTAAAGCGGCTGACGTCATCGGTATCGGCATCAACGGCGTCGATGCCATCAGTGAACTGTCGAAAGACAAGGCGACCGGCTTCTACGGTTCGCTGCTGCCAAGCCCGGATATCCACGGCTACAAAAGTAGCCAGATGCTCTACAACTGGGTCAGCAAGGGTGAAGAGCCACCGAAGTTCACCGAAGTTACCGATGTGGTGCTGATCACCCGTGACAACTTCAAAACTGAACTGGCGAAAAAAGGACTGATGTAACCCTGAGCCTGTCGGGCTGTCTGCAGCCCGGCCTCCTTAATAGCCGATTTCGCGCCGCCCGCCCTGACAGGCCGGTGGCGCGAAAGAGTGAGGACCAGCATGAACACTGATTCAGCATTTCTGTCGTTTCATGGCATCAGTAAAACCTTCCCTGGCGTGAAAGCGTTGCAGGATATCTCCTTCGACTGCCGGGGCGGTGAAGTCCATGCGCTGATGGGCGAGAACGGCGCAGGCAAATCAACGCTGTTAAAAATACTCAGCGGCAGTTATCAGCCGAGCGGCGGTGAGATTCGCATTAAAGGCAAGCCGATGAGCTTTCAACGCACCACAGATGCGCTGGACGCGGGCGTCGCCATTATTTACCAGGAACTGCATCTGGTGCCGGAAATGAGTGTGGCGGAGAACATCTACCTCGGTCAGATTCCGCACAAACATGGGCTGGTCAATCGTAAGCTGATGCGATTTGAGGCGGGCCTGCAGCTGAAAAATCTCGGCATGGATATCGATCCCGATATGCCGCTGAAATATCTGTCGCTGGGGCAGTGGCAGATGGTGGAGATTGCCAAAGCGCTGGCGCGCAACGCGCGCATTATCGCCTTTGATGAGCCAACCAGTTCGCTGTCGGCGCGTGAAATTGACAACCTGTTCCGCGTTATCCGTCAGCTCCGCGAGGAGGGCCGGGTGGTGCTCTATGTTTCACACCGCATGGAAGAGATCTTCGCCCTCAGTGACGCCATCACCGTCTTCAAAGATGGCCGCTACGTGCGGACCTTTACTGACATGGCTAACACCCATCACGACGATCTGGTGCAGGCGATGGTGGGACGTAATCTGGGTGATATCTATGGCTACTCACCACGCGCTAAAGGCGACGTGCGGCTTGAGCTGGACAAGGTGGAAGCGAAAGGCGTGCGTACGCCGATTTCGCTGAAAGTTCATGCCGGTGAAATCGTGGGGCTGTTTGGCCTGGTGGGAGCCGGACGCAGTGAACTGCTGAAAGGGTTATTTGGCGGCACGCGTTTGCGTGGCGGTCAGGTGATCCTGGACGGAAAACCGCTGCCGCTGCGCGAACCCATCGACGCTATCCGTGCGGGCATCATGCTTTGTCCGGAAGACCGCAAAGCCGAGGGCATTATTCCGGTGCACTCGGTGCGCGACAACATCAACATCAGCGCCCGTCGTCATAATCTTACCGCTGGGTGCCTGATTAAAAACGGCTGGGAAAATAAAAACGCCGACAGCCATATCCGCTCGCTGAACATCAAAACGCCCAGCGCCGATCAGCTGATCATGAACCTCTCCGGCGGTAACCAGCAGAAGGCGATTCTGGGACGCTGGCTCTCTGAGGATATGAAAGTGATCCTGCTGGATGAGCCTACGCGCGGCATCGATGTCGGTGCCAAACATGAAATTTATAACCTGATTTATCAGCTGGCGAACCGGGGCATTGCGGTGCTGTTCGCCTCCAGCGATTTACCGGAAGTGATGGGCCTGGCCGATCGCATCGTGGTGATGCGCGAGGGTGCCATTGCCGGTGAACTGCTGCACGACGACGCCACGGAGCAGCAGACGCTGAGCCTGGCGATGCCCAAAACTACTCAAGCGGCCGCCGTGGCCTGACAGGAGATCATCATGGCTTCATCCACGACCTCAAATACGCCGCAGCCCGCTTCACGCGGCGGCCTGCAGTTAGGTCGCATCTGGGACAACTTCGGCATGCTGGTTGTCTTTGCGCTGCTGTTTATTGTCTGTGCGATTTTTGTACCGAACTTTGGCTCGTTTATCAATATGAAAGGCTTAGGACTGGCGATGTCGATGTCCGGCATGGTCGCCTGCGGCATGCTGTTCTGTCTGGCCTCCGGGGATTTTGACCTGTCTGTCGCGTCCGTTATCGCCTGTGCGGGTGTTGTGACCGCCGTGGTGATCAACATGACTGAAAGCCTGTGGATTGGCGTGGCAGCCGGTCTGGTGCTCGGCATGATCACCGGTTTTATCAACGGCTTTGTGATTGCCCGACTCAGGATCAATGCGCTGATCACCACGCTGGCGACCATGCAGATCGTGCGTGGCCTGGCTTACATCTTCTCGGATGGTAAAGCAGTCGGGATTGAAGATGAGCGCTTCTTTGAGCTGGGCTTTGCCAACTGGCTTGGCGTGCCTGCGCCCATCTGGCTGACCCTGGCGACCATGCTGATCTTCGGCTTCCTGCTCAACAAAACCACTTTTGGCCGTAATACTCTGGCGATTGGCGGCAATGAAGAGGCCGCGCGACTGGCCGGTGTGCCGGTGGTGCGTACCCGCATCATCATCTTCATTCTTTCCGGTCTGGTTTCGGCGGCGGCGGGCATCATCCTGGCGTCACGTATGACCAGCGGTCAGCCCATGACCTCCATCGGCTATGAGCTGGTGGTGATTTCTGCCTGCGTACTGGGCGGCGTGTCGCTGAAGGGCGGCATCGGCAAGATTTCCTACGTGGTGGCAGGGGTATTAATTCTCGGCACCGTCGAGAATGCGATGAATTTATTGAATATCTCGCCATTCTCACAGTATGTGGTGCGCGGTCTGATACTGTTAGCGGCGGTAATTTTTGACCGTTACAAACAGAAAAAAGCCTGACTGATCGAGCCGTTGGCCCGCAGAAGCAGACGCCTCTGCGGGCTATCCGAACACAAACAGACTGAGTGAGGTCGCTATGTATCACCGCGAATTACCGGCCGGGCAGCAAAACCCCTTGTTGCCGGGCTATTCATTCAATGCCTGGCTGGTGGCGGGGCTGACGCCCATCACCGCTGATGGTCCTCTCGATTTCTTTATCGATCGCCCGCACGGCATGAAAGGTTACATTCTGAACCTCACCATTAAAGGCAAAGGGCGGGTATTCGACGGCGAGCGGGCATTTGACTGCGAACCGGGCGAAATGCTGCTGTTTCAGCCAAAAACCGCTCACTACTACGGCCGCGCGCCGGACAGCCCGCAGTGGTTCCACCGCTGGGTCTATTTCCGTCCGCGCGCCTACTGGCACGACTGGCTGCGCTGGCAGGATGAGCAGGAGGGCGTGGGACGACTGCTGCTGCCAGAATCGCTGCGCGGCGAGTTCGACCGCCTGTTTGCCAGTATCGAACAGACCCACAACTCAGGCCGCCGCTTTGCGGAGGAACTGGCAATGAACCTGCTGGAACGACTGCTGCTGCGTGCCGTTGAAGAAGATCCGCGCAGCCATCAGTTGATCCGCGACCCGCGCGTCATCGAAGCCTGTCAGTATGTTACCAACCATCTCGCCAGCGAGGTCAAGATCGAAGAGGTGGCGCGCCACGTCTGCCTGTCACCGTCGCGACTGGCGCACCTGTTCCGCGAGCAGATGGGTGTCAACCTGCTGCGCTGGCGTGAGGATCAGCGCGTTATCCGCGCCAAACTGCTGCTGCAGACCACCCAGGAACCCATCGCCTCGGTAGGGCGTGAAGTGGGTTACGACGACCAGCTCTATTTCTCACGGGTATTCCGCAAGCGTGTTGGCGTCAGTCCCAGCGACTTCCGCCGCCGCAATCAGGACGCGCACGACAGCCTGGCGGCGCAGACGGCCTGGCCCCTGGCCCGGAGTGCTATCTCTTAGTTTTTTCGGGGGATTCCGCCTTGTCCTCACCTGGTTAATAGTCTTAAATCAATCAGGTTATCAACTAAGAGTTTGCAAGGCAGGCTCTGAGAGGAATCCAAATGAGCGATAAATTACGTGTTGGTCTGATCGGCTACGGCTTTGCCAGTAAAACGTTTCATGCTCCGCTGATTGCGGGGACGCCGGACGTCGAACTGGCCGCCATTTCCAGTAGCGACGCCAGCAAAGTCCACGCCGACTGGCCCGCCGTGAAGGTGGTGGCCGATCCTCAGGGGCTGCTGGACGACCCGACTCTGCAATTGATTGTCATTCCTACCCCCAACGATACGCACTTCCCGCTGGCTAAAGCGGCGCTGAATGCCGGTAAACATGTGGTGGTCGATAAGCCGTTTACCGTGACGTTGTCACAGGCCCGCGAACTCGATGCGCTGGCGAAAGCTAAAGGGCTGCTGCTGTCGGTATTCCATAACCGCCGCTGGGACAGCGATTTCCTGACACTGAAATCCCTGCTTGAAGCGGGCTCACTGGGTGAAGTGCGTTACTTCGAATCGCATTTTGACCGTTTCCGTCTGGAAGTGCGCAATCGCTGGCGTGAAATGAAGGGCGCAGGCAGCGGAATCTGGTATGACCTGGGGCCGCATCTGCTGGACCAGGCGCTTCAGCTGTTTGGCCCGCCGGTCGCCATCAATGTTGATTTGGCCGAAATGCGTCCGGGCGCGCAGACTACCGACTACTTCCACGCCACGCTGACTTATCCGCAGCGCCGCGTCGTGCTGCACGCCAGTATGCTGGTGGCAGCAGAATCCGCCCGTTACACCGTCCACGGCACGCGCGGCAGTTACGTTAAATATGGTCTGGATCCGCAGGAAGATCGTCTGAAGTCGGGTGACTTCCCGCCGCAGGAGGACTGGGGCTATGACATGCGCGACGGCACGCTGACGCTGGTTGATGGCGACTCCCTCACCGAAAACACGCAGCTGACCCAGCCGGGCAACTATCCGGCTTACTACGCAGGCATCCGTGATGCGATCGCCGGACGCGGTAACAATCCGGTGACGGCGGAAGAGGCGATTCAGGTGATGGAGCTGATCGAGCTGGGTCTGCAATCCGCCGAGAAACGCCAGACGCTGTCGCTGAAGCGCGTTTAGTGGGTGAGTGTAATACTGGTCGTTTAATACTTCGGGCAGACGACTGACAAGCTCAAAAGCGGGCAAGTCCTTCAGCAATAAATTTGCTTAACATTCAGGGAACCGGGTCAGAAGAGGAAAGCGTCCCGCGCCAGGACGGCATGGGCAGAGCATGCCAGGGATGGCGGCTTTTGCGTCTTTCCGATCTGATCCGGTTCCCTGTGTAAGCCCGTTCTTAAAACTACCTGTCCTTGAGCATTTCCTCACATAAAAAACGGGCCAATTATCCGGCCCGTTTTCTTTTTGGCTGACTCCAGCAGCTTACCGCATGCGAGCGCGAATAGCCGCTTTCTCAGCCTCGCTGAGGAAGGCAATCGTCAGCCCATTCTCCTGCGCCTGACGGATCTGCGTGGCACTCAGACCGGCAGCCGGTGCGGCATGATGGTATTCATGCGCCAGCTCGATGCCCTGAACCGCAGGATCATCGGTATTGATGGTCGCCAGAATGCCATGCTCAAGGAAGGTTTTCAGCGGATGCTGCGCCAGTGAGGGCACGGTGCTGGTCTGGATATTGGAGGTCAGGCAGGATTCAATACCAATATGGTGCTCCGCCAGGAAATCCATCAGCGCGCGATCTTCAATCGCTTTCACGCCGTGACCGATACGCTCAGCGCCGAGCTCACGAATCGCCTGCCAGATGCTTTCCGGACCAGCCGCTTCGCCCGCATGCACGGTAACGCGGAAACCGGCATCGCGCGCCTGGGTAAAGTGACTCAGGAACTCGCTGCCCGGGAAGCCCAGCTCATCACCCGCCAGATCGACAGCCGTAATGTGATCGCGATGGGCCAGTAAACCTTCCAGTTCGGCAAGGCAGGCATCTTCGCCAAAGGTACGGCTCATAATGCCAATCAGACGCACGTCGATATCATGCTGCTGACGGCCAGCGCGTACGCCGTCAATCACCGCTTCAACCACACCGGCAATGGGCAGGTTGTGGGTCATCGCCATATAACCGGGCGAAAAACGCAGTTCAGCATAATGAATGCCCGCGCGCGCGGCATCTTCAACATTTTCCTGCGCAATGCGGCGGCAGGCATCCAGATCGCCCAGCACTTTCACGCCCCAGTCGAGTTTTTGCAGAAAGCTCACCAGATCAGGTTCATTCTGGCCAACCTGCACATGCGGACGCAGCGTCTCCAGCGTTGAGGCGGGCAGGGCGAGATTAAACTGGCGGCCTAAATCGAGAATGGTTTGTGCACGAATGTTGCCATCAAGGTGGCGGTGAATATCAGTCAGAGGAATTTTAGAATCGATCATGGCGCACTCGCTGAGTTGTCGGTGAAGTGCAGAGCATTATAAAAATATCTTGCGCAACAGCGCCAGCTATTTGCGCAACAGCCGCGCCGGATGCTGCTTAATTACTCATAACCGGCGGAAAAATCATTTCCGCAGCGTTCAGACATAAAAAAGGCGACCCGGAGGTCGCCTTCAAAAAAAGACAGCGGTTACTGCGGCATACCTTCGCTGGTCGGCATACCCAGCATATAGCGGGACATAAACTGTTCCAGCGTCATCTTGTCGCCGTTCATGTTCACCTGACCGTTGGTGTACTGCAGGCTGGTCACGATGTTGTTATCCTGCTGCTGAGTCAGGCGGAACATCTGGCCCATCGCTGCCAGACCTTTCACCTGCTGATCCGCCAGCTTCTGGGCGTCATCAGCCTGATAACCCTCTGCCAGACCCACTTTGTGCATGGTTTCGGTTGCCATCGGCATATTGATCACCAGTTTGCTGTCCAGGCTTTTCAGTACCCGGTCAACCATAGCGCTCAGAGTCTGTGCTTCACCGGTGACGGCAGAAGGATCGTTGAAGCTGGCCGTCAGATTAAAGGTACTTTCACCTTTGTCATTCTTCCAGCTCAGCGGAGCAATGCTGATGGATGGCGAGCCTTTCAGCAGCATCGGCAGATTAGCCATCAGAATCTGATGCACGCCTGCCTGATAGCGGATAGGATCTTCCGCAACGCCAGGCTGTGTCAGCAGCGCCTGCATCTGCGCGTTGTAACGATCCGAGAAGGCTTTGACCGCCTGCGCATCAAACTGTGACAGCTTCATCTTCAGCGCAGCCTGACCGAAGTCCTGCTTCTGCAGCTGAACGCCTTCAACTTTGTAATCAATATCGCCGCCAATTTTACCGGCGCTGTTATCGAAAGAGGAGGTGCCTTTCATTTTATGCAGCGTCAGGGCGTCCTGACCATTGATGCTGGCATTCACCTTCTCAATGTCCACCGACTGATCGCCGATACGCACGCCTTCCGGGCTGAGATGCGTGTTACCGTTCAGCTTCAGACCATTAACAGTAAACAGTACCGGCTGGCCCATCTCATTTTTACTGGTCAGCGCGAAGCTATCCACATCGCTGTCCAGCGACACTTTATCGCCTTTATTATCGGCGCTGACGTTGAATGTGCCACCATTGGTGGCAAAACGCTCGCCGGTTTGCGCATTCTGATAATCAACCGGCAGGACACGCAGCGCGGTATCGGTAGCGCCGCTGTAACCAATGCGGGTATCTGCGTTAATCAGCGACTTATTGCCGGCCAGCTCGAATAGCTTCTTCACCGCATCGGTGTTAGCCAGCTCGGTATGAACGGATGCCATGCTCGGGATCAGGTTGAAATGCTTCAGCTGCGCAAACGGGAAAGGGCCATGATCGATAGTCTCATTCAGGATGATGCTCTGACCCGGCTTCAGCAGCGGATTATCTTCCGTCTGCGAATTGGCCTGAACCACCAGATTCACTTTGCTGCTGAACACGCCGCGCTGATAGTCCTGATAGCTGATCTTCAGTCGGCTATTAGGGGCATAAGCGTTCAGCTGTACATTGGCGTTCTGCACCAGCTCATCCCTGTGGCTTTCAATTTGCTTGCCGGTGAACCACGCTGCGCCAGTCCAGACTACGCCCAGTGCGATGATGACACCTACGGCAACATTCGTCTTTTTCATTGCTGATTCGTCCTTATCCTTGAGTCCGCTTATGCCGCAGGTTTATCCCAGCGACCGAAGAAAAACGCCCGCAGGCGTTTAAAAGCTAATAGGTTGAAATAATAGCAGTTAACAGAGATTACGTCAGCCGCTCTGGCCTAAGTCGTTAAATACCCGCGCCAGCCTGCCCGTACCGGCGACCGTTACTGGCGATTCGCTGGCGGCAATGAAGCAGGATTCACCCGGTTTCAGCGTCAGTTGCTGATCACCTTTGGCGATAACCGCCTGGCCTTCGATGCAGAACAGCAGGGCGGCGCTCTGCTGCGCCAGCGATTGCGGTTCTGCGTTCAGGCTATGGATAGCAAAGGCAAAATCTTCCACCGGAATCGGGAAGCGCAGCGCATGACCCTGTTGTTCTGGCTCCGTCAGCAGCGAGCTGGCAGGTTTTTCATCAAACTTCAGGTTGGCCATCAGCTCGTCGATATCGATAAATTTTGGGGTTAAACCGGCCCGCAATACGTTATCCGAGTTGGCCATCACCTCCAGCGCCACGCCTTTCAGATACGCGTGCGGGGTTTCCGCGTAGAGGAACATCGCCTCGCCGGGCTGCAGGGTGATGACATTCAGCAGCAGCGGTGAAAACAGGCCGCTGTCGTCAGGATATTCAGCCGCAATCATGCGAATGGTTTCCCACGGCTCACCCTGCTGCGCATCAAGCGCGGATTTGAGTACGCCCAGCGCCAGCGATTTCGCCTCATCCTCCAGTGACAGCAGGGTGGAGAACAGCGCAGCAAGCGTCTCCTGATCGGGATGTTGCAAAAAATGAGCAATCTGTGGATGTGCACCTGCAACCGGCTCCAGCAGGGAAACCATCTGCGTCAGCGTGCGAAAGCCATTCATTGCCTGGAACGGCGTCAGCGCATAGACCAGCTCCGGCTTGTGGTTTGCATCTTTATAGTTGCGCTCCGCGGCCGTCAGCAGAATCCCAGCCGCATTCTCACGAGCAAAGCCCACTTCGGCTGCACGTTTGCTGGGATGGACCTGAATCGACAGTGGCTGATCGGCACACAGTACTTTGAACAGGAACGGCAATTCACCAAAGCGCTGTGCTACCGCGTCACCCAGCATCGCGGCGGGCGCCGCATCAATCACGTCACGTAACGAACGCTCGCTGCCCTGATCCATCACGGTAGAGGGACTTTTCGGATGTGCACCCATCCACAGCTCTGCCATCGGCAGGCCCTCGGGATTGGCAATACCATAAAGCTCAGTCAACGCCGTTTTGCTGCCCCACGCGTAATTTTGCAGCGAATTGTTCATTTTTTGCATTGTATAACCCTTTATCACGGGAAATTATTGCGGCTATTAAAGCAGAAACTACCGGTAAAAATACATATCCAGCGCAAAAGGACGCTAAGTTCTGATAATGTTAAATTATTGTGTATTACTATCCTGGCTGCCTGACAGTTGATTGCAACGAGCAGGCGGTCATTCTTTTAAAAACAAGGTGAAGGAGACGTATTCATGGCAGGCAACCGCATTGAGAAAGATTCAATGGGCCCCATCGATGTACCGGCAGACAAACTGTGGGGCGCGCAGACGCAGCGCTCGCTGGAACACTTCCGTATCTCAACCGAAAAAATGCCGACCGCACTGGTGCATGCGCTGGCGCTGACCAAGCGCGCCGCGGCCAGCGTTAACCGCGATCTTGGACTGCTGCCCACTGACCGCGCAGATGCGATTGTCAGCGCGGCGGATGAAGTACTGGCGGATAAGCACGCGGATGAGTTCCCGCTGGCGATCTGGCAGACCGGTTCCGGCACTCAGACCAACATGAACATGAATGAGGTGCTGGCAAACCGCGCGAGTGAAATTCTTGGCGGGGAGCGCGGGATGTCGCGCCTCGTCCATCCTAACGACGATGTCAACAAGAGCCAGAGCTCCAACGACGTCTTCCCGACGGCGATGCATGTTGCCGCCGTCATCGCGCTGCGCGAACAGCTGATCCCACAGATTCAGGTTCTGAAAAAGACGCTGAGCCAGAAGTCTGACGCGTTCAAAGACATCGTTAAGATTGGCCGTACCCATTTGCAGGATGCGACGCCGCTGACGCTGGGCCAGGAGATTTCCGGTTGGGTGGCGATGCTGGAGCACAACCTGAAGCATATCGAACAGAGCATTCCACACGTGGCGGAGCTGGCGCTGGGCGGAACCGCGGTGGGCACCGGTCTGAACACTCATCCGGAATATGCGGTGCGCGTGGCGAAGGCGCTGGCCGATCTGACGCAGCAGCCATTTGTCACCGCGCCAAACAAGTTTGAGGCACTGGCAACCTGTGATGCGCTGGTGCATGCGCATGGCGCGCTGAAAGGGCTGTCCGCTTCACTGATGAAAATCGCCAACGATGTGCGCTGGCTCTCTTCAGGCCCGCGCTGCGGCATTGGCGAAATCGCCATTCCGGAAAACGAACCTGGCAGCTCCATTATGCCGGGCAAAGTTAACCCTACGCAGTGCGAAGCGATGACCATGCTCTGCTGTCAGGTGATGGGTAACGACGTGGCGATCAACATGGGCGGCGCGTCGGGTAATTTTGAATTGAACGTGTTCCGTCCGATGGTGATCCATAACTTCCTGCAATCGATTCGCCTGCTGGCGGATGGTATGGACAGCTTTAATCATCATTGCGCTGTCGGCATTGAGCCGGTGCGCGAGCGCATCAATCAACTGCTGAACGAATCACTGATGCTGGTGACGGCGCTGAACACCCACATCGGCTATGACAAAGCGGCTGAAATTGCCAAAAAGGCGCATAAAGAGGGGCTGACGCTGAAGGGCTCGGCGCTGAAACTGGGTTATCTCACTGAAGAAGAGTTTGATGCCTGGGTCCGTCCGGAAGAGATGGTCGGCAGCATGAAGTCATAAAGTCAGAGAGGCGTCAGAGGCCAGCATCCGCTGGCCTTTTTTATATCGGGCAATCGACCCACAGATGCAGTCGGGGTATCAACAGATTCAGCGGTTCAGCGGCGGGCTTATGTCGATGCGTAATGTTATCGGCGTCGTAATTAAGCAGCTCACCCAGCACCGGAACCTGACTGCGATCGCGGCAGATCACCAGAATCGGTGACGGGCAGGCCAGCTGGGTCTGTTTTTTTTCTTCCGCGCGCCAGACGCGTGCGACCGGCTGGACTTTCACCGGACGCTTGATTTTCAGCCGTGCCGAAGCGGGCAGGGCGCGCACGCTCGCCAGCTCTTCCTGCACTTTTTCCGCCCACTGTTCACGTGACCACGGTGCCTGCGCGCGTCCCGCCTTCAGGCTTTTTTCCAGCTGGGCGATCACCTCTTCGCGCTTAAGATTCTTGATAATGTGCTTGTTGGCCCAGCCGAAACGCAGGCTGTCAGGGGCGCTGAGCAGGGTGATCGTGCGATAGGCATTCAGCGTAATCAGGCCGCGCAGGTGCTGGTGGACGAACTCAAAACGTGCTTCGCTTGGCAGGCCCGAGTCCACCGTAATCAGCTGCTCCAGTCGTGCCTTCAGCTGATTAATGAGGTCAATCAGCGAACCGATCTCCGCTTCGCGCTGTTCATCACATTCGATACAGAGAGCCCCAGGTAAGCGCACAGCAGCCTTGGTGCTCAGTTGTTCAGACTGATGCTGCATAAACAGACGGCAGTAGTGGTCCAGCGCCATTTTTAACGCGCTGTCGCCCAGATGCTGCTCGACGGCGATCTGCGTAATCGCTTCATGTTCGCGGCCTTTCACCACCGGCGGCAGGCTGAAGACCCGGGCGATGAGCAAAGGCTGCGCCTCAATCTGCTGGCGCAGCTCACCCAGCGCCAGTTCCAGGTCGTTTACACACTGATGCATATCAGCCACTAAGTCGTAGCGCGTCATATTGTGCCTCCATAGTTACAACGTTCACAATGTGGCAGATGCCTGACAGGGATGCAAGCGCTTTATAGTTACAACATACTATATTATTTCTTCAAAAACGTGCGACCTGACGAGTTATCCAGAGAAAAGCGCGTCCCGCATTCTGGCTTCTGGCAGAAAATGTTATAAAAACGGTTCGCCTGCTAATGAAGAGATCGCCTGTGAGTCAGAACAACAAACCCGGTATCGCCGCCATTTTCACCCTGGGCCTGGTGCAGATTCTCTCCTGGGGCGGGTCGTTCTATCTGATGGCGGTGATGGCGAACCCGATTGCAGCTGAGACAGGCTGGTCGCAGCAGTGGATCTACGGTGCGCTCTCGACGGGGATACTGGTGTCAGGCCTGCTGTCACCGCGGGCCGGCAGAATTATCGCCCGTACCGGCGGTCGTCTGCTGCTGGCACTGAGCGGCATCGTAATGGCGGTGGGGCTGGTGATGATGGCGGTCAGCGATTGGCTGCCGCTGTTTCTGTTTGCCTGGATCATTATCGGCGTTGGTATGGCGATGGGCCTTTATGATGCTCTGTTTGCCACACTCGGCACCTGTTATGGCAGTCAGGCGCGTTCAGCAATCACCGGTATTACGCTGATTTCAGGCTTCTGCACCACGCTGGTCTGGCCGGGAACGGCGTTGCTGATTCATGGATTTGGCTGGCGGGATGCGTCACTGATTATTGCGACAATGATGGTCGTATGCGTGCTGCCTGCCTATCTGTTTGCCTTACCGGCGAGTCATGCTAAGCCGCCTGCGAAAAGGGTGGTCAGACAGTCTGCTACGCCGGAAATTGAACCTGCGGTGTTCTGGCTGCTGTGCGCCATTTTTACTCTCGCCTCGGTGATCATGACGGCGATTTCCGTGCAGCTTATCGCCCTGTTGCAGGCGAGTGGCCATACGCTGACGTCAGCGCTGGCGATCAGCGCTGTGCTCGGCCCGTGTCAGGTAGGTTCGCGCATTGTTGATATCATTTTCAAACGTAGTCATCCGATCCGCACCACCTTTTTTTCCGTCGGGCTGGTGGCGCTGGGTCTGCTACTACTGGCACTTTTTCCGCAGATGGCGCTGCTGAGCATGGTGCTGTATGGCGCAGGAAATGGCTTACGCGCCATCGTGCGTGGAACTTTACCGCTGGCGATGGTCAAACCAGAGTCTTACGCGATTGTGGTGGGGAAAATGGCCCGCCCGGCGCTAATGGGACAGGCACTGACGCCGCTGATTGGTGGATATGTGTTTGAAAAGATGGGGGCATCGGCGACGCTGTGGTTGCTTTACGCTTTAGCAGTCTTTAACGTGTTGCTGGTTATGGCGCTGAAGCAGCGATTACCGGCGGCGTCGGTCACCACCGCATGACCGAACTGCTCACCGTGTCCAGCAGGATAAGGATGAGGAGCAGGGTAAGCACCTTGTGCTATCAGGCCTCCGCCTTTGGTGAATACGTGCCTTGTCATTGCCGGTTTGCTTCAAAAAAGCAACAGTGTTTGTTATATTTATTGCTCATTGATTGTTCACTTATGCGGCAATAAAACAAGTAAGATGCACCGCAACTCAGGATAAAGAAATGCTTGATTACCGCTTCCCGACAGCTTTGCAAATGGTTCTGAGCGTAGCGATGGCGGAGCAAATGGGTAAACGCTCTACCAGCGCGATTCTGGCCTATGGGCTGGAAGCAAATCCCAGTTTCATTCGAAAATTAATGGTCCCGCTGACCCGTGATGGCATTATCGTCTCCACGCTGGGACGTACCGGTTCGATTCATCTCGGCCGTCCTGCTGCGGACATTACCCTGCGCGATATCTATGTCTCCGTGATCGAAGACAAAAAAATCTGGGCCGCGCGTCCTGATGTCGCGCCGCGCTGTCTGGTCAGTGCCAATCTCTGCTGGTACTTCAAGTCGATAGCCGACGAAGCCGAGCAGGCGTCGCTGGATGTACTGGCAAAACGCACCGTAGCCGACGCGCTAAACGAGCTCAAGAAACGCGACACCAGCAACTGCACTGCCGTACCTGAACCGGAACCCGAAGAGAGTGAAGAACTCTGCAAAAAGAGCCGCTGATGAGCGGCTTTTTTTATGCGTGCTGATCAGTATCGTCCTGCCTCAAATCCGCCATGAATAAATACCCACCCTTATGATTTTGTTGTTCATTTTTGAACAGCAATAAGAATTAAGTTACGCGCAGAAAAAATTTTAAAAAGATCGAGGACTGTGAGCCCGATTAGAGAGGTAACCCTGGGTTTAATTATGCTGTTAGCTTAACTCATGACGCCAGAACCGATAACTATGAGGTCTCGTGTCGTGATTTGCCGTTACTGCATTCCGTCGGCGCTACCGTAGAGATGGCTTAAAAATCATGATGTCCCCGGTCCAGCTAACTGCTGCTATCTCAGATAAAACGCTAACTGAGCGAGAAACACTAAGTAACCGATTATATGGTGGGCTAAATCTTGCACCAGGTACGCTTGAATTAACCGGAGCAACTGCGCTGTGCATCGCGCCAGATCAATCGGATTGACAAAAGCGGCATGTGTTATCGTTGGCGCTCATAGCCTGGATAGCATTAACGCGGCTGCTAATCAGGTACTGACGGGCAGAAATACGCGTACAGCATTTTTTCAGGTGGCATCTGCGACGGCTCAAAAGCTTGGTGCTGATGATAAGACCGCAATAAATATAGCTTTAACTGTAGATATTTCTGTTCCTATGGCATTTGCGTTTGCTGCCGGATCGGTACGCGTCGTCTCTGTCCGATTTGGTAAGTTAAAGCTGGCTGAGCATGAAGCCGTCAGAGGTATTAAAGCTGGCGGACATACTATTGCTAAGCATATAAATATTTCCGAAGCAGATTTACTCGCGCGTCTTGCACGAAGTCCAAAGATGCCTCTTGCGAGTTCGTTTGTTAATATAAAGCAGGCAGAGCAATTTATCAGCGCCGGATTGAAAGCTAACCGCTGGAAGATCATCTATAGGGCTGCTGCCAAAAGCGAAAGCCTACTTGAATTAACCTGGCAGGCCCGTACCGTTGTCGGTTATGGTTTCAGGCAAGGCAGCACAACCCGCATTGAAGCTTATGCTGTCAGGATTGTTTTGCACCGTAAAATGTTTAACGGTAAACCCTATTATCTACTGACTTCATATCCTTCTTTCTGAGGCCATCAATGAATAAAAACTATAAAAATATTGGAACCCTTATTCGGGTATTTTTTGGTCAGGATTATGATTTGTTCGGGGAAACGGTTGAAGAAGTACTGAACAGTTATTTAGAAACTGAGAACCCAAAAACGGCCGAGAAAGTATGTCATGAGGCAGAGTATTTACTGTCTTTGAATGATCAAGAACTTATTGAGGCTTTTCAATCCATCAGCCAGGGCGAGTTCAATCCTGAACCCTGGGGAGAAACAGTAAGAACTTTTCTGGAAAAGATAAAAAATCATCTACGAATCAGACTTTAACTTTAATAATTAAAGGATATGCGGTTTATGATTGTGAGTAGATATTAATTATTTATAAAATCCGTTCCTGATATTCAGGTAATCAGAATGCAGGAGGTCAAAGATTGATGATCATTTAAATCTGGCTGATTTCGCCGGGCAACCCGCAGTCATCACCTACGTTCCCGAAATCAACCTGTTCCGTGAACGCTTTACCGGCCTGTCAGGCTACTGTGATTTTGTCTCTGATAGCGTACAGGGTTTGCATAAAGAAGGGGAAATTTCGCTGCGCGAATACCTGGAAGATTGCGCTGCCACCGGCATTAATCCTTATGCGGAGCAGGAAAAAATTAAAACCTTCACGCTGCGCTACCCTGAATCGCTGGGTGTGCGGCTGTCGCAGGCTGCGGCCCAAAATGAAACCTCGCTGAATGCCTTTATCATTGAAACGCTTAATGAAAAATTAAAGCAGCGTTAACCGGCATGCTATCAATCACAGACAAAAAAAGGGGCGATCACCCGATCGCCCCTGTCAACGTTTACGGTTTACGCCGTCACTGATTCCGCATTACCTGACCGGCGCGTCACCAGCTTGCGCAGGGCGACGTAGAACACCGGTGTCAGAAACAGGCCGAAGAGTGTCACGCCGAGCATGCCGGAGAAGACGGTAATACCGGTCACGCCGCGCACTTCTGCACCCGCACCTTCACCCAGAATCAACGGGATGGTACCGGCGATAAAGGCGATTGAGGTCATCACAATCGGACGCAGACGCAGGCGACACGCTTCCAGCGCCGCTTCGATAATCCCTTTGCCCTGGATCTCCAGCTCACGCGCAAATTCCACGATAAGAATCGCGTTCTTACAGGCGAGGCCCATCAGCACCACCAGTCCAACCTGCACGAAGACGTTGTTATCACCGCCGGTCAGCCAGACGCCAAACAGTGCAGAGAGCATGGTCATCGGCACAATCAGGATCACCGCCAGCGGCAGCGTCCAGCTCTCATACAGCGCCGCCAGCACCAGGAACGCCAGCAGGACGGCCATCGGGAAGACAATCAACGCGGTATTGCCCTGTGTTGACTGCTGATAACTCAGGTCGGTCCACTCAATGTTCATACCGTTAGGCAACAGCTGACCGGACATCGCTTCCAGCTGACGCATCGCCTGCGCCGAAGAGAGCACGCGTGGATCGGCATCACCAATTAAATCCGCCGCCGGATAGCCGTTATAGCGAATCACCGGATCGGGGCCGTATGTGGTGGTGATGTTAACCATGCTGCCAATTGGCACCATCTCACCGCGGTCATTGCGGGTACGCAGGTTCGCAATATCCTCGACGCTGTCGCGGAACTCCCCATCCGCCTGAGCCATGACGCGCCAGGTGCGCCCAAAGCGGTTAAAGTCATTCACGTACGACGAGCCGAGATAGGTCTGCAGCGTGCTGAACAATGCGGTCAGCGACACGCCCTGAGCTTTGGCTTTATCCCGGTCAACCTGCACATCAAGCTGTGGAACGTTGGCCTGATAGGAGGAGATAGGGAAGTGCATGCCTGGCGTCTGCATGATGCTGCCTGAGAGCGTATTAATCGCCGTCTGCAATGCGCCATAGCCCAGACCGGCACGATCCTGTACATAGAGCGAATAGCCCGAACCCTGACCCAGCCCCAGAATCGGCGGCGGCATAATCGAGAAGCCAAAGCCCTGCTGGATCTGCGCGATTTTCGCGTTGATCTCTGCGTTAATCTCCGCTGCTGTGTGCTTGCGCTCATTAAACGGCTTCAGGCCGAAGAACACCGTTCCGCTGTTCGGGGTGTTGGTGAACTGCAGCGCATTCAGGCCAGGGAAGGCCACCGCATAGGCGACGCCATCGGTCTGCATACCGATTTCGCTCATCTTACGAATCACTTCATCGGTGCGCGCCAGCGAGGAGCCTTCCGGCATCTTCACGCCGCCAATCAGATAGAGCTTATCCTGGGTCGGGATAAAGCCACCCGGCACGGTGTGGAACATAAAGCCGGCACCGGCCAGCAGCAGGATATAGACGCCAAATACCGCGCCACGGCGACGCAGCGTGCGGCCGACCAGCGACTCATAGCCGTGCGCACTGCGCTGGAAGAAGCGGTTAAACGGACGGAACAGCCAGCCAAACAGCGCATCAATAATCCGCGTCAGCCGATCTTTCGGCGCATCATGTCCTTTCAGCAGCATCGCCGCCAGCGCAGGCGAAAGCGTCAGCGAGTTAATCGCCGATATCACCGTAGAGATCGCGATCGTGGTGGCGAACTGCTTGTAGAACTGCCCGGTCACGCCAGAGAGAAACGCCATTGGCACAAACACCGCGCACAGCACCAGCGCAATAGCGATGATCGGCCCGGAGACCTCGCGCATCGCCTGATGCGCTGCGGCGCGCGGCGAGAGGCCCATCTCGATGTTACGTTCGACGTTCTCCACCACCACAATGGCGTCATCCACCACGATACCGATCGCCAGCACCAGCCCGAACAGGCTCAGCGTGTTAAGCGAGAAGCTAAGCAGATAGAGCACGCTAAAGGTACCCACCACCGAAACCGGCACCGCCAGCAGCGGAATGATGGAGGCGCGCCAGGTCTGCAGGAACAGAATCACCACCAGCACCACCAGAATCACTGCCTCCAGCAGTGTCTGCACTACCGCTTTAATGGAGTCGCGGACAAACACGGTTGGATCGTAAGGTGCAGCCCATTTCACGTCATTGGGGAAGCGGGTTGCCAGCTCATCCATTTTGGCGCGAACCGCATTAGAGAGGTCGATGGCGTTAGCGCCCGGCGCCTGGAAGATGCCGATACCGACCGCATCTTTGTTATTCAGCTGGGAGCGCAGGGCATAGCTGCCTGATCCCATCTCAATCCGCGCCACATCGCGCAGCCGCACCAGTGACCCATCTTCAGAGGTTTTCAGGATGATATCGCCAAACTGCTGCTCGCTCTCCAGTCGTCCCTGGGTGTTGATCGACAGCAGGAAGTCACTCTGCTTTTTCAGCGGCTCCGCGCCCAGCTGACCGGCAGAGACCTGCACGTTCTGCTCCTGCATCGCCGTCACCACATCAGAGGCCGTCAGGCCACGCGCGGCGACTTTGTTGGGATCAAGCCAGACGCGCATCGCATATTCACCTGCGCCAAAAATCTGGATCTGACCGACACCCGGCAGGCGCGCCAGCTCATCTTTGACCTTGAGCGTGGCGTAGTTACGCAGATAGAGCGAATCATAGGTATTGTTCGGTGAGAACATATGAACGACCAGTGTCAGGGTCGGCGACATCTTCTGAGTCGTGACCCCCAGCCGACGCACATCTTCCGGCAGACGGGCTTCAGCCTGTGCTACGCGGTTCTGCACCTGTACCTGTGCCTGATCGGGATCGGTGCCTGGACGGAAAGTCACGGTCGTCACCAGCACGCCGTCCGAACCGGCCACTGACTTCATGTACATCATGTTTTCGACGCCGTTGATCGCCTCTTCCAGTGGCGTCGCCACGGAATCCGCAATCACTTTCGGGTTAGCGCCAGGATACTCGGCGCGTACCTGCACGCTGGGTGGCACAACGTCGGGGTACTCACTGATTGGCAGCAGCGGGATGGCAATCATGCCGGTGACGAAAATCAGAATCGACAGCACCGCAGCAAAAATAGGCCGGTCGATAAAAAAGCGGGAAAAGTCCATAGCGGCCTCGAATTATTGAGCGGCTGCCGCACGCATGGCGACCTGCTGAGCAGTGACCGGCATGCCGGGCATAAATACTTTTTGCAGACCAGCAATGATGACTTTATCGCCGGCTTGCAGACCCGATTTAACGATACGCAGGCCATCCACCATCGCGCCGGGCTGGATATCGCGCCGCTGCGCTTTACCTTCACCGTCTACGACATAGACATATTTGCGATCCTGATCGGTCAGGACCGCTTTATCGTCAATCAGCACCGCCTCGAACTGCGCGCTACCGGGCAGACGCACACGGGCAAACAGCCCCGGCGTGAACTGACGCTGCTGATTGTCGAGCAGGGCGCGCATACGAATGGTGCCGGTACTGGCGGTCAGCTGGTTATCCATGAAGTCGATCCTGCCCTGATGCGGAAAACCCTGTTCGCCGACCAGCCCAATCTCAGCGGGCAGGGCATGGCGCTGCTGGCCCTGACGCGCCATCGCCTGATAGTTGAGGAAGGTGTTTTCATCGACATCAAAGTAGACATACATCTGCTGCTGCGACACCAGCGTGGTCAGCACACTGGCGCTGTCACCAGCGGTCACCAGGTTACCGGCGGTGATCATCGCCCGGCTGGCGCGGCCATCAATCGGCGCGATGACGCGGGTGAAATCGAGGTTCAGCTGCGCCATATCGACCGCGGCTGCGGCAGCCAGCACATCGGCCTGCGCCTGGCTGGCAGCAGAGCGACGCTGTTCCCACGCCTCGCGGGAAATCGCCTGGGTGCCAATCAGTTTCTCGCTGCGGCCCGATTCGCTGCGGGCCAGGCTGGCCTGACTGCGCGCCCGCGCCAGTTCCGCTTTAGCCTGCTCCAGCGCCGCGCGGTAGCTCCGGTCATCAATGGTAAACAGCACCTGACCTTTTCTGACCTCATCGCCTTCGCGATAGTTAACGGCGTCGATATAGCCCGAGACGCGCGGCCGCAGCTGAACGCTCTGTACCGCTTCCACCCGGCCATTGAAATTGTCCCACTGGCTGACCGGCTTGATCAGCACCGGCGCGGCACTCACCTCAGGCGGTGGCGGTGGGGCGTTTTGCGCCACACCTTTATCGCAGCCGCTCAGTTGCGTGATGAGCAGTACCATCCCTAAGAGGGTTAAACCCTGACGAACCCGGTTCGTAATCATTGTTGTTATTCCGCGATAGATATAAAAGATGACCTGCAGGCCAATATTTGCAACTTTTAATATTGCAATTAATCGCAGGGAGTGTAGGCTTGCGTCGCGGGCAACTGCAAGAATAACAGATACACTTTATGTGCGGTTTTGGGCAGAGCGTTGAAAGCCTGAATAGTTGCGCTAAAACCCTACAAACGGTGCGGCATTTAATGTACCAATAAAACTTGCATTAAATGGCATAGTCAGCCACCCTTAAGTGTAACTGCAACTGATACTAATACTTTTCGCTACAGCGACGGGAGAGACTGGAATGATGAGTAACGCCTTTATTCACGATTTAATCGACTGGATTGATAACAACATTGAAGCACGTCTGGACCTGGATACGGTTTCAGAACGCGCCGGTTACTCCAAATGGCACCTGCAGCGTATGTTCAAAGAACATACCGGCTACCCACTGGGTGAATACATCCGGGTTAAGAAGCTGAAGAAATCAGCCGATCGTCTGACCAGCACCGATGAACCGATTCTCAATGTGGCGATCTCGTTAGGTTTCGACTCCCAGCAATCTTTTAACCGCAGCTTTAAACGTCAGTATGGTGTCGCGCCGGGTGCATGGCGTCGTCACAGCGGGGAATCGCACGCCGCATAACCTCGCCAGGGCCAGCTTGTCTGGCCCGCGCTTTTCTCCGGGCGCAAAACTGGTATCATCTGCATCCTGTCGTCACGGATGCCATCATGTCAAAAAAACTCTGGATCGGACTTTTTCTAGTCTTTGCGGCCTGTTTCTACGGCCTTAAACCTTATCTGAATACTGTTTCAGCCCCTGCGCAGGCGGATATCGCCACCCTGACTGACGCCCATACCGTGGCGCGCTGGGTGCTGCAGCATCAGCAATTGCCGGACTACTACCTCACTAAAAGTGATGCGCGTAAGCGTGGCTGGAATCCGGCCACAGGTAATCTGTGCGAGGTGCTGCCGGGCAGAGCTATCGGCGGCGATCGCTTTACCAACCGTGAAAAGCGGCTGCCTGCGCGTGCGGGCCGTCAGTGGTATGAAGCGGATGTGAATTATCGCTGCGGTCACCGCGATGCCGATCGCCTGGTTTACTCCTCTGACGGGCTGGTATTCCTCTCCACCGATCACTACCGCAGCTTCAGACAGGTGCCCTGAACATGCTTAACCTGACCTTTGACCTGCGTCAGCTCACCACGCGTGCGGCCTTTTATCAGCAGTTTGCTGAGCAGAGCGGCTGCCCGCAGAGCTTCGGACATAATCTGGATGCATTGTGGGACTGGCTGACGGGCGGGATGGCGCTGCCTGCTACGATGTGGCTGCAGCACTATGCTGCGCATCAGGCCGATCTAGCGCCGGTGCTGGCGCTGCTGGAAGAGGCGGCGCAGTCGCTTGAGGGCGAACTGCGCCTGATTATCGATTAAGTGCGCAGGGGCTTAAGGAGCGCAATCAGCGCTTCGCGGGCCGCCAGCGGCAGATCGCCACCGCCGGTATAACCATTGTTCTCAATGATCACCTGATTCAGCCCCACCAGCCAGTCGTAGATATAGTAGGCGGTGTGGTTGGCCGGCGCAGCAGAGAGTCTGGTCAGGCGCTGACCGGCACTGAAGCTGACACTGGGCGCCGGCGGACGTGAGAAAATCACCTGACCCCGGTTAACCCGGCTGGCAGGGCGTTCCGATTCAGGCCGCTGTAAAAAGCCGAGCCAGGCCACAAAATCCCCCAGCACCGTCATCGCGCGCGTTACCTGACGATCGGCGCGGGATTCATGGCTGACGCTCTGGGTATCCGGCTCATGCAGCGTCTGCTGCAGTTTCTGCGCGATATCGGTGCGGAATCCGGCTGTAATTAACTCTTCAACCAGCCACTCCATCGTCGCCTTGTCCACATTCAGCAACGCCAGCAGGCTGCGGTTTTCCGGCAGCTGACGCAGATGATCCAGCCAAAGCAGCAGCACCTGACGCGGATACTGCTGAGTGCTCTGCAGACTCTGACGCGGCTGAACCGTCGCTTCCGCCGGACTCTCGCTGAACAGGTCAAATTCAAACCCGATACCAAACTGATTTTCCGGTGCCTGAATCGTGACCGGTTTGCTGCCCTGCAGGGCTGACTGATTGAGCCAGAGCTGGCGCAGCGCTTCACGCGGCGGCTGCAGGCGCTCCAGCAGCTCGCCATGCAGGCCGGTGCGATGCTGTAAACACTTCAGCAGCGTGTCAGCGATATTCTGTTTGCGTGCCGCCTGCTCCGGGCTGGCACCCGCCTCGGTCCAGGGCAGCAGACGTCGCTCCACCACGGTGTGCTGAATCTGCGCCAGCTGAGCCAGCAATATGTCGCGGCGGGCTTCCGGCTGCATCTCATCCAGCAACCAGCTCGCCATGCGGTCGACGCCTGCGCGATCAAGCGCCAGCATCGATCCCCAGTGCTGACCGGGCTGTCCCATCTGACGCTGAACCGCCTCATCCACATTGATCTGCTGATGACGGGCATCGAAAGGGGTAATCGCCCAGATCAGACGCGGTTTCTCTGCGGATTCCTGGGCAGGCTGGTGACGCTGCCATTCGCGCAGCGTTTCGCTGGCAAGGTCCGCATCCTGGCGCTGGCTGGCGGCAGTGCAGACCAGCAGCAGATCAATCGCCTGCCGCGCGGCGTAGAAGCCAGGCAGCAGGGCGCGTTTCTGTTCCAGTAGCTGAGCACGCAGCGGATCCTGCTGCTGCAGGCGCTGGCGATCTTCCTGCGTTGCTGCGTCACTGGACTGACCCGGCGCGGGCAGCTCCAGCATATCGGCATCATCGTAGAGCGCGGTTCGCGGAGTGGAGCTCAGCGGGACCAGCACCTCCAGGGTCAGCAGCGCCAGTAATCCCAGCGGCACGTTCTGCGCCTTGCCGATGCGATTACCGTTCATCGGGCAGACTTCCACTGGCTGCTGCTGATCCTGTTCACTGCCTGGCACAATCAGCTGCTCGGCGGGCAACAGTGACGCGTCGGTCAGCAGGCTCAGCGGCGCGAGTACCCGGCTGCTGTTACGCAGCTGATGACGCAGGTGCAGCAGGGTACGCAGCATTTCATTAAGGGCAGGCTGAGCAGGCCACAGCAATGAAAAGAGCTGTACCCGGTCATCAACGCTGAGCCAGGGCGCCAGCTCAACGGCCTGCGGCCAGAAATGGCGGTCCAGCCGCGCATCGTGGTGCGGACGGCGGCGGCTCCAGGACCAGAGGGTGACCAGTGCGTCGCCTTCCAGACCGGCCAGCGGCGTGGTAAGGCGATGACGCTGCAGGCGCTGCAGGGTGCTGTCGATCTGTGTGGTGTCGGGCGTCGACGCTCTGGCACAGGCGACCATCAGCCGCACCAGTTCCGCTTCGCTCAGCAGCGTCAGTTCAACCGGCCATTCGCCTGACAGCGGTTCGCGCTGATGGCTGAAGCGGGTGGCGGTCGCAAAATCGAGGTTGCCGGGATTGATATGCTGGAACCAGCTCAGCTGTTTATCACCCATGCGGGTCACTAACTGGCCCTGGGCATCGGCCACCATTTCGTCCAGCAGCCAGGCTTTACCCGCCTGCGACTGACCAAACAGCGCCAGCGTGACCGGACGCGCTATCTGCTGCGCCAGCGCCTGAGTCTGCACGCGCGCCTGACGCAGTTGCAGCGTCAGGGTTTCTGCTTCCAGCGCCAGACGCGGCGACTGCTCACGGGTGGTCTCAATCCAGTTCAGGCTGTTATTCAGTGCGTCCTGCAACAGGCTGAGACGTTTTGCCAGCGTTTGTGGCTGACGGGGTTTTAACGCTTTCATCGTTTACACACGCTCCCGCTGTCAATCCAGTATTGCGCATTGGCATTGCCGGTCGCCGACAGTGTATTCAGCTTCAGACTTAACTGCTCCAGCGGCACGCGGGTGCCATCGTCCAGGCGCGCATCGCTCAGCACCAGACTTTCCGGGCCAGAGGCGTCGGGACTGGCTTTGACGGCCAGACGGATGCGCAGCACGCTTTCACCGGCTACTTTACGCGCCAGCGTGGCGTCGTTCAGCGTCAGGCTGTAGAGCGGCGAGGCGGGCCAGCGTTCGTTATCCAGCTGACGGAAACCGAGACAGACGTTGCCGCGAATACGGAAACTGCTTTTTTTATCCAGCGCATAGCCGGTGTCGTCGAGGTCAATTTCGCTGTAGCAGAGGTTCTCGTCCGTCAGTGCCTGGCTTTCATCGAGCATGCCAAGGTAGCGAATGGTCGAATAGGGTTCAAAATCTCCGGCACGGAACCAGAAGCTGCTGAGCCGCAGATCCAGCGCCAGCAGGCAGAGCATCGCGCCGACCGCCGCGGTGGATTTCGGGTTATCGATGCGGCCATGTTTGTTAAACGGATACCAGTCGCTGGTGTGATAGCCTTCCAGCGACAGAATACGGCTGCCCGGCAGCGGCTGCAGATGGCGCACCAGCGCCTGAATGCCCGGGAAGCGCGACGGACGACCGGTCAGCAGCAGCACGTCGCACTGATAGAGCGACACCACTTCACACATCGAGCGCAGTGCCGGAATAATCGCCATGCGGTGTTGCATAAATTCGCCATGCAGCTGCGACAGGCTCACCACCAGCGGCACCTGCAGCAGGTCAAAGCGACTGTTACCGCCCAGTTCGCGCTGAATTTCACCGTTAACAAACGCCAGCACCGCCTCGCCCGGTGGCTGATCGACCAGCTCGCCAAACAGCGTGTTGATCTCCGCATGGCTTTCCAGCGGATCCCAGTTTTCGTAACGCTCAAGCACCGCCTGCGCCAGCGGAATAAACAGCTGTAAGGTGACCTGCTGACGCAGCGTCGCCTGACCGTCCATACGACTGTCATGACCAAACAGCTTATTCATCAGCGGTTCTGCCAGGGTCAGGCCTGCTTTCTGCAGATGCTGTTGCAGCGCCGGTAAAATCCACAGCTGAATCACATCCAGCAGAATGTCGTCGCCCGCCACTTTAAAGCCTTCACGGAACAGCAGCCGCGGCGTGATTTTGACGTTGTTGCCCTGACCATCATCCAGACGATACTGCGTGATGGCGAGGTCGGTGGTACCGCCGCCGATATCAATCGAGGCAATCCGCAGGCTTTTGCCTGGCAGTTCGTCGGCCTCGCGCGGACGATCGGGACGGACCATGCTGCTGAAAAAGTCTTCGGCGCGACCGGCAAAGTTGACCTGAGTTTCATTAAACAGCCAGACCATCTGACCACAGGTCGCTTCATCCCACTCCATCTGCACATCCGGCAACGGTTTCGGGTTATGACGTGGCAGCGAAGGTGACAGATCATCGTCGTCCGCCAGCCAGCCCTCGGCTTTCCAGACCAGCGCCAGCGCTTCCTGCATCCGGCGGCGGAAAATTTCGCGCTCCGGCTTCGGCATCGCTGACGGCAGCGTCAGGATCACATGGCGCAGCTGACGCGGCGCGTGGCTCTGCGGCATACGCTGACGCTGTGCTGCACTGTTCATCTGCATCAGCGCCTGCGCCAGCAGCTCACACAGCATAAAGGTCATCAGTGAACTGCGGCTGTAATGCGGTGAAAAGACCGGCAGACGATCGTCGGGTGCCAGCGAAGAGAGCGGCTGGCCTTCGTCGTTGAGCAGGGTGGTAAAGGGGGCGGCACAGGCCAGGGGTTCCGCCTGATCGCCAGGCGTGTTAAAACGCCAGCCTGGCTGATAGCGGGCTTCATCCCACAGGTAGCGACGCGGACTGGAGAGGCCGGTGCTGCCTTCCAGTCCCACACGCTGCAGGGCCAGACGGCTTGCTTCGCGTCCCACGCGCGTCAGGGAAGGCCACATAAAGGCCTGCTCACGACCGCTCTCCAGCGAGAAGTTCGCTTTGCCGAAACGGGTCTCAGCAAACTCCAGACGGCTGTCAAACAGCTCGTTGTAAACCTGATGCGGCTGTGAAAGATCGCGCAGCTGCAGCTCATAGGTCTGCTTCAGGCCGTTGCTCTCTTCAGGGTGATCTTCCACCAGAATGCCGCAGGTATGGGAGTTGCCAACATCCAGAATGATATCGACGTTGACCGCCGGAGTCTGCAGCGTAGCAGCCTGGATGTGGATCTCGCTGAGGTCGAGCTGCTCGCCCAGCAGCTCAAGCAGATTAAGATAGTGCGCCTGATACTCAAATTCGCGCAGGGCCTGATTAATCGCCTGTTCGCGGCGATCGGAAACGCGGTCGGTAAAGGATTCACGCAGCCACCCGTCAACCCAGGTCAGGTCAAGAAAATCACCCAGCTCGTAGTTGTGCCAGGCCAGCGCAAAGGTCACGCCGTTCTGCGCATCGGCAGCGCAGAGGCCGAGCTGTTCGCCGCCATCCTGTTCCGCGACACAGCGGGTATCAAAGGCCAGGGTAACGCGATGGGTATTGCCTGCCGCATCGGGCGCGGGCAGGGCCACCAGACGCATCCGCGCCCAGTTTTCCGGGCCGCCGATAAATCGACGGCCGCTGGCGCAGCGCAGCATCGGCAGCGGCAGCCAGCAGCCAGCCAGCAAAGTGAGCGAGTCAGCCAGGGCGATATCGGACTCCGGGCGCACCACTTCAGCAGCACCCCCATCTTCCGGGTAGAGCATAAATTTACCGCTGTTGCCATCGACGTTCAGGCGCAGCAGCGGGCCGTTAGCGGTCTGGCGCACGAACTGACGGCGCGCCTGAGTAGCTGAGAGTTGCAGGCCAAAATCCAGAAACTGCACACCGCTGTTTTCAATCAGCGAAATTTTTTGTTTGTCATCGATCAGGGGAGCCAGCATCGTTATTTACTCTCACGCTTAATCGTCATCGGGAAGACCCGGTCTTCAGCATACTGTGCTTCACACACGGCGGCGCCCATACTCGCATGACAGACCAGCAGTGGCATACGGTAGCGCGAATTGTTCTGGCACTTTGCCGTGTAGCGGCTCTCAATCACCAGGTTACCGGCGCTGGTCATAGCGGCGCTGACATCAGCTTTACAGCTGGTATTACCCTGCGCGACCTGCACGCTGCCTTTACCATTTTTGAACTGGAAGCGCATCACCGGCGGCTTACCGGTTGGCGTCGGCATCTGGTCGATAGTCACACGCCAGCGGCCATCAATCACCTGTACCTGACCTTCGCGCACGGCGTCCGGCGTGACAATCAAATCATCAGGTTTAGCCGGAACCGGCGGGGTCACCACACTGGCAAGGGTAGCAGATGAAGCGGCAGGTGCGGCTTCGGTAGCGCCAGCGCTGGCTGGTTTCTGTGGCTGCGATTCGGGTTGTTTCTCAGCTGTTGCTGTCTCCGCCGGTGTCGCCGCTGACGGTGCAGCTACGGGTGTGGCCGCCGCCGGGGCCTGACTCGCTGCAGGTGTTGGGGTGGAGACCGCGGCGGGCGCAGAAACAGCCGCAGGGGCTGCTGCTGGCTTCGTTGATGCTAACGGCGTGGCGACAGGCTCAGGACGATGCAGCAGCACGGCTACCGTTACGGCGGCAGCAATCGCCACCGGCGGTAACAGATACCAGACGCGGAAACGGCGACGAGCCGCCACGGGTGCAACCGGCTCAGGCTCAACGGCTGCCGCGACCGGCAGCGGCTCCTCTTCAGGTGCAGGTTCAGGCTCAGCAACGATGACCGGTTCAGCGGCAACAGGTGCGGCAAACAGCTCAGGCAGTGGTTCAACCAGCACCACCGGCAGATTCTCTTCCAGCGTGTCGCGCAGGCAAGCCAGCGCATCGTCGCGGCTGCGTGCCTGGGCATCGACAAAGCCCCAGAAAGTAATGACCGGTTTGCCATCAACCAGATAAACATACTGCTGATCGGGGAATTGCAGGGTTTTGCTCAGCAGCGCACCAAACAGCCGCATCGACGGGTTTTCTGCTGCGCGCGCGCGCGTGCTGAGATCCTGCATATCCTGCTGGCAGGCAGTGAGCTGCTGCAGCGCCGCCCGACGCTCATGATCGCTGGCGCCCAGCCAGGATTTCACCCGGCCGCTGAAAGGAGCATACCAGTCGAGGCGATCGCCCCGTTCATTGGCCTGTGGGATGGCCAGGCAATCTGCCAGTGCGCTCTGACGGCGCAGGCGCAGGGTTTCACGAATTTGCAGTGCCGAGGCGTAGACCGGCTGGCCATTTTCGCCTAACGCCAGAACTGCATCTAAATTACCGCTGCGCAGAAAAGTTTTTGCCACCTGTTGGGCCCTTATCGGTCGTTGTCTGAGGCAGAAAATCGCGTGTTATCGACGATTAGGTTGATTTTACGCGGGGCAATGACAAATCAAACGGCAGAAAAGGAGGTAAATCCAGTGTTTTTTTCACCGGCGGGCGGAAAAATAACCGATATTTCAGCAGCTATCACGCAATCGGGTGGTTTTACGCACCAGCAGCAGGTGAGCGATAACGCCACCGATCAGTCCCCAGAAGGCAGGGCCAATACCCAGTAAAGAGACGCCTGATGCGGTGATCAGAAACGTGATCAGGGCGCTGTCGCGTTCTGCAGGCACATCGAGTGCGCGATGCAGGCTGCCGCCAAGCGTGGCCAGCAGAGCCAGACCCGCCAGCGCCTCAATCAGCACGGCGGGCAGGGCACTGAACAGCACGGCGATCAGCGCACCGGACGCGCCTGCCAGCAGATAGAAGACCCCTGCCAGTGCTGCGGCACGCCAGCGTTGCTGCGGATTTGCGTCGACGTCATCGCTCATGCAGATCGCCGCCGTAATCGCCGCCACGCATACCGAAAAGCCGCCAAACGGCGACAATAGCAGCGCCGTGACACCGGTCCAGCTTATCAGAGAAGAGATTGGCGGACGGTAGCCGTGTGCCTGTAACGTCGCGATGCCGGGGGCATTCTGCGACGCCATGGTCACCAGGAAATAGGGCACGCCGATCCCCAGCAGCGTGGTCAGAGTAAAGTGCGGCATTACCGGCTCCGGCAGCGCCAGCATCATGGACTGAGGCGGAAAGTGGATGGCATGCTGGGTCATTGCCACGGCAATCCCCACCATCAGCGTCACCAGAATGGCATAGCGTGCCAGCCAGCGACGGGCCAGCAGCCAGGCGAGGCACATGCTGCCACACAGCACAAAGTTGTTGTGCAAATCGGCAAAGGCCTGCAGCCCGAAGCGCAGCAGAATACCCGCCAGCATCGCCGCCGCCAGCGAAGCGGGAATGTGGTTCATCAGCCGGGCAAACAGGCCGGTGACGCCGCACACCACAATCAGCAGGTTGGCGAAAACAAACACGCCAACCGCTTCATTCAGCGAAACGCCGTGAAAGCTGGTCGCCAGCAGCGCGGCACCCGGCGTGGACCAGGCAGCCAGCATCGGCATGCGGTAGCGCAGTGAAAGACCCAGAGAGACCATCCCCTGCGCAAGACCCAGCACTGACAGCCAGCCACCAATCTGTGCCGGCGAGGCGCCCGCCGCCTGAAACATCTGATAAATAATCGCGCCGCTGCTGCTGTAGCCCACCAGCACAGCAACAAAGCCGGAGACCAGCATCGGCAGGGTAAAACGGGACGGTTCGGCTCTCGTCATGGTCAGGCTCATTACAGAGTGTGCGTTATAGCGCACATGTTCGCATAGTGCGCTATAACGCACAAGTGTTACACTGTCGGCATAACGTCACCTGCCAGGGTGACAAGAATTCAGGAGAAAAAATGGCAGATTTTCAGCAACACCTGAGCGGTGCGCTCAGACAGTTGCGCCAGGCCAACGGCTGGAGCCTGACGCTGACGGCGGAGCGAACCGGCGTCAGTAAAGCGATGCTGGGGCAGATTGAGCGGGGCGAGTCCAGTCCGACGGTGGCGACGCTTTGGAAGATTGCTACCGGGTTCAACGTTCCCTTTTCCTTTTTTATCGACGGGAGCGCGTTGCCTGCCGGCACCCTACCAGGGTTCACTCAGCCCAACGCTGACATGTCGGTGCGCTCCGTGCTGCCTTATGATCCGCAACTGCGGTTTGATCTGCTGGCGGTGGAACTGGCCGCGGGCGCGCTGAGCCATTCCTCGCCACATGAAGCGGGCTGCGTGGAGCAGGTGGTGGTTATCGAGGGTGAACTGCTGCTGGGGGTCAACGATCGCTGGCGGCGTCTGCTAAAAGGCGAGGCGTTTCAGTTCAGTGCCGACGTGCCACACAGCTACCGTAACCCGCTCAGCACGCCGTTGCGCTTTCACAGCCTGATTCACTATCTGCAGCGCCCGGACGTTACAAATTGATACCGGAGCAAACTACACAGTTTACCTTCGTATCTTTATACTTTCGCTTATCGATGGAGACGGGAAATGCGCGATCTGACTGAATCTGCTGCCACGCTGCGCATGCTGGTGGGCAAGCTGGGCCGCCGGCTGCGCGAGTCGGCACCGCCTGGCGAACTCACCTGGTCGCAGGTGGCGGTGCTGGGGCATCTGGTGCGCGACGGGGCGATGACGGTGACGCAACTGGCCGCCGCCGAAGGCGTACGCACCCAGTCGATGGGGACAACCGTCGCCGGATTAGTGGCGGCAGAATTAATAACGGGCGAGCCCGATCCCCATGATGGCCGTAAAACCCGCTATCTGCCCACCGCGTCGAGTCTGGCGGTGATTACGTCGAGTCGCGCAATGCGCGATGACTGGCTGGTCCGGACGCTCGACGCGCGGCTCAGCCCGGCAGAGCAGCAGCAACTGACCGACGTTCTCCCTCTGCTGCAACGACTCACTGATTATTAAACCCGAGGATCCAACATGGCTGTAACTACACTTGATGCAAAAACTGCGCTGATTGTTATCGACCTGCAACACGGCATCGTAGCGCTGCCGCTGGTCCATGAGCCGCAGCCGGTGATCGAACGCTGTGCCGATCTGGCTGAGGCATTTCGCGCGCACGACCTGCCGGTGGTGCTGGTTAACGTGGCTGGTGGAGCACCGGGGCGTAACGAGCAGGCGCGTCACAGTGGCGACCTGCCTGCCGACTGGGCAACGCTGGTGGCGGCGATGACGCCGCAGCAGAATGATCTCACCGTCACCAAGAAAACCTGGGGCGCGTTTCACCACACGGCGCTGCATGAAGAATTGCAAAAGCGCGGCATTACTCAGGTGGTGATCTGCGGTATCGCGACCAGTATCGGCGTAGAGTCAACGGCACGTCAGGCGTATGAATTGGGTTACAACGTCACGTTAGCCACTGATGCGATGACCGATATCAATAGGGATACGCACAACAATAGTGTGAAGTTGATCTTCCCGCGCCTGGGTGAAACCGGCAGCTGTGAAGACATTGTGACGCAGCTAAAATCCTGCGCCTGATATGAGATATCCGGGCCACCGCAAGGGTGGCCCGGATAGGTCTAGCGGAAGGCATAAACCAGCGTCAAGCCCACGCTATAGTTGCGGCCCGGCGCAGATTCGAAGTAGCGACCATTGCTCTCATTCACAATCACTGAACCCACGTAATGCCGGTCAAACAGGTTATCGATCCGGCCAGACAGATCCAGCGTCCAGTTATCCACCAGCCACTTATAGCCACTATTCACCGCCGCCACGGTATAGGACGGGGTATTCACGTTGTTCTGATCTTCAGCGGCGATCTGGCTCAGATAACGCACTTCACTGCCTGCGTAAAAGCCCTGTTCCGGCAGATAGCCGAGTCCGGCGTACGCCATGTTTCGCGCGATGCCCGGAATACGGTTGCCGTCACAACTGTCGCTGCCGCAGGCGTTGCTGCGATAGCGCGCATCCAGCAGGGTATAGGCCATTTTCAGCCGCCAGTCCCAGGCAAACTGCTGGTCCAGGCTTAACTCCAGACCGCGGCGGCGGGTCTGACCGGCATTTTTATAGGTAGTCCGTCCGCCGCTGCTGGCATCCGCCACAATCTCATCGCGGGTATCGGTCTGGAACAGCGCCGCGCTGATCAGGCCATTGCCGATACGTTTTTTGCTGCCGATCTCCAGCGTGTCGCTGGTGGCCGGTTTCAGCCCCAGATTCAGGCCGGTCGCGCCATCAGAACGGTAAGAGAGCTCATTAATGGTCGGGGTTTCAAAGCCGCGTCCGGCCGAGATCCACGCGTTCCAGCTGGGATCAAAGGCGTATTTTAGCGCCGCCGCGGGCAGCCACTTGTGATAGCGCGCCTCACCGCTGTCGTCGCCGTTACCGGGCCGGACATAGAAGTCATTGGAGTCAAAGTTGACGGTGCTGAAGCGCACGCCTGCATCCAGCGACAGTTTATCGGTGAGCTGCCAGTTGGTCTGCACATAAGGATCGAGCGTCCACATCAGGTTGCGCTCGTTGCGGCGCAGATTTCCCTGTTCACCCAGTTGCGTTACGCCGTTGCTGACGGTGTAGTTTTCATAGCCCTTGCGGCGCTCGGTCATGGTTTCATAGTCGAGGCCGCCGGTCACCGCCACCGGCATCGACAGCAGCGTGTCGCGATGGGTCCAGCGGGTATCGACACCCTGATAGTGGCGGGTGAGGTCAATCACGCCACCGGGATGAGACGGATTACGCTGAACGGCGGCGGGAATGGACTGGAACTGCGTGGTTTCGCGCACGCCTGCATAGAGCATTACGCTGAGGTCATCGTTTTCACTCATCTGGCGCTGATAACGCAGGCCGCCCTGGGTCTGATCCACCGTTTTACGGGTGTTGTAGAGCGTAACGTTGCTGACCACCTGGCGCGGATTGTCACGCCACTGCGCCTCGGTTAAGCCGCCGGGATCCTGGGCGTCGATGTGCACGCTGTTAAACAGCAGCGTCAGGGTGCTGACATCGTCGATGCGTACGCCGAGCCGGGCGTTGCCGAGGTTCTTCTGCGCGGAACTGTGATCGCGATAGCCGTGGGTGGTAAAGCGGGAGGCGGAGACGGTGTAGTTCACATCCCCGGCGTGCGTGCCATCACCGGTCGCGCCACTGGCTTTGACGCTGTTGCGCCAGCTGCCGTAACTGCCGTACCAGCTGCTGGCTTCCAGCGTTGCTGGCTGCTGGCCCTGCTGGGTGGTCACATTGATCACGCCGCCCGAGGCGTTGCCGTAAAGTGCAGAAAAGGGGCCGCGCAGCACCTCGACCTGATCAATCGAGCCGATGTCAATGTTGGAGGTCTGCGCCTGACCGTCCGGCATGGTGGCCGGAATCCCGTCTACATAGATGCGCAGACCTCGCACGCCGTAGGTTGAGCGGGAGCCAAAGCCGCGCATCGACAGCTGCAGATCCTGGGCATAATTCTGGCGGTTCTGGATCTGCAGACCCGGTACGCTGCTGAGATTTTCCGACAGATTCACGCGTGGTGCCGCCTGACGTATATCGTCGCCGCTGACCACACTCAGGGCGGCGGGGGTATCAAGCTCGTTAAGGCCCGTTTCCGGCGGGGCGGCCGTTACGACCAGGGTATTGTCATTGTCTGCCGCCAGCAGCGGCAGCGGCAAAAGGGCAGGCAACATCAGCAGCGTCGCCTGACGCAGAGAGAATATTTTCATTATCAGAGGCCTGAAAAGAGAAGCGTAAATGAATCAGGTGGAACAATTGCCGCTATGGTAAGGCTTCGGGGTGCCGGGGTACATCGTTTCACGCTGGATTTTTTTGCTGTTTACCGCCAGGCTGGGAACCATATTTTGCAGTAATAAGGCATCCAGCGTTGACGGATGCAGACACAAACTTATGGGAGTCAGCATGAAACAACCTGAAGTGGCGGTTCTGGGATTAGGCGCAATGGGGCACGCATTTGCCGCCAACCTGCTGAAAAAAGGCTTTCGCGTACATGGCTGGAACCGCACCCGCGCGCGCGGCGAGGATTTGCTGGATGCCGGATTGCAGCTGGCTGATTCACCGGAAAAGGCGGTGCGGGACGCAGATGTGGTCATCGCCATGCTCTCCGATGGCGACACCACGGAGCAGGTGCTTCATCAGGCTAAAGCGGCATTTAAGCAGGGTGCGACGCTGTGCCAGATGGGCACCATCGGCGTGGAAAAAACCGACGCGCTGATCGCCTTTTTCACAGAGGAACGACCGGATCTGCTGTTCATTGACGCGCCGGTTTCCGGCACCAAAGCACCCGCAGAAAACGCACAGATTCTGGTGCTGGCCAGCGGCGATCAGAGCCGTGCCCAGGCGGCAGAAGCGGTGTTTGCTGCCATCAGTAAAGGGACAAAGTGGCTGGGCGAGGCGGGCAAAAGTACCCGGATGAAGCTGGTCATCAACAGCTGGCTGATCGGCATGATGCAGAGCCTGGCGGAGAGCACCCGGCTGGCGGAGGCGTTCGGTTTTTCAACCGACGATCTCTGGCAGGTGCTGGAGGACGGCCCGCTGGCCGCGCCGTATGCGAAGATGAAGCTCGGGATGATCGCCAGCGACGACTACACGCCGCAGATGCATCTGATCTGGGCGCTGAAAGATGCCCGCCTGGCGCTGGATGCGGCAGCAACGCCCTTACCGGCGCTGGAGAACATCGCGCAGCTCTGGCAGCAGGCGGTGGACGCCGGGCACGGTGAAGAGGATCTGGCGGTCATCTACCGCTATCTGAAGGCGCAATGAGTCAGCAGCATTTTGACTTCAGCATGCGCCCGCTGGTGCCGCTGGCGCACGATTACCTGCACGGTGCCAGTGAACCCTGGCATCATCACGCCTGTGCCCAGCTGATCCACACGCTGAGCGGCGTGGTGCGGGTCGAGACGGAGTTTGGCAGCTGGATAGTGCCGCCGAGTCGTGGCGTCTGGCTGCCCGCATTTACCCGCCATGCGCTGCAGATTACCGGCAGCGTCGCGGCGCGTACGCTGTTTATCGATCCGCTGGCGCGCGCCGATCTGCCTGCCAGTTGTCAGGTGGTGCAGATCTCGCCGCTGCTGCGTGAGTTGATCGTCACGGCGCTGAGCCTGCCGGAGCAGTACAGCGCCGGGAGCCGGGCCGAGCGGGTAATGGAGTTGATTCTGGATGAGATTCGGGTCATGGATGTGCTGCCGTTTGCGCTGCCGACGCCCGACAGCCCGCGGTTACAGTTGCTGTGTGAGCTGATCCAGCAGACGCCCGGTGAAAGCTGGACGCTGGAGCGTGCCAGCGCTCAGATGAATGTCTCGGGCCGTACGCTGGCCCGTCATTTCATGCGCGAAACCGGACTGCAGTTCAGCGACTGGGTGCGACGCGCCCGCCTGGCAATCGCCCTGACGCGACTGGCGCAGGGCGACTCCGTAATGCGGGTGGCGCTGGAACTGGGCTATGAAAGTCCCAGCGCGTTTAGTGCGATGTTTCGTCGTCTGCTGGGCGTTGCGCCCACTGACTACTTTCCGCCTGCAGAAACTGGCCTGCCGCGCTGAGCAGCGCCTGCAATGCGGCGCGGGCCGTATCGTTGTCGATACTCACTCCCCAGGCCCGTACACCCCGGGCATCCACGCAGCTGATATAGGCCACAGAACGGCTGTCGCTGTGCCGTCCCAGCGTATGCTCATGATAGTCCTCAATGGTCAGCTGCAGGTCAAACGCGCTGTGCAGGGCATTCACCGCCGCCGACAGCCAGCCGTTGCCGCTGCCGGTCAGGGCCAGCGAGCGGTCCTGAACCAGCACGCTGGCGCTGATCTGCGTCTGCCCGCCGCTATCACTCTGACTGTCAGCCCGCTGCAATGCCACCGCAGGTTGTGTCACGCCATACTGGCGGCAGAAGAGCTGCCACAGCGCGTAGTGCGTCATTTCGCCACCGTGACGGTCGGTCTCCAGCTGAACACAGCGGCTGAAATCCTGCTGCAGCGCTCGCGGCATCTGCAACCCGTGATTCTGCTCCAGCAGCCAGGCGGCACCGCTTTTTCCCGACTGACTGTTCACGCGGATCACCGCCTCATAGCTGCAGCCAATGTCGGCCGGATCCAGCGGCAGGTAGGGCATCTGCCAGGCTTTCTCCTGCTTTCCGGCACGGATGGCGAATCCTTTTTTAATCGCATCCTGATGAGAGCCGGAGAAGGCGGTGAAGACCAGTTCGCCTGCATAGGGATGACGCGGATGCACCGGCAGCTGGTTGCAGCGGGTCACGACCTCAATCACCTCATGCATCTTGCTGAAATCAAGCTGTGGCGAGACGCCCTGAGTATAGAGATTGAGCGCCAGCGTTACCAGGTCCACATTGCCGGTGCGTTCGCCGTTGCCAAACAGGCAGCCTTCGACCCGGTCAGCGCCCGCCAGCAGCGCCAGTTCTGCACAGGCGACGCCGGTGCCGCGATCGTTGTGCGGATGTACGCTGATGCAGACGGCGTCGCGGCGGCTGAAGTGGCGGCAGAAAAACTCAATCTGATCGGCATAGACGTTGGGGGTATTCACCTCCACCGTGGCAGGCAGGTTAATGATCATTGGCCGCTGCGCGTCAGGCTGCCAGACATCGGCCACCGCCTCGCAGATCTCCAGCACAAACTCCGGCTCGGTAAAGCAGAAGGTCTCAGGCGAATATTCAAAGGTCCAGTGGGTCTCCGGTTGCGCCTCGCATTCCGCGCGGATCTGCCGTGCGCCCGCCGTCGCCAGCGCCACGATTTCCGCTTTGCTCTGTTTAAACACCCGCTCACGAAACAGCGGTGCGGTGGCGTTGTAAAGATGCACAATGGCGCGCGGAACACCCTGTAATGACAAAAACGTGCGGGCAATCAGATCCTCGCGTGCCTGAGTCAGCACCTGTAACGTCACCTCCTCCGGGATGCGCTGCTGTTCAATCAGGTCACGAACGAAATCAAAATCCGTCTGCGACGCCGAGGGAAAGGCGACCTCAATCTCGCGGAACCCGCAGCGCAGCAGCAGATTCCAGAAGGCCATCTTCCGCTCCCGGTCCATCGGTTCAGCCAGCGCCTGATTGCCATCACGCAAATCGGTCGAGAGCCAGCGCGGGGCCTGCGTGAGCTGGCGCGAAGGCCACTGGCGATCGGGCAGGGAGACGATCGGGGAGGGACGATATTTATCAGCAGGTTGGGTCAGCATAGGATTCTCCTTGTGTTTTTTACCAGTCTGCCGACATGCCCTGTGGGCCGCGCGCGCAATGCTGACAACCTGACGCGCAAAAGTGACAACATCCTGCGTGCGCGCCTGTTTGATGAATCTGCCAGGCAGGGTTAGCATGGTCGCCTGTTTATCCGGGTGAACACTTATGCTGATTTTTGACGGTCATAACGATCTGTTGCTCAACCTCTGGCTGCATCATCGCGATGCACCCGCAGAGGCGTTTTATCAGGGGATTGAGCGGGGTCATCTCGACTTTCCTCGCATTCAGCAGGGCGAGATGGGCGGCGGGCTGTTTGCGATCTTTGTGCCGCCACAGGCGTATATCGCCAGCACCGTTCCGGCCCGTGCTGATGAGCCGTATCAACCGCTGGAGATCATGTGGCAACAGCTCGACATCCTTCAGCAACTGGCCGATGCGTCAGGCGGACGGGCGCGACTCTGCCGCAGCAGTGACGAGATTACTGCCTGCCGTGCGGAAGGGGTGCTGGCGATGGTGGCACATATCGAAGGGGCCGATGCGCTGGATGAGGAGGGTGAGCAACTGCACGCCTTCTGGCAGGCGGGGGTGCGCAGTATCGGGCCATTCTGGAATCTGTGTAGTCGCTTTGGAGAAGGCGTCAGCGGCAGCTTTCCCGGCACGCCCGATACCGGGCCCGGCCTGACCGCCGCCGGCGAAAAACTGATTCAGCAGGCGGGTCAGCTGAAGATGATGATCGACGTGTCGCACATGAACAGTAAGACGTTTTGGGAGACCGCCCGGCTTTCCCGTGCGCCGCTGGTCGCCAGCCACTCCAACGCACACGCGCTCTGTCCGCAGCCACGCAATCTGACCGATGACCAGCTGGTAGCGATCCGCGACAGCGGCGGTCTGGTCGGCATTAATTTTGGCAATGCGTTTCTGCGCGCTGACGGAAAACGCGATGCGGATACGCCATTAACAGAAATTGTTAAGCATTGTGATCACCTGATGAAGATAATGGGCAGCGACCATGTGGCCTTTGGCTCTGATTTCGACGGGATTACCCCTCCGGCCGCGCTGGGCGATGTCAGCGGAATGCCGCGATTGCTCGCCGCTTTTCAGGAAGCGGGCTATGATCAGAGACTGACAGAGAAGCTGGCATGGGGAAACTGGCAGCGGGTTTTACATCTGACCGGGCTGTGATAACAATTTCCTTACGTTCCGGGCTTGATCCCGACGCGCCATTGGCGCAACATCTGCCTGGAAATTGTGACGGTGCTCTCATTTAACAATCGTCACGCTGATTTCAGACAGCACATTTACTGTTAACCAAGAGGAAGTAACTCATGTGGAAAAAACCAACTTTCGTTGATATGCGTCTCGGTCTGGAAGTGACTCTTTACATCTCTAACCGTTAATCGTTCTGCCCGCCCTCTGAGCGGGCATTTTTTTCAACTTCTGGTTTTCCTCTATGTTTATCAAAATCCTCGGCTCAGCCGCGGGTGGCGGGTTTCCGCAGTGGAACTGCAACTGCGCCAACTGCCACGGCGTGCGTAATGGCACCGTTCAGGCTCAGGCACGCACGCAATCGTCGATTATTCTCAGCGATAACGGTGAAGACTGGGTGTTATGTAACGCGTCACCCGACATTGGCCAGCAGATCCTGCACACGCCAGAACTGACCCGCAAGGGCGTACTGCGCGGTACGGCGATCGGAGGGATTATCCTCACTGACAGCCAGATCGATCACACTACCGGGCTGCTGAGCCTGCGTGAGGGCTGCCCGCATCAGGTGTGGTGTACACCGGAAGTGCATGCCGACCTCAGTACCGGCTTCCCGATCTTTCCGATGCTCACCCACTGGAACGGCGGTTTACAGCACCGGCCGATTGCGCCCCTGACGCCGTTCAGCGTCGATGTCTGTACCAGTTTGCAGTTCATCGCGATTCCTATTATCAGTAATGCACCGCCTTACTCGCCCTATCGCGACCGGCCGCTGCCGGGCCATAACGTGGCGCTGTTTATTGAAAACCGGGCGAATGGCCAGACGCTGCTCTACGCGCCAGGTCTGGGCGAACCGGATGCGGTGATCCTGCCGTGGCTGCAAAAAGCGGATTGCCTGCTGATTGATGGCACCGTCTGGCAGGATGATGAGCTGCTGACCACCGGCGTGGGTCACAACACCGGTAAGGCGATGGGCCATCTGGCACTGGCAGAAGAGCAGGGGCTGATGGCGCTGCTGGCGTCGTTGCCGGCAAAACGCAAAATTCTGATCCACATTAACAACACCAATCCGATCCTTAATGAGCAGTCACCCCAGCGTCAGTTTCTGACGGAGCAGGGAATAGAGGTGAGCTGGGATGGAATGGCGATCCACCTTCAGGGCTAAAACATGCAGATTACTGACACGCTGTCACCGCAGGCTTTTGAACAGGCCCTGCGCGACAAAGGCGCTTACTACCACATTCATCACCCTTATCACATCGCGATGCATAACGGTCAGGCCACGCGGGAGCAAATTCAGGGCTGGGTGGCGAACCGCTTCTATTACCAGACCACCATTCCGCTGAAAGATGCGGCGATCATGGCTAACTGCCCGGATCCGGCCACCCGACGTAAATGGGTGCAGCGCATCCTCGACCACGACGGCAGCAACGGCGAAGAGGGCGGCATTGAGGCCTGGCTGCGGCTGGGCGAGGCGGTCGGGCTGACGCGCGAAGAATTATTGTCAGAGCAGCATGTGCTGCCGGGCGTGCGTTTTGCCGTCGATGCCTATATCAACTTCGCCCGCCGTGCCAACTGGCAGGAGGCGGCCTGCAGTTCACTCACCGAGCTGTTCGCGCCGCAGATCCACCAGTCGCGGCTCGACAGCTGGCCGCAGCACTATCCGTGGATCAAAGAAGAGGGCTATTTCTACTTCCGCAGTCGCCTGGGTCAGGCAAACCGCGATGTAGAGCATGGCCTGGCGCTGGCGCTGGCGTACTTCACCACCGCGGAAACGCAGAACCGGATGCTGGAAATTTTGCAGTTTAAGCTCGACATTTTATGGAGCATGCTGGACGCCATGACCATGGCTTATGAGCTGAAACGTCCGCCTTATCACACCGTCACAGACAAGGCGGCGTGGCACACCACCCGACTGGTATAACAGATGAATGAAAACTCGATTGCCGTGTTTCGTCGCGGCTACCGTATGCAGTGGGAAGCCGCTCAGGATACCCATGTGGTGCTCTATCCCGAAGGCATGGCGAAACTGAACGAAACCGCCGCCGCCATCCTTGAGCTGGTGGATGGCAAACAGGATATCGCCGCGATTATCGCGACGCTGGATAGCCGTTTCCCGGAGGCGGGCGGCGTGGGGCCAGACGTTTTAGAGTTCCTGCAGTCAGCCTATGAACAGAAGTGGATACAGTTCCGTGACCCCGCATAAACCTGACGTGAATCCGCCGCTCTGGCTGCTGGCCGAACTGACCTATCGCTGTCCGCTGCAATGTCCTTACTGCTCCAACCCGCTGGATTTCGCGCAGCAGGAGAAGGAGCTGACCACGGAGCAGTGGATTGAGGTCTTTCGTCAGGCGCGCGCGATGGGCAGCGTCCAGCTTGGATTCTCCGGCGGCGAACCGCTGGTGCGTAAAGATCTGCCGGAGCTGATCAAAGCGGCGCGCGATCTCGGTTTTTACACCAACCTGATCACGTCGGGCATCGGCCTGACGGAGAAGAAGCTGGATGCGTTCAGTGAGGCCGGTCTGGATCATATTCAGATCAGTTTCCAGGCGAGTGACGAAACCCTGAATGCGGCGCTGGCCGGATCGAAGAAAGCGTTCCAGCAGAAGCTGGAGATGGCGAAAGCGGTAAAAGCGCACGGCTATCCGATGGTACTGAACTTTGTGCTGCATCGCCACAACATCGACCAGATCGATAAGATCATCGACCTCTGCATTGAGCTGGACGCGGATGACGTAGAGCTGGCGACCTGTCAGTTCTACGGCTGGGCGCAGCTCAACCGCGAAGGTCTGCTGCCAACGCGTGAGCAGATCGCTCAGGCGGAAGCGGTAGTCAGCCGCTATCGTGACCGGATGAGCGCCAGCGGCAATCTCACCAACCTGTTGTTTGTGACGCCTGACTACTACGAAGAGCGACCTAAGCCCTGTATGGGCGGCTGGGGGGCGATCTTCCTGAGCGTCACACCAGAGGGCACCGCACTGCCGTGCCACAGTGCGCGCCAGCTGCCGGTCGAGTTTCCGTCGGTACTGACGCAGAGCCTGGACGATATCTGGTACAACTCGTTCGGCTTCAACCGCTATCGTGGTTTTGACTGGATGCCGGAGCCGTGCCGCTCCTGTGATGAGAAAGAGAAAGATTTTGGCGGCTGTCGCTGTCAGGCCTTTATGCTGACCGGCAATGCTGACAACACCGATCCGGTGTGCAGCAAATCACCACATCACGGTAAAATTCTTGAAGCCCGGCGGGAGGCGGACTGCAGCGACATTAAAATTGGTCAGCTGCAGTTCCGCAACCGCAGCAACTCGCAACTGATCTACAAAACACGGAACCTCTGATGAACACGCGCGCTCTGCAGATAGAGGGTCTGACGGTTGAACTGGTGCATCAGGCTGATGCCAGCCAGGCCGCCGCCCTGATTCAGGTAGGGGCCGGAAGTCACGACGAGCCGGATCGCTGGCCCGGACTGGCTCATCTGCTGGAGCATCTGCTGTTCACCGGCAGCAGCGGCTGGCCCGATGAGGGCCGGCTGATGAGCTGGATCCAGACGCAGGGCGGGAAGGTTAATGCCACCACGCTGGCCCGGCGTAGCGCGTACTTTTTTGAGGTCACGCCGTCGCTACTGGCAGATGGGCTGGCAAGACTGCAGGATATGCTGGTCTCTCCGCTGCTCGATAATCAGGCGATCGCGCAGGAAGTGGCGGTGATCGACGCGGAATATCAGCTGTTGCAGCGTCATGAGCCATCGCGCATCGAAGCAGCATTACTGCACGCCGCTGCAACCCCCGCTGAATTTCAGCGCTTTCATATCGGCAGCCGGGCGAGCTTTGGCGACGAGCTCTCTGCGCTGCAACGGGCATTGCGGCAGTTTCACCAGCGCTATTACGTTGCCAGCAATATGCGGCTCTGGCTGCAGGGACCGCAATCGCTGGATGAGCTGGAACAGCTGGCGCGTCAGTTTGCTGACGCACTGCCTGACGGTCAGTGGCGGCAGGAGCTGGCACCGCCGCAGCTTCATAGCGATACCTGCTGGCAGCTGGCGGAAACAGCCCAGGCAGCGTTATGGCGCAGCTGGCTGCTCGATAGTAGTGACGGTGTCACGTTATGGCGTGAATTTCTGCTTGATGAAGCGCCCGGCTCGCTGCTGGCTATTCTGCGTGAGCAGGGGCTGGCGGAGGCGCTGGAACTGAAATGGATTTATCAGGCTGAAGACGCGTGCTGGCTGGCGCTGGGTATCGAAACCCGTGAGCCTGCAAAGGTAAATCAACTGGTTAACGATTGCATTGCTGCACTGCGCCAGACGAATGAACAGCAGCATCAGCACTATTATCAGCTGGCCCACCAGCAATTTGTGACGTTGTCACCTATGGAGCAGTTGCGTCAGCGCGCTATCGGCTTCGCACCTGAAAAAAACCTGCCTGCACTGCAGCCGCTGCTGGAAAACCTCGCCAGTACGCCCGGCACAGTGCTGTTCTGTTCGTTGCAACCGGCAATGGAATATATCGTCTCGCAGGGCTTCACTCTGGCGCTGACAGCCTGTGAGCCAGCCCCGGCTGAGGCGCTGCCCGCGGCCCGTTTCGCCTTCTATCCGCTCGACATCACTGCGACGCCTGCGCCGCTGCCCGCTCAGGCGGTAGTATTGCCGCATCATCCATCAGATGACCCGCAGGCAACGCTGATCCTGCGACCGGAGTTCTGGTCAACCTTTACTATGGAGACGGGCGAAGCGCTGGGCCGGCGGTTGCGTCCGCTGTTTGCGGCGCTGCGTCATCAGGGCGGTCATGGCAGCTGGCAGGAAGTGGAAGGTGTGTGGCAACTGACGGTCCGGCTGACATCGGATCAGGCGGTCGCTGAGCAGGCGCTGAGCCAGATTGTCTGCGCCCTGACATTACCCGTTGAGGCAATCCGGCCCGCATTTGTGGAGAGCATCGCAATTCGTGCGTTGCTGCGACAGTTGCCTTATCAGCTGGCAGCCAACGTTACGCCAGGATGCTGGCGGGCGGCGCTGAAGGGCGGTGATGCGATGCTGCACTCAGTGATTGCCCGGCGGCTGAGCGCGTTGTCGCTCCCGGTCAATCCTGACACGCCGCCCACACGTATGACCACGCAGACCGGCATGACGCGCCTTTCGCACGCCAGTGCAGACAACGCGCTGCTGCTGATTATTCCGCTGCAGCGTCCTGAACAGCTGGCTGCATTACGCGTGCTGGCGCTCATCTACGAGCCACGCTTTTTCCAGCGCTACCGCGTTGAGCAGCCAATAGGTTACGTGGTCAGTAGCCGCTACATACGCTGCGCTGATGAAGATGGGGTGTTATTTGCGCTGCAGTCGCCCGATTACAGTGCGCTGTCACTGCTGCGCTACTGCCGTAACTTTATGAGGTCACTAAACGAGACGCTGGCGGGATGTGATCTGGTGGCCCTGAAAGCGCGACTGCTGAGCCAGCAGGCTGAGCAGCCACTGGCCCTGTTGCGCCGTGAAAATGGCCTGGCAGAACCGGACGCTGCACAGATTGCGGCGCTGACCCTTGCAGATTTACAGCAATTACACCGCACGCTGATTCAGGATCGCCGCCGCTGGCGGGTGCTGTTCACCGGCGCGAATGCGTAGTGACGGGTTTAAGGTTGCTGAATTTATTTGAAAATTACCGACAAATCTCTTCACTGTCTATTCCGGGAAAACTGGACCACACTCAATTCACTTTTGTCCGCACAAGGAATTGACCGTGAAGAATTTCAAACGTATAGCACTGCCCCTGTTAGCCGCTGCTACCCTCTACGCTCCGTTATCTCAGGCCGAGGCGATGCACTACCAGCTGAACCCGGAGCATACGTCGGTGATTGTTGCCTGGAACCACTTTGGCTTCTCAAATCCTACTGCGGATATCCCGGATGCAACCGGTACTCTGGTGTTCGATAAAGATCATCCGGAGGCCTCACGCGTTGACGTGACCCTGCCAGTCAGCAAAATCGACAGCCACGTTGCCGCGCTGACCAAAGAGTTTAACGGTGCTGAATACTTTGATACCGCCAAATACCCGACTGCGACCTTCCACAGCACTAAAGTCGTTGCGAAGGGCGACAACAAATTTGACGTTGAAGGCAACCTGACCCTGAAAGGCATCACTAAGCCAGTAACGCTGCACGCGACACTGAACAAGCAGGGCGAGCATCCAATGGTGAAGAAGCAGGCGATTGGTTTTGACGCTACCGGCACCATCAAGCGTTCTGACTTTAAGCTGGACAAATATGTTCCTGCAGTCAGCAACGATGTTACGCTGATCCTGTCTACTGAAGCTTACGCGAAGTAACCGGCGACAGGCGCAGCCCCGCTGGCTGCGCCACTTTTCCCCTGACTTTGCTCTCGTCAGCCCTGCAGACTCTCCAGGGTAACGGAAGCCCCGCCACAGACGATAAGCAGCACATTATCATCCGGTTTAAAGCCGACTTTCCCGTCATACAGCATCGATAATGAGACGCCGCAGGCTGGCTCTGTCAGAACACGATGATCGTCCAGGAAGCGGCGACAGGCATTCACAGCTTCGTCATCGCTCACAACCTTTCCCCTGACATCTGCCCGGCGTGCCACGTTAAACGCATTTTCACACACCTGACTGGCTGCCAGCGTGGTGGCGATACCGCTGACCCGGTCCAGCGTGACCCGCTCCCCGGCTTCCAGCGCGGCGTTAAGCGACGCGGTTCCCACAGTTTCAACCGCATAGATCGGAATATGGCTGAGCTGATGCCTTTCCAGACCCTGGACAATACCGGAGAGCAGACTGCCGCCGCCCACGGAGAGGATTACCGCATCCGGGCGCAACCCTTCACTGATCACTTCATCGACCAGCGTACTGATGCCGTCCCACAGCAGCGGATGGTCAAAGGGATGGATGTAGATATGTTCCTGCGTCGCCAGCGATAAAGCGTACGCATTGGCCTCACTCCAGACGTTGCCGTGTACGATCAGCCTCGCACCTTCCTGTTCAATAAGCTGTCTGGCGCGCGCCGGGGTCGTTTCAGGCACCACCACCGTGACCGGTAGCCCCAGTCTGCGGCCGCTGTGCGCCACAGCAATACCCGCATTGCCGCCGGAGGAGCTGACAAACGCCTTAGCACCCTGTGCAGCGTAGTATTGACAGATATGGCCTGCGCTTCTGAGCTTAAACGATCCGGTTGGCTGCGCCGATTCCATTTTCAGCCAGACGTTGCTGCCGCTGAGCTGACTCAGTGGCAGGGAGTGAATGAGAGGGGTACGGATAGCTATTTCCATGCGTATGATCCTGGTCAGATATGGTCACAGAGAACCGGTTTGTCGTCACGGAGAACGTCGTTTTTTGCCGTGCGGATGAGCAGCGTCGGATGCAGAAGAGAATTCACCCCTCAGAAAGAGCGCAGAGGCTTTCCCTTAGAAATCATTATCGTCAGGCTGTGTTTTCTTTATGCATTGAAAGGTTATACCGAAGAATGCTACTCGTTCGCAACAGAGATGCTGAATCTGCTTAACATCTGCCTGCAGCTTGTCTTTCTGCCCCTGAACTGCGGTTTCTGCTCTGCGAAACCGGTAAAAATGAGGTGAAAGTCACAAATCTGCAACGCCGTCCGAATGACCGATTTTACCTCCTCCCGCTTTCTGGCCCGTTTACCCGCGCCATCTGCTAACCCAATGATATATATCGATTCGCCCAAAACGCAATAGGTTGGAATAGTGTGAGTCAAATCACAAATAAAGCGATGTCAGGAGCACTGTCAATATCCCCGTCTGAGAAAAACCGCGCGTAACTGTGATCTACTCTGCAAATAGCAACCCCGCTAACCGGAAGAATAACCTTCAGCAGAATAAGCCAGCGAGGTGAGGGTGATGCGAATTGGAATGGTGATCAGTGGCGGTGACGTGACCGGCATTAATAATTTTGTCTTCCAGATTGGGCGCATGGCACAGGCGGAGATGGTGATATTTGACGGCGGTATTCCCGGCCTGCTGGAAAATAATCATCGTGAGATTAGCCAGCGCGATCTGCTCGACTTTTCCATCGCCCCAATTCCGGTTATACAATCGGGACGCACTGAAAAGAAACTGGTCCGCAGCGAATATGAGTTAATAGCACGCCAGCTGAAAAACGCCCGGATAGACATATTAATTATGGCGGGCGGAGACGGGTCGCTGCAATTTCTCCATACCCTGTCGGCGTATGGCGTAAATTGTTTCGGCGTCGGTATGACCATCGATAATGATGTTTTCGGCAGCGATTACACGCTGGGATTTTCCACCGCCTGCGAGCAGGTATTAAAAGAGGTGGCGAAGCTGCGTAATACCGGCCGTGCCTTACCGGGCCGGGTTTTTATGCTGGAGTTACTCGGCGGCTATTGCGGCGAATTAACACTGCAGTCCGCGATTAAAGCTAACGCAGATATTGCGTTAATTCCGGAGTGCCAGATCCCGCTGCCACAACTGGCGCAGCGCATCACCGGGCGGCTGGCAGAGCAGAACAGCGTGGTGATCCTCTGTTCGGAAGGCTATACCCGTGAATATTCGCCCGGCTTTCAGGGGGCGATCGACACCTTAATTAAACAGCTTGAACCCCTTATTGGCGTGCGTATCCGTAAAACCATTCTGGGTTACGGGCTGCGCAATGGTGATCCCACCTGCGAAGAGATCTTTCAGGGCACCATTATGGCCAGTGAAGTGGTGCGTTGTATTCAGTCAGGCATGCGGAATAAAGCGGTCATTATTAATGGCAGCAATAAACCCATTCCGATTGATTTAATAAGCATGCAAAAACGCCTGGTCGATATTGACGGGCACCATTACAAACTCGCTAAACAACTCAATATAGTGTGAGGAAAAACCATGCTGAAAATATTATGTGTCTGTGGTTGTGGATTAGGTTCCAGTTTTGCGATTGAGATGAGCGCAAAAGCGGTATTAAAAAAACTGGAGATTGAGGCCGACATCGATCACACCACCATTTCAGAAGCGAATGCCTTTAAGTCAGATATGATCCTGACGCAAAAAGCGTTTGCCGATGTTTTAAACGCCGACGCCAGTCCGGAGCAGATTAAACGGGTCATTATTCTTAACCGGCTCACCGATAAAGCGGAGATAGAGCAGAAGATCCTGGCTTTCTTAAAAGAACACAACCAGAAGGTCGCCGCCCATGAATAGTGTGATCGACTTCCTGGTAAAAGATCTGCTGGGGCAGGCATCGATTCTGATCGCTTTTATTGCCCTGATTGGTCTGCTGCTGCAAAAAAAATCGGCAGGTAAGGTGGTGGAAGGCACCTTTAAAACCCTGCTCGGCTTTTTAATTATGATGGCGGGTATCAATATTATTGTGGGCACGCTGACGTTCCTTAATACCATTTTTACCCATGGCTTTGGCATGCGCGGCTATATCACCGATGTGGCCGCTATTGCCGGGCTGGCTAACCGTGAGCTGGGGTCTGAAGTGGCGCTGACGCTGCTGGTGATCTTTATCGTCAACATCATCATCGCGCGACTGACGCCGTTTAAGTACATCTTCCTGACCGGCCAGGCGTTGCTGTGGATGGCGACGATTGGCGCGGTGATCGGCTACAAAGCGGGGCTGACTGGCCTGCCGCTGATTCTGACCGGCGGCATCTTTGGCGGGATTATGGCGGTGGTAATGCCTGCGCTGGCGCAGCCAGTGGTGCGGCGCATCACCGACTCGGATGACGTGGCGCTGGGTCACTTCTGCACCATCGGTTATCTGGTTACGGCGGCAGTCGCCAAAGTGGTCGGCAAAGGATCGCGCTCCACCGAAGACCTGAAGCTGCCCGATAACTTCAAGTTTTTGCAGGATACCTATCTGTCGATGGCGCTGGTGATGGTGCCGATGTACCTGATCCCCGCTGTGGCAGCCGGCCCGGCGTTTATCGCGCAGTACAGCAACGGCATGAACTACCTGATGTACGCCTTTATGCAGTCGATTCAGTTCGTGGCCGGGGTCTTCGTGCTCTACAGCGGCGTCCGCTTGCTGCTGAACGAACTGGTGCCGGCCTTCCGGGGTATCGCGATGCGCGTGGTGCCGGATGCGAAACCGGCGCTGGATTGCCCGGTGATGTTTCCGTACGCCCCGAACGCGGTGATTGTCGGCTTCCTCGCCACCACGCTGGGTTCCATCGTCGGTATGCTGGTCTTCCCGATGTTTGGTCTGGCGATGATCCTGCCTGGCCTGTTGACCAACTTCTTCGCCGGTGGCACCGCCGGCGTATTTGGTAATGCCATGGGAGGACGGCGCGGCGCGATGATCGGCGGCTTCGTCCACGGACTCTTTATCACCATTCTGCCCGCCATCCTGGTGCCGATGCTGGAAAGCTACGGCTTCAACGGCGTCACCTTCAGTGATTCCGACGTGATCAGTACCGGACTGGTACTCGGCCACGCCTTCCAGAATAACTGGCTGTTTGTCGCCCTGTTTATCGCCTTTATTACCGCGCTTGCCTGGTTTGTTAATGGCAAATCGACCAAACCTCAGGAGGAAAAAATCCATGAAACTTTATAACTTCGCCGATCTGTTACAGCTGGCTAAACAGCGTGACTTCAAAGCGGTTGGTTCGTTTAATCTTCACTGTCTGGAGATGCTCCCCGCCTATTTTAAAGCGGCAGAGAAAACCAACAGCCCGTTAATGATTCAAATCTCCACCGGCACGGCGAAATATCTCGGCCATAAACTGCTGGTCGATGCGATTAAATCGCTGTCAGAGAGTACGAACGTGCCGACCTGCCTGCATCTCGATCACTGCTCCGATTTAGCCGCGATTCAGACAGCGATTGATGCCGGATTCAGTTCTGTCATGTATGACGGCTCACATCTGCCCATTGATGAGAATATTGCGAATACCCGTCGGGTGATTGATATAGCGCGACCACATCATGTTTCAGTCGAGGCGGAGCTGGGTGCCATCGGCGGGTCGGAAGATGGTAAATGCGTAGAGATGGAGGCGATAGCGTTCACTCCCGTGGAAGATGCACGCCGCTTCGTCGAAGAGACCGGCGTCGATATGCTGGCGATCTCCATCGGCACCGTGCACGGGCTTTATACCGGTAAAGCCCATATTCAGCATCAGCGGCTGGCCGATATTACGGCGGCAACCCACACGCCACTGGTACTGCACGGCGGCACCGGCGTCAGCGATGAGGATATGCGGCTGGCGGTCAGCAGCGGAATTGAGAAGGTGAATGTCGGCACCGAAATGAATGTGCAGTGGGTGGCGCAGTGTAAATCGACGTTTGAAAGAGGCAAGGTTAATGACAGCGTGCGTAATTTCCTGGTGCCAGCCAACGATGCGGTGACGAATGTACTGGTAGAGAAAATGCAGTTATTCCGGTAATTACCCGTGCCGCCATCATCGGGTTAATGCGTTAACGATCTTTTATTCACTGTTTATATTAGCCACCCCAATATTATGTGGGGCAGGAGAGCCTATGTTTGGATTCCTCAAAAAGTCTCCGGCTGTGGAACCACCCAGCGAGCAGCAGCAGGATCATCTGGCGGAATTAAGTCGCGAGAAAATAACGCAGCTGGAGCAGCAGCTGGCGATTAATCCGCGTGATGGCGAAACGCAAAAACAATTAATGCTGGAATATAATCGTGCATTAAGCCTGTTTGCGAAAAGCCGTCGCTACCGCAATGAAATTGATGCGCTGTTTGTCAAAATCGATGAATTACGCAATGTGGTTCGCCAGTCGATTTAAGGAGAGCTGATGACGATTAAGCAATTATTGCAGGAGGCCAACGCCATTCAGATTGGCATTGACGCCACGGACTGGCGTCAGGTTATCGCGCTGGCCGCCGAACCGCTGGTCAGCGGCGGTTATCTTGATGCCACCTATCCTGATGCCGTGATCGCCAATACGCTGGCTCACGGTGCGTATTATGTGTTTGAGGAGGGGATCGCCATTCCTCATGCGCGACCGGAAGCGGGGGTGATCCGCGACTGTTTCAGTCTGATTCTGCTGAATGAGCCGATCTCATTTGAGGGCAGTGATAAGGCGGACATTGTGATTATGTTTGGCGCACGCGACAGCAACGCGCATATCGAAGAGGGGATCCGCGCGATTGTGTCGCTGCTGGAGGATGAGGAGACGCTGGTCCGGTTACGCCGGGCCAGCAGCGTGGCGGAGGTTATCGATATTCTATGACGCAAAACATTCCCCCCAAACGTGTGGTGCTGGTTAACGGCATCCCCGCCTCAGGTAAAAGCACCCTGACGCACGCGCTGTCACAGCACTTTGGCTGGCCGGTACTGACCCTCGACAGTCTGAAAGAGCCGTTTATGTCCTGCTTTGCGCCGGTCGATCGCCAGTGTAACCGGCAACTGGGCTGCGCGGCTTACCAGGCGATCTGGAACATTGTCGGCCAGGCTCCCGCCAGTCAGATCTGGCTGATCGACGCCTGGTTTGGCTTTCAGCCACGGACATTGCTTGAGCTGGGACTGAAACAGGCGGGCGTCGAAGAGGTGCTGGAACTGTGGCTGAAGATTGCGCCGGAGGTAGCGGTGGCGCGCTATCAGGCGCGGCTGTCGCAGCGGCTGCCTGGCCATCCGGGCGCTGAGTATCTGCCGGAGCTGCGCCAGCTGGCCCAACAGGCCCGGCCAATGGCGCTGGGACCGGTGTGTGAAGTGGATGCCTGCAACCAGGATCACGCGGCCGTTATCCACTGGCTGCACCAGCAACTGAACATAACCCGCTACACTTCAGCTCATCATCAGATGAGTGAGGAGTTGCAGCATGTCATCACCCCCGTATCTGCAAACCGGTGAAAGCGCCGTACTTTATGACGGCGTCTGTAAACTGTGTAACGGCTGGGTTCAGTTTCTGCTGCGTCACCATCTGGCGCGGCAGGTGCGTTTTGCCGCGGTGCAGAGCGAGCAGGGCAAAGCACTGTTGCGCTGGGCCGGGATGCCGGAAGAGAACATCAGCACCATTGTCTACATTGATGGTAATCAGCACTGGCTGCGGGCGCAGGCGGTTTTCCGCGTGATGCAGCTTCTGCCTCCCCCGTGGCGCGGGCTGGCAGTGCTGCGCCACTTTCCCGACGCGATCAGTAATTTTGCCTACGACCGCATCGCCTTAAATCGCTATAAGCTGTCTGGCCGCTACAGCAGGCAGCACGCCATCCAACCCGATTATCCGGGTCGATTTCTGCATGAGGTGGAGACGTCCGTTACATCGGAAAGGTAAAGACCGTGCGGAAGCGGCTGTCGTCGCTCTGCCAGGCCTCAGCGACCTCACAAAGTGGCCGTGGCTGGAAGGGGATGGCAAATCCATGTGACGCGGCGGCCTGCAGCATTTCCCCTATTGAGGCGATCAACTCACGGTCTGGAACGCTGCCCAGCCCGCTTCCCATCAGCGTTAAGCCAGATGAACGCAGCAGTTTACTGTGCAGAGAAATCTCCTGTCCGCTCAGCGAACCAATCTGGACAAAGCGAACCACCTTGTCACCACCGTGTACCGCCGCTGTCATGATCGCCAGTACACTCTCACCCCACAGATAATCCAGCACCACATCAACGCCTTCCGCCATCAGAGAAGGAAGCTCTGCGGATAATGCATCCAGCGTCAGTATGATATCAGCACCCTCACTCTGTAGCTGTTCCAGAGTCTCCCGGTTACGGCCTGTGGCAATGATTCTGCCTGCGCCCAGCGCACGGGCAATGCGGATCGCCAGACGTCCCGAGGTACCGGTGGCACCATTGATCAGCACGGTTTCGCCAGGACGCAGTGCCGCCCGACGGGTCAGCGCAGCCCAGGAGGACATGCCCGGATTCGCGAGAGCGGCAGCCAGTACCAGATCCAGACCGGCAGGCAGTGGAATAATATGTTCACTGTTGACCACAGTTCGCTCGGCCATGCTGCCCGCCGCGGCGTTAAACGTCAGAAAACAGACCGGCTCGCCAGTGTCGAGATATCCGGTACCGTCAATGCCGGGAATAAACGGATAGTGTGCCACAGAGCTGTAGTGGGTCCCTGCCGCGCGGGCCTTTGCCAGCTGGCTGAGTGCCACAGCGTTGACCGTCACCCGCTGCTGATGCTCACCGGGCTGGGGTTCCGGCATGTCGCCGTAGTAGGGTTGTGCGCCTGCCTGCCCGATTATTGCTGCTTTCATTATTTATCATCCTTCTGTTCAGGCGTTAATGGGTGTAAAGTACACACATTATTCCCGCCTCTGGATGGTGTCAATGAAAAGCGTGCAAAATACACATAAATACGATGCGCTGCATGATTGTCTGCTGACAATTGCGGGCGCGCTTAACCGGCCTCAGCGCGATATGGCGATGATTAAAGCGGCGGGTATTGAGCTGGATCGGGCACTGTTCCCACTGCTGGTTCAGGTCAGCCGGTTCGGGCCGATCGGCGTGGGCGAACTCGCCGATCGGGTGGGTCGTGATTACAGCACGGTCAGCCGTCAGGTAGCGAAATTAGAAGAGACCGGGCTGGTCGTTCGGCAGAAAAACCGTCAGGACAAAAGAATCAACGAAGCCGCAATTACCGCGGCTGGCAGGGCAATGACCGATAAAATCGATGCGCAACGTGTGCAGGTTTATCAGCGCATTTTCCTCCACTGGCCAGAGAGTGACCGCGAGACGCTGGAACAGTTGCTCAGCAAATTCGTTAGCGATTTCAGCCAGACGGAAGGCGATGAAAATGATGATGGCAAGCCTGATGCGGTTTAGGGGAAGAGGAATGTATGCCAGTTAATTTCGATCTCAACGATCTCTACGCATTTCGCGCGCTGGTGGAGTTTGGCAATTTTCGTCTGGCGGCGGAATCGATCTGCCTTTCGCAATCGGCGCTGAGCCGCCGCATCGACAAGCTGGAAACCACGCTGGGAATCAAACTGTTTGAGCGGACTACGCGCCGCGTCACGCTGACGCTGAAAGGGCATACGTTTGCTCAGCGTTCGGAGAAGCTGCTGGCCGATTTTGAAGAGGTGATGGCCGATCTGAGTGAAGTGAGCTTAGCCCGCACCGGTCTGATTACCGTGGCCTGTGTGCCATCAGCCGCCTACTACTTTATGCCCAGCATCATCCGGCTGTTTCAGGCGCGCTATCCAAAGGTGCGGGTGAAGCTGATTGATAGCAGCGCGGCCAACGTCTATGACGCGGTGATTGGCGGACAGGCCGACTTCGGCATCAGTTTTTCCAGCCGCTCGCAGCCGGATGTGCACTTCCAGCCGCTGATGGACGATCCTTATGTGGCGGCCTGTCGGCGTGACCATCCGATAGCAGGCAAAACGAGTGTGAGCTGGCAGGCGTTTTATCAGTATGAGTGGGTCGGACTGGATAAAACCTCCGGCAATCGCAACCTGCTGGACCAGGCGTTGCAGGCGATCATACCGGAGAAGCCCTGTGTCTGTGAAACCCGGCACGTGACCACCATGCTGGGGATGGTTGAGGCGGGGCTTGGCATTGCTGCCGTACCCACTATGTCGATGCCCGGCTACGATCACGCCCTGCTGATGGCGGTGCCGTTAACCGATCCGCAGGTGAAACGCACCGTCGGACTGCTGCGTAAAAATGGCCGGACGCTATCGCACATCGCGGGCGAACTGGAAAACCTGATTATTGAACAGTATCAGCGACTTTAGCCGGTTTTGACGCCTTCACGCTGTGCAGGCCGCTGGCGTGCACTGCCTGCTGTGCCTCAGGCGAAGCGAGCCAGTGCAGTAGCTTCGCCGCCTCGTCCGGCTGCGCTGACCTGCGTACTACGGCACCGGCGAAGCGGGTGGTGTACTGCAGCGTGTCCGGCAGTTCGCCAATAAACGTTACGCCGGAGACCGGCAGCAGTTCACTGACCTGCTGAAAGCCGATAGCGTATTTACCCGCTGCGACCTCGGAGGCCACCGGGATGCGCTCAACCTTCACCGCCTTCGCTTTCACCTGATCCTCAATGCCCAGTCGGCTGAAGAGCTGGCTGCTGACATATTTGCCGCTGGCGCTGTCGGAGTAGGCGATGGAAGAGGCGTTCAGCAGGGCGGTACGCAGCTCGCTTTCGCTACCGATTTTTACCGGTGTGGTGCCCTGTTTTATCACTGCACCGATGCGCGAGTCCGCCAGCTCTACCCGTGAACCCGGCAGCGTGGCGCCCTTTTTTTGCAGTTCGCTTAAGGCATCGCCAACCATAATCACCACATCAGCCGGTTCACCATGCGCCAGCCGCGCCGGAATCGCCTGTGGCGTCTTACCCATCGACGGACCGGCAACCGTGTCAATGGTGATCCCTTCACGCTGAGCAAAGCGTGGCGAAAGCGTATCCCATGCCGCTTTAAATCCGCCAGAGATCATTACCGTCAGCTCTTTTGCCTGCGCCGTGGCACTGCCCGCCACGCTGAACAGCAGGGCAGCGTACAGCGACATCGTTTTCAGTTTCATCTTCAGTTCCTCAGCTAACGGTTTTATGGGCAGCTAATACGGCACTGCGGGTGCGACGATAGAGATACAGGGTTGCGCCCAGCGCGCAGACAGCCGCAAAACTCATCCAGTAGCCAGGCGAGGCTTTGTCGCCGGTCAGCTCGATCAGGCCGGTCGACATCACCGGGGTAAAGCCACCAAATACCGCGGTTGCCAGGCTGTAGGCCAGCGAGAAGCCTGCCACACGGACTTCCCCCGGCATGATTTCGGTCAGCGCCGGGACCATCGCGCCGTTGTAGAGACCGTAAATCATCGAAAGCCATAGCAGCACGCCCAGCATCATAGAGAAGCCCGGTGCCGCTGCCAGCAGGCTCAGGGCCGGATAGCTGGTGGCGATCGCCAGAAGGGTCATGGCAACCAGGACAGGTTTGCGGCCAAAGCGGTCGGAGATCGCGCCGCCAATCGGCAGCCAGATGAAGTTCGACACCGCCACCAGCAGCGTCACCAGCAGGCTGTCCGAGGCGCTCAGCAGCAGGACTTGCTTGCCAAAGGTCGGCGCGTAAACCGTAATCAGATAAAACGCCGTGGTGGTCATCGCGACCATCAGCATCCCGGCAATCACCACCTGCCAGTGACTGAGCAGGATGCAGAACACCTGTTTCACATCAGGATGACTGCGGCGATTGCTGAACTCCTGCGTCTCTTCCAGCTTGCGACGCAGCACAAAGATAAACGGCACAATCAGGCAGCCAAACAGGAACGGAATACGCCAGCCCCATTCGCGGATAGCGCTCTCTTCCAGTACGGCGTTGAGGATAAAGCCTATCGCGGCCGCCACCATAATCGCGACCTGCTGACTGCCCGACTGCCAGCTGGTGTAGAAGCCTTTGCGGCCCGGCGTTGCGATCTCGGCCAGATAAACCGACACCCCGCCCAGCTCTGCACCGGCGGAGAAGCCCTGCAGCAGCCGACCGATCAGCACCAGCAGCGGTGCCCACAGGCCAATGCTCTGGTAAGAGGGGATGAGCACGATCATAAAGGTGCCCGCCGCCATGATGGAGAGCGTGACGATCAGCCCCTTGCGACGGCCGACCTTATCGATATATGCCCCCAGCACCACTGCACCGATGGGGCGCATCAGGAAGCCTGCACCAAAGACGGCAAAGGTCATCATCAGTGAGGCAAACTCACTGCTGGCCGGGAAAAAGGTATGGGCAATATAGGTGGCATAAAAACCGAACAGGAAGAAATCAAACTGTTCGAGGAAATTGCCCGAGGTAACACGAAATATAGCGCCAATCCTGGCGCGATGAGTCATGGGTGAGGTTGTCTGCATCAGTAACTCCAGTAAGGTATGACACTTTTTGCCGTGCCTGTGACTGAAGAGTGGATCAGCGCCCGGCGCTGAATAAGTGCAAAAATGACAATGATTAATGTGTGCGCCGCATGATTGCCTGGCGTTATCATTTAATAGCTCTATGATTCATAAGGTTATAGAAACTGCCGGTTTTGTCGGTGTGTTATTAGCTCTGAGGCGAGTTTGCGGAAATGTGACAGAATTCATAAGCCTGTTATGGGCTGATAAGGGGATTCCAGGCAGTCCGAGGCCGCCCGCGCAGAGCCTGGCAGCAAATGGGCTCTGAACTCAGGCGTGCTGTGTCAGCGAAGTGTGATATCGAAAACCTGACGTAAATGCCTGGCGCCCACCGCAGTAAACGTCACTTCACGGTAGCCGGGCTGTCGGGTGAGCCAGCCCTGCACCTCAAAGGCGGTTAACAGCGCTGCGCCCGCGTAGCCGCCGAGATGAAACCGGCGCTCACTCCAGTCGAGACAGCCACAGCACGATTTGCGGCGTCCGGGCTGCGACAGATCAATTCGCAACGCCGCAAACTGCTGTTGTCCATAAAGGGTGAGCGCGCTGCCCTCCGGCGTGATCCAGCCGTGCTGTGCCATTGCGGCGTAGATCTGCACCGCGACTTCACCCCCCAGATGGTCGTAGCAGGTGCGGGCAGTGCGCAGTGATGTTGGCGTCGTGCTCTGCGGCGCAGCGATCCGTCGCCACGACACCCCCATCATGTTCTCAATCAGCGTTGCGATGTCACTGCCTGTCAGCCGGTAATAGCGGTGACGGCCCTGTGCCAGACAGACGATCAGGCCGCTGTTAATCAACCGGTTCAGATGCGCGCTGGCGGTGGAGGGGGCAACATCGGTGACGGCGCTAAGTTCCGTAGCCGTCCAGGCGCGTCCATCCATCAGCGCTGACAGCATCTTTACCCGAGACGAATCGGCCATCGCGGCGGCGACGCTCACAATTGCGTGCTCAAGCGCGTCGCTGTCGTCAGTTGCGTGATGGTGTTGCTGTGTCGCCATCAGATTAGGGAGCCCATTCTGTGGTCAGCCCGGCGGCTGATTGATTGTTATCGGTGATCAGGATTAGCTGGTTAGCGTGATCGCTGTATTGCACCAGAATGTTGATCCCGGCATCGGCCAGGCGTGTCGTGATCGCCCCCAGTTCGCCAGGACGCTGCTGCGGTAGCCTGCGAATCAGCGGGACATTTACGGCCTTGACGGTGATCCCCTCCGCTTCCAGCACGGCACGAGCCCGTTCGCCTTCCGCAATCAGAAAATGGGCATGGCTCTGCGCACCACACGAGAACAGGCCGCCGCCTTCCAGTCCGATTGCATGGCGGCCCAGCAGCGTGGTGAGTCGGGAAAGGGTGCCTGGACTATTTTGCAGGATCACATGAATATCGAACATGTTAATTTACTCCCTGTTGTGAGGCATATTCTCTGACCAGCGCGGCGATGCGAATGCGATAACCGGCAAAGAGGGTATCACGACCTTCACGCTGCGCGGCCTGGTGGCAGAGGTTACGTTTCCACGCCTCTACCGCGGCGTCATCGCGCCACCAGGAGAGCGAGAGGATTTTTTTCTCATCACCCAGGCTCTGAAAGCGCTCAATAGAGATAAATCCATCAATGTCCTTTAACAGCGGACTCAGGTCGGCGGCCAGTTGCAGATAACGTATCTGGTGTTCGGGGCGGGCTTCAGCTTCAAACAGTACGGCAATCATCGCTATCTTCCTTCAGACAAGAGTAAAGAGGGTGAGGCACAAAAATAGCGGGTGGAGCAAACCGATGCTTCGGCCGGAAACGAAATATGGCTGTACGGACGAACATCAGCCAGGCAACGCATTTTTACGATGGAGCAGACGATATGTTCGGCGGACTCAGTGCTTTTCCCCTTACTCACTTTGCAGAGGGCAAACCCGATCAAGCGGCCTTCTGCGGCCTCTGAGCAGGCTGACGGAGGCAAAAGTCGACTCCGGTGTGCGGCGGGCTGTTTCCGCGCGTTGCAAAAGCGATGACCGATGCGGCAGCCGCAGGTGAGTATGCGAGCGTCAGAGCGCAGTCCGATCGTCCTGAGCCGTTGTGGGCACTGTACCGCCAGCACGGCGGCAGTTTCCGGGTAATCAGCGCTGCGGCAGGGCTGCTGGGGCTGACCGAACGCGACTGTTGTTGCCGCTTACGGCTGCCGATTTCGGGAGATTGCTGATGTGCTTGCCGCTCTCGATCTCTCCTGATAGCAGAAGACGTTAACCGTGGCGTACCAGGTGAAAGCCTTCTTCCTCCTGCGGCGCTTCAAAATAGCGGGTAATCAGCGTGAACTGCTCGTCCGTTGCGGCAAAGGCGTGTTCGCCGCCCTGATTACGGGCATGCAGACGCGATTTACACAGTGCGTCCGGCACGTCCAGATAATGCAGGCGATGATCAGCAGACGAGGCCTCTATCACTGAGCGCATCCAGTCACGATTTGCCCGGGTATTGGCCGGAAAATCGAGTACCACCGATACACCTGCGTTAAGCAGCGCCACCAGGTGGGGCGTCATCGCCTTCCTGAGTTTTGCCGTAACGCGCACGTAATCGGCCACTGAATGCATCTCGTCCTGCCAGATCGCGGCCAGCCACTGATCCTCGCTGATGACCACACAACCCGGTAAAGCGCCCAGTTCCGCTGCCAGCGTCGATTTCCCGGAGGCAATTTTTCCACACAGCAGATGCAGTGTGGCAGGTGCTGGGGTCATGATCATGTCACTCCTTTTACAGACGGGTAATAAACCGTGCGGCGAGTGTAAGGCGCGTCACGCCGATGCGCGATTCAGGCTAACAAAAGCAGTGAGGGATAAGCAATCAGAGGCTGGGAGGGCTTGTGAGTAATCCCGGATTAACCGCCTGGAACAGCATCCGCTGATGTGGGCAATCTGGCGTTGGGAACAACAGGCAATGTTTACATGAAAATGAATACGCCTGAACGTCGAAGTGCGGTCAGGCGAATGTCCGGAGTAGTAATAAAGGTCCTGAAGCGTAGTGAATCAGCGTTAAACCGCCAGCCACAGGCTTCATTTTTGTGCCATCAGTAGCGTCAGCAGTTCACGGCAGCACGCTTCTTCTTCAGCACTGTCCGCAGAGGCCAGATGACGCAGCAGTTCCATGCAGCTTTTTTCCTTACCTGCTTCCATCAATTCTTCAATCAGAAAGTTAAGCTTGTCCTGTTCAGAGGCGTCAAAGGATGATGTGAACTCATTTTTGACCGGGATGGTATGGTTCACCGGCAGGGTCAGCGTGTTTTGCATTGGCATATTATTGTCCTGTTTCGGGTTAAAAAATGCACTGGTGTTGCTATTAAACTTATACAACGATCCGTATTTTGTACAGAAATCTGCTGAATGATTTTTAACCCAGCGCTAAGCGCAGCGCGGCCGCAGAGGAAGTGCTGGCTAATCATTCAGTTAGAAGTGAAGGGAATTTCAGAAAAATTACACCGGCTTTAAGTCAAATCCGGCGGGCAGGGAAAAGACACAGCACAGGTCAGTGCGACAAGCGGCCCATCGGGCCGCGTGAGTTATTTAGCAGCGAGGAAATCTTCGCGTTGTGGCGTAAAGGTATCCAGCAGCACGCCCGCCTCAAGACAGACACAGCCATGAAGCACATTGGGTGCTTTGTAGAGTGTGTCCCCCGCGGCGACTTCCCGTGTTTCACCCTCAATGGTGAAGGCAAAGCGTCCGCTCAGTACACAGGTCAGCTGCTCATGGGGATGGTGATGCAGCGGGCCAGTCGCCCCTTTTTCAAAACGGACTTCAACCGCCATCATTGTGCCGCCATGCGCCAGCACGCGGCGGGTCACGCCACCACCCAGATCGTCCAGTGGCTGGTCTTTATGATAGATAAACATCGGAATCCTCATGCGGTAACAGGCACTGCAATGGCCATTTTGTGATGGCTCTCACAGCGCGCAGGTGAATTAGCCCATGCACTTTAGTGCTTTTCCATTAAAATGAAACAGTGTTTCAATTAATTTATAGGGGGAGATCATGAAAATCGCATTAATGATGGAAAACAGCCAGGCCGCTAAAAACGTTACCGTGCTGAAAGAACTGGAAGGCGTCGCACAGCCACTGGGCCATCAGGTCTTTAACGTCGGGATGAGCGATGAGCAGGATCACCATCTGACCTACATTCATCTTGGTATTCAGGCCAGCATACTGCTCAACAGCCAGGCGGTGGATTTCGTGGTCGCGGGCTGCGGTACCGGACAGGGCGCGCTGATGTCGCTGAACCTCCATCCGGGCGTGGTCTGCGGCTACTGTATCGATCCGGCGGATGCTTACCTGTTTGCGCAGATCAACAACGGTAATGCTTTATCCCTCCCATTTGCTAAAGGGTTCGGCTGGGGTGCAGAACTGAATCTGCGCTTTATCTTTGAAAAAGCGTTCACCGGCGAGAAGGGCAATGGCTATCCGCCAGAGCGTAAAGAGCCGCAGGTACGCAATGCCGGTCTGCTGAACCAGGTTAAGGCTGCGGTGATCAAAGATAACTATCTCGACACGCTGCGTGCTATCGATCCTGAACTGGTGCGTACCGCCGTCAGCGGCCCGCGTTTCCAGCCGTGCCTGTCTGAGCATGGCAAAAATGAGGAGATCGTTGCCTTTGTGCGTCAGCTGACGCACTAAGCCATCCGATTTCACGAGGCCGGTCTGACCGGCCTTTTTTTTATTCTCTCTCACGATCTCCGCTGACTTTCAGCCTGCTGCATGAGTGTGGCGACTCGCCTCGACCAGCATCCGCGTGTAGGGCATAGCAGCGCGATCCGCCACCAGCGTCGGTACATCCAGCGTCTCCAGCACTTTGCCCTGTTGCATCACCGCCACGCGATGGCAAAGGTGCGCCACCACACCGAGATCGTGTGTCACCATCAGATAGGTGAGATTCTCCTGTTGCTGAAGATCGCTGAGCAGATTCAGGATCTCCGCCTGCACCGACACATCCAATGCAGAAGTCGGTTCATCCAGCAGCAGTACGCGCGGCGCTAAAATCAGCGCCCTGGCAATCGCCACGCGCTGACGCTGGCCTCCTGAAAGCTGGTGCGGATAGCGCGTCTGCCAGGCGCGATTCAGCCCGACCTTCTCCAGCATCGCCACCACCCGCTGCTGGCGCTGCCCGAGCCCCTGAATCTGTAACGGCTCTTCAAGAATGTCGCCCAGCGTGTGACGCGGATGCAGCGAACCGTAAGGGTCCTGAAACACCATCTGCACCCGACGACAGCGCGCCCGATCGATGCGGTGCGTCAGCGGCTGGTCATCAATGCTCAGCTCTCCCTGCCAGTGAGTAAATAATCCCGCCAGGCACTTCAGCACCGTAGTTTTACCCGAGCCCGACTCGCCCACCAGCCCGAAAATTTCACCCTGTTTCACCTGCAGATTTACGTCGAACAGCACCTGACTCCGGCGATCGTCATCACCAAAACTCAGGCTGAGATTTTTCACATCAATCATCGCGAACTCCTTAGTCCATCAACCAGCTGGCATGACGTTGTAACACCGGCAGACGTGTACGGCGGTGATCAAGGTCGGGCAGTGCCGCCAGCAATCCCTGCGTATAGGGATGCTGGGCATGGTCAAGCTCACTGGCGGCCAGCGACTCCACCACGCGTCCGGCGTACATCACCAGCACCCGATCGCAGAAGCTGCGCACCAGACTGATGTCGTGGCTGATAAAAATCAGTCCCAGCCCGCGCGCCTTCACCAGATCGTCCAGCAGCGCCAGCACCTGCAGACGCACCGAGACATCCAGCGCAGAAGTCGGCTCATCGGCAATCACCAGTTCCGGCTCAGTGATCAGCATCATAGCGATCATCACGCGCTGCCCCTGACCGCCAGAAATTTCATGCGGATAGCGCTGATAAACTCGTTCAGGATCGCGGATCTGCACCTCCTCCAGCATCGCCAGCGTTCGCTGGCGCGCCGCCGCTTTCTGGCCGCGATGATGACTGCGCCAGGCTTCGGCGATCTGCTCGCCCACCCTAATCACCGGGTTCAGGGAATATTTCGGGTCCTGCATAATCATGGAAATGCGTTTGCCGCGAATGGCGCGCATCTGCGCCGGGCTGGCGTGCAGCAGGTCAATATCACCAAACTGCATCCGGCTCGCCTCGATGCGCGCCCTGGCCGGATGCAACTGCAGCAGGGCGCGGCCCACGGTCGATTTACCGGAGCCGGACTCGCCGACAATCGCCAGCTTCTCCTGTCCGAGCTGAAAGGAGACGCCGCGCACCGCCGGGGTGATCTGGCGTCCGTTAACAAAGTTCACGTGCAAATCACGCACGTCGAGCAACGGCGAGGCGTTACTCACTGCGGGGATCGAGCAGGTCACGTAGGCCATCTCCTAAGAGGTTGAATGCCAGGCTGTTAATGAGGATCGCCAGACCGGGCACGGTAACCACCCACCAGCACTCCAGCATGTAGTTGCGGCCGCTGGCGATCATCGCGCCCCATTCCGGATCCGGCGGCTGCGCGCCCAGCCCGAGAAATCCCAGCCCGGCGGCGGTGAGGATAATGCCCGCCATGTTCATGGTGATGCGGATAATCACCGAGGGCAGGCAAAGCGGAATAATATGCTTCCACAGCACCCGCAGCGGCGACGCGCCCTGTAATCGCACCGCCGAGATAAAGTCCGCCTGGCGAAGCGACAGCGTTTCGGCACGCGCCAGACGGGCGATCGGTGGCCAGGCGGTGAGGGTAATGGCGATCACCACATGCTCCAGACCCGGCCCCAGCGCCGCCACAAACGCCAGCGCCAGTACCAGGCTGGGAAAGGAGATGAAGATATCGGTGACGCGCATCAGCACGCTGTCGACTTTGCCGCCAAAGTACCCGGCGGTGACGCCCAGCAGCAGGCCCAGCGGGCCGACGGTGATCGATACCAGCAGCACGATGTAGAGCGTAATGCGCGCGCCCCACACCAGACGGCTGAAGATATCGCGGCCAAACTCATCGGTGCCGAACCAGTGGGCCGCATCGGGCGGCATCAGGGCATTGTCCAGATCCTGAATCAGCGGATGCCAGGGCGCGATCCAGGGCGCAAACAGCGCCACGATGCAGAGCAGCAGCAAAATGCCGCCGCCGATGGCGGTCAGGGGATTACAGGCCATGCGCCACAGGAAAGTGCCGCAGTGAGCAGCAAATCGCCGACAGCGCGCCAGCCGTTCGCGGGTGTGTCCGGCAGAAGGGGTGTCGAAGGAGATCGTCATACTTTGGTCCTCGGATCGAACACCTGATAGAGCAGGTCGGCGATCAGGTTAAGCAGCACAAAGATCAGGCCGACCACCAGCACGCAGCCCATTACCGCATTCATATCGCCCAGCATCAGGCTGCCGGTGAGATAGGAGCCAAAACCGGGCCAGGAGAAGACCGTTTCAATCAGCACTGCGCCCTCCAGCAGCGAGCCATAGGCCAGCGCCACCACGGTCAGCAGCTGAACCAGAATATTGCGGAAGGCGTGCTGCCAGATCACCTGCCAATCGGTCAGGCCTTTGACCCGCGCGGTCAGAATGAACTCCTGCGACAGCTGTGCCAGCATAAAGCTGCGCGTCATACGGCTGATGTAGGCCATGGAGTGAAAGCCGAGCAGCGAGGCGGGCAGCACCAGATGATTCAGCGCATTCCGGAACACCTGACCGTTGCCCGCCAGCAGGGCGTCGATCAGCATAAAGCCGGTGCGACGCGGTACGACGCCATCCAGGCTGAAGTCCACCCGTCCTGCACCGCCGACCCAGCCGAGATGGGCATAGAACAGCAGCAGACCCATCATGCCAACCCAGAAAATCGGCGTGGAGTAACCGGCCAGGCTGAGCATCCGCACCACATAGTCGATGACGCTGTTACGCCGCGCCGCCGCCAGCACGCCAAGCGGCACACCGAGCCCTGCGCCAATTACAATTGCCAGCGTAGCCAGCTCAACCGTGGCGGGAAAAACGCGCAGGATGTCATGCACCACCGGCTGGCCGGTGAGCAGCGCGTGGCCCAGGTCGCCATGCAGCAGGGCATTAAGATAGAGGCCAAACTGCACCCACAGCGGTTTATCAAAGCCAAGCTGGTGGTAGACCTGCTGATAAGTGGCCTGATCGGTGTCAGGGCCGACTATCGCCAGCACCGGATCCAGCGGCATCACCCGGCCAATAAAAAAGGTCAGCAGCAGCAGGCCGAACAGCGTAATTGATACCTGTACCGCGCGATGGCTGATGCGGCGGCACTGATTTCGTGTCAGGGTCATCATCATGGTGTGCCTCCCGCCAGGGCTTCAGGGGTTTTCCAGACGTCGCGCAGGAAGGTGGTCGCGGAGGGATGGGGCTGATACGCCTGCACCCGATTACTGACCACCACGGAGTCGAGCATTTGTGATATCGGCATGAGCGCAGGCACCAGCTGGTCATAGCGTTGCTGGATGGCGAAGTAGTCCTGCTGCTGGCGTGTTTTGTCGCGTTCCACCAGCGCCTGATCGATCAGGCGGTTGAGCTGCGCGTCGTAGAAACCGGTTCGCCAGCCCTGGAAGTTGGTCAGCCGGGCGCTGTCGGCATTGTTCGGGTTGTAGACCAGCGCGCGAAGGCTGGAGTGGGGGTGCGGCTCGACGCCGCTGCCACCGCGTCCGACCAGCAGGCTGAACTGGCGATCGCGCATCGCGCCATAAATCTGGTTGCCGGTGCCGGTAATGATTTTTGCCCGGATGCCGCCCTGCAGCAGCGTTGACTGAATGGCGATGGCGATATTCAGGAACGGCTGATCGGCCAGCACCCGCAGCGTAGTGTCAAAGCCATCCGGATAACCCGCTTCAGCCAGCAGCGCACGAGCGCGCGGCACATCGAGCCGGTAACCGGGGTCGGGCAGCGTGGCGGGCATCCCCGCCTGTATCGGGCGCTGGTGCAGTTCGCCATAGCCGGTCATCAGGCTTTTATTAATGCCCTGATAATCGACCAGATAGCGGACCGCCTCACGCACCTTAATATTGTCAAAGCGTGGATCGTTCATGCTCATCGCCAGGTAGTAGATTGTTCCTTTTCTGACGGCATCTATGGTGAGGTCGGGATCGTGACGCAGAGCCCGCACGTCGGGGATTGCCATGTTGCTGGCGATATCGAGATCGCCTTTCTGCATCATCAGCCGCAGGGTCTGCGACTCCTGCAGGTGGCGGAACACCACCCGTGACATCTTCGCTGCGCCGCGCCAGTAGTCTGTCGCGCGACTCATGCGCAGCACATCTTTTGCCTGCCAGACATCCAGCCGGAACGGGCCGGAACCCGCTTCATGCGTGGTGAGCCAGCGGTTGCCCCAGTCGCCATCGACTTCATGCTGCTGTACCGTTTTGCGGTCCAGCACCACCATGCTGCCCAGCGCCGCCAGCGAGTAGATCACCAGCTGCGGATCGTTGGGTTTGGGCAGGGTGATCGCCAGCGTGCGGTCGTCGGGGGCGGTAATCATCTGGTCCACATTGTCGCGGCTGAAACCGTAGGACTTCCACACCGACGCCTGCGCCAGATTCAGGTGCAGCACCCGCCGCATCGACCAGACCGCATCAGCGCTGGTGAGCGGATTGCCGGAGTGAAACCTGACGTTGTCGCGCAGGTGGAAGGTCAGGGTGCGGTTATCCGGACTGACTGACCAGCGTTCCGCCAGCGCCGGGCGCACCTCGGTGAGCTGCTGCGGATTCAGCTCCACCAGGCCGTCATAGAGATTCACCACAATACCGACCACCTCGTTACCGGTCATCGCGGCCGGATCCAGGGTGAGCAGGTTGTTCATATTCATGCCGACGATCAGCTGGTCATCCGGGGTCTTTGCCTGGATTGGCGCGCTCGTGAGCACCAGCAGCGTGATCAGCCACGCACCACATCGTTGTGTCAGGGTCATAGGTAAAGTCCAGCAGGTCAGAGGTTTTCCCGTTTACCGCGTCATCGGGGCTGCGCGGCAACAGGGTTATTATTGTTTGCCGTACTTCATTACCAGCGGTTCAGCGTGTGGGTCTCAATCCAGCTGAAGTTAATATCCTCTCCCAGCCCGCTGCGGGTGGGCAGGGTGACAAAACCCCGATCGTCCATCGGATCAATCAGGCTGTTGAGATACGCAGGCGGCGTCTCATAATCCAGGAAGGGATGCAGCAGGCCGCGCTCATACCAGCGGCAGTTACGAATAGCCCCGACCACCGCCAGGCTGGCTGCGCCGTTGCCGTGGACTTCGCAATCCATACCGAAAGCTTCCGCCAGACTGGCTACTTTCATCGTAGCGGAGATGCCGCCTACGCCATTGGCACCAGCACGCAGAATGTCGCAGGCACCGGCACGGACCCAGTCGGCCCGGCTGTGATGTTTGCCGCCAAGACTCTCCGGGCCGAGCACGTCGATTGAGAGGTTGTCCGCCAGCCAGGCGTAAGAGGCCATGCTCTCTTCCTCCATTGGCTCTTCGAACCAGGTGAAGTTAAGTTTTTCCAGTGCTTTGCCGATGGTCAGCGCGTCACTGCGGCTGTACCAGTGGTAGCCATCCAGCATCAGTGCGATACCTGGGCCAACCGCTTCACGCACCGCTGCGCAGGCTTTGATGTCCATGGACGGGCTGGGCGCAAAGGCGACCGGCGGCATCCAGGTGTGCAGCTTGATTGCCTTATAGCCGCGTGTCACCAGCTTTTCCGCGAACTGTGCATACTCATCCGGCGTCGATAAACCGCCACTCAGTTCATCGCCACACATGGTGCTGCCGTAAGCCGGTATCTTCTCGCGATAGCCGCCCAGCAGCTTATGCACCGGCTGTTTCAGCCTGCGCCCAATCAGATCCCACAGCGCCTGCTCAACTGCGGAGAGGGCACGCTCGGTAAGCTGGTGGGCGCTGCCGCGCTGCCAGTGCACCAGATCCTGCCACAGACGCTCGCGGTCAAAGGCGTTCTGACCGATCAGCACCTTGCGAAAGAAGGCATTAACCACATGCGACCGCACCACTTCCGGTGGCGCAAAGGCGTAGCCGCATTCGCTATCCTCGCTGGTCAGGGTCAACAGCGCCATCTGCGCATCATTTTCCGGGCCGGGATGGGAGTGGCCAGCGCTGTCGGTAACGCGCCGGGTGGGATAGCTAAAAAGGGTGACATCTATGGCGCTGATTTTCACGGTTAACTCCTGTGGCTGGCTGTCCTGATTAATTATTAAAACGCTGTTTCATTTTTAATTTAGCGCTCACAATTCATTAACGCACTGGCCAAATCGATACGATTAACGGCTAATATGTGTGCAGCCGCCCAAGGTGCTGTGAGCATATTCACGAAAGCTGTCCGTTTTGTGAGCAGCAACACGCTGCACTTCTTTCTTCACGGAGGACATTCTCTGGCTGCTCACTCAATTCCTGTAGCGGGTTACAAGGGGGATAAAGCTGGCCTGTGATCTGTCTCAAAGGAATTGCCAGAGCCAGGCAAACCCGGTTCAGCAGCATTTAACCCTTCGCTTAACCTTTTACTTCAGCACATTCGTTTAAATGATTACCGGGAGCAGGACTCTAAAGGGCGAACAGACGGAACGGTCTTTGTGAGCGGCGGGAGAGGGTGTTTCAGAGGGTAAAGTCGTCAGCAACCGGAGGGTCATATCTGGAATGGCTAACAGGTAATAAAGAACCTGATTCACTGGCTCAGGCGCCAGCAAACCACTTAACAGTACCAACTGATGCTGTTTTGAGAGGAAAAAGGCAGTAAAAACCTGTCTGCTGTGCAACAGATATGCAGGCGCCATTGCAGTGCCTGTAACAAAGGGTAGCCTTTACCGTGCTGACGAGAGGATGGCGCTGAAGCCTGAGTCAGGCCGCAATGCGCCACCCCGATCGGAGACCAGCGTCAGGCGTGAGCAGATTGAACCGGTTGTCACTGCCCTGACCAGAGCAGAAAGCTAAGTCACCGTGGCCCGACCCTGCTCAGTGTGACGGGCCTCGTGATGTATCCGGCAATGGTTCTTTTAACCAGAACCGATATCAGAAAACCAGCTGAACCTTCGCCGCTTTTTCTTTATCTGAGGCCAGTTCCAGTGCAGCGCTGGCGTCATGCATATCCACTTCGGCAGAGAGTAATGGCAGCGGATTAATTTTGCCGTTACCCAGCCAGCTGACGGCTGTGCTGAATTCATCAACGAAGCGAAATGAACCGCGCAGCTGAATCTCCTTAACCAGCAATGCCCCTATCGGGTACGTCACTGCAGCGGCACCCATGCCCAGTTGCACGATTATCCCTCCGGGACGTGTATATGAGACAACAGAGGCTACGGCTGTCGCTGCCCCTGATGCTTCGAAACAGACGTCAAAAATGCCACCCCCGGCAGTCCAGCCTTCCGTGGTCTGTTCATCACGAGGGTCATGGGCAGATATGGCGCCCATCCTGACTGCCAGTTCGCGGCAACGCTCACTGATATCGGTGGCGATCACTTCGGTTGCGCCGGAAGCGAGAGCCGCTGCAATAACCAGGCAACCGATAGGTCCTGCACCGGTCACCAGAACACGTTTTCCGGTCAGGTCACCGGCTTGCTTTACGGCGTGGATGCAGACGGCGAGCGGCTCAGCAAAAGCGATAACCTTTGAATCAGCCTGGTCCGCGTAGGGTACACATTGTTCCGGGCTGACAACGACTTGCTGCGCGAAACCGCCGTTAACATGCGGGAAGAATTGGGCGCTGCCCATAAATCGCATTGAGCGGCAAAGGTTTTGTTTGCCGCTGCGGCAAATCTCGCATTGCTGGCAGGGTTGTGACGGATTGATGGCGACACGTTGGCCAGGGCGAAGATTGCTGCCGGGTGGGGCTTGCTCGACTATGCCGACAAATTCATGTCCCAACACCATCGGAGATTTCAGTACTGACATCCCGGCTTTACCGTGCTGAAAATAGTGGATGTCTGAACCGCAGATCCCGCCGCGCTCGACGCGCACCAGCACTTGCTCATCATCCCAGCTAATAATCTGCGCCTCCACGCCAACATCGTGCGCGCCTTTGACCATGACTGCTTCTACTGTTTTCTGCTGCATAACTTATCCCCGTACATTTGATGGAGTATTGAAATTATTGGCTTCGTTGCTGTTTTGTTCGTCTCCCGGCGGGGTTATCAACTCAATCTTACCGACCAGGAACAGGTAGGCGAAAAAACCCGCCAGCGCCACGGCGGCGATGTACCACATTGCGTACTGGAAGTTCTGTGTGCGTTGCAGGATCACGCCGATGATAATCGGGCTGGCAATACCGGAAAGGTTGCCAAAGATATTCAAAAAGCCGCCGATGGTGCCGATAAGGTGCCGTGGTATCACATCGCTGCATACCACCCAGCCCAGATTAGAGAAGGCATTGGCAAAGAACGCGATAGAGAGAATGCCGATAGCGATCACCGGCTGATCCTGGAAGAAATTGACCAGCCCAATCGAGCAGGTCAGCAGCATACCGGCCATCACCGGCAATTTGCGTGCAAATGTGCGGCTGCGGCCACGCTTAAGCAGCATGTCACTTAAGGTGCCACCACACAGCACGCCAGCCATTGCCATCAGATAGGGAAACATTGCGCCGATGCCCGCTTTATCGATCGACAGGTGCAAGCCTTTTTCCAGATAGACGATGAACCAGGTCAGAAAGAAATAGAGCGTCGACGAGGCCGCGAACTGCGCGATAAACAAGCCCCATGTCGTGTGCTGGCGCAGGATATAGCGCACCGACTGCCAGTTAACCCGGCTATGCGTGTTTTGCAGCGCGGAACCGTAACCGCCCCCCTGGCAAATGATTTCCAGCTCGGCCTTATTCACCGACGAGCTGTGCTGTGGATCACGATAGGTGAACAACCAGTAAATACCGAAAATGATGCCTGTCGCGCCAGACAGATAGAAAGACATCTCCCAACCCCATTTGCTGACGATAAACGACAGCGCGGGCGTGAGCAGTGCCAGGCCGATGTATTGCGCACTGGAATAGGTTGCGGTAGCACGCGCACGTTCATGATCAGGAAACCAGGTGGCGATAATTTTGGTATTGGAGGGAAAAGAAGGCGCTTCAGCTACGCCAACGAGTGCGCGACACACCAGTAACATCACGAAAGATGCGGAAGCCGTGGTGAACAGGTTATGCGAGGCAAAACCCATCAGCAGCGTGAAGATGCTCCACAACACGATGGCACTACCGTACAACCAGCGCGAGCCGATTCGGTCAAGCAAATAGCCGACCGGAATCTGACTCATGGCGTAGAACCAGGTAAACATCGAGAACAGCAGGCCAAGCTGAGTGGCTGACAGGGCGAACTCGCCCTGAATGTGAGAGCCTGCAACGGAAAGGTTTGCGCGATCCATGTAGTTAATCGCGGTGACTATAAACAACATGGTCAGCACGGAGAAGCGCGTTCGGGTCGGTTGAGTGGTCATGGATGAGCCTGTTTCAGTAAGCATTTGAAGTTTTCGTCAATGCTGCGGAATGGCTGCTGAACGTCGTCAACAGGGCGAGCAAAACAGCGACGACCAGCGATCCGCCCATGAACACATAGGACGTCATTGGGCTACTGGTCAGGCCATTGAGGTAACCGACAATCCATGCGCCAACGAAAGATCCCAGCGCCCCGAAACAGACGACGAAGGACATTGCTCCTGCCACCACATTGCGCGGGATCATTTCGGGTATTGCGGCGAAGAATGGGCCGTAAGGCGTATACATCGCACCCCCAGCGATCACCAACAGCGTGTAGGAAATCCAGAAGTGCGAGGCACCCAACGAGAATGATCCAATAAAACAAAGTGCACCAAGGCCGAGAAACGTCACCACAATGGCTTTACGCTGCTGATATTTGTCTGAAAACCAGGAGACGCCAAGCATTAGCGGGACGGCGAGGAGATAGGGTGCCGCTGAGAGCCAGCCGGTGGCGACGATGCTCAGTCCCGAGGCGGTTTTGAGGATTGACGGCAGCCACATGATGAAACCGTACATGCCGATGTTCCAGAAGAAGTGAATAAATGCCAGCGAAAGTACTTTGGATAAGCGGAAGGCTTCACGGTAATTTTTGACGGGTTTAATTGCCTGCTGTTCAGCTGCCAGGGCATTTTCCACCGCGCGTTTTTCTGCTTCGCTCAACCATTTGGCATCTTTCGGCCGATCCGCATAAATCGCCCACCAGATAAACGCCCAGAGAATGGCCGGCACACCTTCAATAATGAACATCCCGCGCCAGCCAAATGAATTCACCAGATAGCCGGAAAGAATCGACATCCACAGCACGGTGATGGGATTGCCGAGAAACAGGAAGGTATTGGCTTTAGAACGCTCGGCACGCGTGAACCAGTGGCTGAGGAAGATTAGCATCGCCGGCATCACCACGCTTTCAGCAACGCCGAGCAGGAAACGAATCGCGGCGAGCAGCGCCACGTTGTGCACCATGCCGGTTACCGCAGCCAGCGCACCCCAAAGTATCAGGCTCAAGAAAATCAGTCGCTTAGCCGAATGCTTTTCAGCGTAAATACCGCCCGGCACCTGAAAGCAGAAGTAGCCGAGAAAAAACAGCGCCCCGAGCAGCGATGAAATCGCGGGCGTGATGTGCAGATCTTCGGCTAATCCTGCTGCCGCGCCGAAGCCATAATTCGCGCGATCAAGATATGCCAGGCTGTAGGTGATAAAGGCGATGGGGATCAATCGACGCCATCTGCTGGTCGGTAATGTCCCTGCAACGGTCTGATTCATGGTTCTGACCTCTTTTATTTTTTGTCAGTAGGGTACAGGTGCGTTTTGATGCGGCGGGTAGCGCGTTACAGCGTCGCGAGCCAGCCGCCGTCCACATAGATCATCTGGCCATTAACGTAATTTGAGGCGGAGGACGCCAGATAAAGGGCGGTGCCGATCAGTTCTTCGGGTTTGCCCCAGCGGCCTGATGGATTGCTGTTGCAAACCCACTGATTAAACTCTTTGTTATCCACCAGCGCGGCGTTCATGTCGGTGAGGATATAGCCCGGACCAATGCCGTTAGTCTGGATGTTGTGCACGGCCCACTCGGCGGCCATAGATTTGGTGAGCAGCTTAATCCCGCCTTTAGCCGCGGTATAAGGCGCAACCGTCGGGCGCGCGGCTTCGCTGGTTAACGAACCGATGTTGATGATTTTGCCGCCACTGTTGCGTGAGACCATGCGTCTTGCCGCGGCTCGCGCCACCAGAAAAGCGCTGGTGAGATTCACGTCCAGCACGCGCTGCCAGTCACTTAATGCCAGATCGAGCATTGGCTGGCGAAACTGAATGCCGGCGTTGTTGATAACAATATCAACGTGAATGTTGGCTTGATCGAGCTGGCTGAACACCTGCTCAATATCGTCTTCTTTCGCAACATTAAAAATAAAGCCGGAAGCGTTATAGCCTCTGGAGTGCAATTGGCTCAGTGCGGCATCCATATGCTGCTGGCTGGTGCCATTCAGGATGACGCTGGCACCGGCTTCAGCCAAACCGCTGGCGTAAGCAAAACCCAGGCCGCGCGTCGATCCGGTAATCAACGCGGTTTTACCGCTAAGGTCGAAAAGAGTGCTCATTATAAATCTCCATGTAGCATGACTAACAAGTTAATAGTAATTGTTGTACTTGAGGTAAGCGTAAGCAGCAATTCTCCTTAAGGCGAAATGCAAAGCGCTTCACAAAAATTCAGTTCACTGTTTTACGATTTCGCAGCAAGTATTTAACCTAACTCTCTCATTAACCGGGAAAAATGGTGATTTGTTATTTTTCAGAAAGACGCCAATAGCGCAAAATTTATCTTGTACTGGTTTATAATCGGGGTTACAAATCCAGACATGTAGGACAAGTGGGTTGATGTTATGACGTTAGAAAGTGTACAAAAAAATAACATCGTGGATGTGATCTACGAGCAGATGAAGAAAAACATTCAGGAGGGTATCTGGGAGCCCGGCTGCAAATTGCCTTCAGAACCCGCCCTGACGGCCACTTTCCAGGTTAGCCGTGTCAGTGTAAGAAGTGCAGTTCAAAAACTGCGCGATCTTGGCGTGGTGGTCACGCATCATGGAAAAGGCACTTACGTTACGCGTAATGTGGCGCGTTACGACACTTTCAACGATAACCAGCCGATTCTGCATCTTTCACAGGAAGAGTTTGACCATATGCGTGTTTTCCGCCAGACCGTGGAGTTTTGCTGTATGGAACTTGCGGTGAAAAACGCGAATGATGACGATCTTAACGAGCTGGAAACAGCGCTTAACCGCATGCTGGTGAATAAGGATGATTACAAAAAGTATTCACTGGCAGATTATGACTTTCACCTGGCGATTGTGAAGGCTTCGCATAATTCGATCTTTATTCATGTGATGCAGTCGCTGAAGGGCATTTACATTCATTATCTGGAAGAGCTTAACCGGGTTCTGGGCATTACGCTGGAAAGTATCGAGGCTCACATCAAGGTCTATATGGCGTTGAAAAATCGGGATGCTACGCTGGCGACAGAAACGTTAAATAGCGCCATGGCGCACAACGTGCGTGCCATTCAGGATGTACGTCACGACTGATTTCACAGAAATCCCGTGCAGACTTTTTTAAACACCTTGCATGTAGGACATCTTACAAGATATTCAGGAGTATTATGAGCCAGCTGAAGATTACCAACGTTCAAACCATACTGACTGCACCTGGCGGCATTGATTTAGTCGTCGTCAAAATAGAAACCAACGAGCCAGGTTTATACGGTCTGGGCTGCGCCACGTTTACCCAGCGTATACACGCCGTAGCAGCGGCAATTGACAACTACATAAAACCTTTTTTGCTGGGCAAAGATCCCGCGCGTATAGAGGATATCTGGCAGTCGGCTGCGGTAAGCGGTTACTGGCGTAACGGTCCGGTGATGAACAATGCGCTTTCTGGCATGGATATGGCGTTGTGGGATCTGAAGGGCAAAGTGGCCGGTTTGCCGGTTTATGAACTGCTCGGTGGAAAATGTCGTGATGGCGTGGCGCTGTACCGTCACTGTGATGGCGCTGATGAAGTGGAAGTGGAGGACAACATTCGTGCACGCATGGAAGAGGGCTATCAATACGTACGTTGTCAGGTCGGCATGTATGGTGGAGCAGGCACTGACGATCTGCGCTTAATTGCGGGCAAGCTGGCAAAGGCACGTAACATTCAGCCCAAGGTTTCGCCGCGCAGCCAAACGCACGGCGTGTATTTCGATCCCGATGCCTATGCGCGGGCGGTGCCGCGCCTGTTTGATCATCTGCGTAATAAACTCGGCTTCGGCGTTGAGTTTATCCATGATGTGCATGAACGAATCGCGCCAATTGCTGCGATTCAGATGGCAAAAACGCTGGAACCTTATCAGTTATTCTTTCTTGAAGATCCGGTTGCGCCTGAGAACATCGACTGGCTGGATAAAATGCGTGCGCAAAGCAGCACGCCGATTGCGATGGGAGAGCTCTTTACCCAGATTAACGAGTGGAAACCGCTGATTCAGAATCATTTTATCGATTACATTCGCTGTCACGTCAGTACAATCGGCGGGATCACGCCTGCGAAAAAGTTAGCGACTTTTGCTGAACTTTACGGTGTAAAAACAGCCTGGCATGGCCCTGGGGATATTTCACCGATTGGGGTGGCAGCTAATTTACACATTGATTTAAGCATCACAAATCTGGGTGTTCAGGAATATACGCCAGTTAATGACGCGCTAATGGAGGTGTTCCCAGGATGCCCGGAAATCGATCGCGGCTACGCTTATCTCAGTGAACGACCGGGGCTGGGAGTTGATATTAATTTAAAAGAAGCAGCGAAATATCCGGTACAAGGTGATTTACCGAAATGGACCAATGCGCGCTTGCCGGATGGTACAGCAGCACGGCCTTAACGGGTGTATCTGGCAGCAGAAAATCGATCAGGTATCTGCTGCCCTCAGCGAGCTCTGTGAGCCAAAATGTAAACCAACAAACGGATCTCTGATGGTGCAGTCTTAAGCACTGAGCGGAGCCAGTGCTTCTGCATCAGTCAACCTGATCCGTTAACGCTTCCCAGGACGATTTTTGACACTCGTTAATTGATGAATTCCCTCTGCTTCATCATCCTGAAGATAAAGTTAACCGTCATGCAGCCACTTTAGCTTTTTTGTGTCCCAGGCAGGCTGAATTTTCTCTTTCCGGCGCTGAGTTTTGCCTGTTAACGTCACCGGGCGAATAATGCGCGGTTTGGTTTAAGCCGTAAGGTCGCTGTAACCTCGCCGCAAAAAACATTTAACCCCACGACTTCCCCTGAACGCTGTTTTAGGTGATAGTAACGCCGCTTTACATTAATAGTTCTCATTATCATTTGTGCGGGTTTTCATAATGAAAAAATGGTTTTTAGCGCTGGGGCTGCTCACGCTGGCAGGAACGGCTTCGGCCAAAATGATCACCGATGTCGCAGGCCGTCAGGTCGAGGTGCCGCAGGAGGCAAAGCGCATCATTCTGGGTGAGGGCCGTCAGATCTATCTGCTGGCCGCATTTGATAGCGACGCCCCGTTCACGCGGGTGATTGGCTGGCGTGATGACCTTCACAAGGCGGACTGGGACGGTTATCAGGCCTACGAGAGGCGTTATCCGGAAATTAAAAAATTACCGACCTTCGGCGGCGCGAAAGATGGCACCTTCAACGTCGAGCAGGCGCTGACCCTGAAACCCGATCTGGTGCTGATGAATCTGGAGTCGAAAGCGGCGACCGATGAAGGCAAGCTGATTGAAAAACTGCAGGCCGTTGGCGTACCGGTGGTGTTTATCGATTTCCGTGAAGCGCCGATGGTGAACGCGGAGAAAAGTATCCGCATCATGGGCGAACTGGTAAACAAACCGGCGCGTGCGCAGGAGATCATCACCTTCCGCCAGCAGCAGATTGACCTTGTCACCTCGCGGCTGAAGAACTTCACCGGCTATCGTCCGAAAGTGATGATCGACCGCGCAGGCGGCTATAGCGACGAATGCTGCATGTCATTCGGCAATGAGAACTTTGGTCAGATGGTGGAGATAGCAGGCGGTCGCAACATCGCGAAAGACCTGATCCCTGGCACCTTCGGCACGGTTAATCCGGAGCAGATTATCGCCAGCCAGCCGGATGTGGTGGTGGTGACCGGCGCAAACTGGAAGAACTACAACACCGTGGGCAAATGGGTCGGCGTCGGTCCGGGTGCAAACGTCACCGACGCGACGGCGCGTCTTAAGGCACTGATGATGCGCGATGCTTTTAAAACCCTGCCGGTGGCGCATAGCGGCAACGTCCACGCCATCTGGCATCAGTTCTACGATAGCCCGTACCAGTTTGTGGCGATTCAGGCGCTGGCGAAATGGCTGCATCCCGACCTGTTTGCCGATGTCGATCCGGATGCCACCTTCCGCGCGTTCCACGAGAAATTCCTGCCACTGCCTTACCAGCCAGGCTACTGGGTCACCTTACCCGCTGATAAGCCCTGACTGACCAGCGATGACAGGGACGTCATCCGCCTGATTTGCAATTCCTCCCAAATAAACTCTCTGTTCTCTTCAGATTTACTAATCTTTTACAGACGCGGGGTCGGTTGCTCTGAGCAGTGCGACATCTGACCTGGTCCGCATTCACGTTAAAAATGGAGAGAAACATGCGCAATACCCTGGGAAGATCGGCGTTTGCCGTGACGCTGTATGCTCTGCTGGAGCCGGTGCCGCTGGGCTTTTTTGTGGCGGCCTGGCTGTTTGACATTCTCTACATGCAGACCTTTGTGCAGTTCTGGACGGATGCCGCAGGCTGGCTGATTGCGCTGGGACTGATACTGGCGATCGTGCCACGTCTCATTGCACTGGTTTATCTGTTTCGCGGCAGTGACAGCGCGGAAAAGGGCCATTTCTGGCTCTGGCTGGTGGCCATCATCATCGCTATCGTCAATGCATTTATTCACAGCCGTGATGCCGCCGCGGTGATCCCACTGGGCGTAACGCTCTCGACGCTGGTGGTAGCGCTGCTGCTGCTGGCGAATGTGCAACTTGCGTTACGTCAGCGTAGCGCTTAAGGAGGAGCCACATGAACATACCGCATAAAACGCTGCTCGCGCTGACCCTGGCCACTTTGCTGGCAGGCTGTGATGATGGTGCGCTGGTCGATCCGCAAAAGCAGATCGGACCCAATCCCGAACTGCCGCAGGCGCAGAATTTCTTTATGCCGCCAATGCAGGTGCCGGAAGGCACGCCCTGGAAAGCCGGTGAAATGCCAAAAGTGGCTGATGGCCTGAAGATTGAGAAGATTGCTGAGAATCTGCAGCATCCGCGTCAGGTTTACGTGCTGCCAAACAATGATGTGCTGGTCGCGGAATCCAATGGCCCGCCAAAACCGACCACCCGGCCTAAACAGCTGATTATGGGTATCGTGCAGAAAGCGTCAGGTAAGGGCGGCGCAGGCGGCAACCGCATTACGCTGCTGCGCAACGTCAATGGTAAATGGGAGCAGCATCGTTTTATCGAGAATCTGCACTCGCCGTTTGGTATTCAGCTGATTGGGAATACGCTCTACGTGGCGAATGCTGACAGCCTGGTGAAGTTCCCCTATCGCGAAGGGGACACGGAGATCCGTACTGCTCCTGAAGAGGTAACGGAGCTGCCGGGCGGACCGATCAACCACCACTGGACCAAGGCGCTGTTAGCCAGCCCCGACGGCAGCAAGCTCTATGTGGGCGTCGGCTCCAACAGTAACGTTACCGAAAACGGCATTGGCGCAGAGTATCGCCGGGCAGCGGTACTGGAAGTGGATGCGGCCAGCGGTGCCAGCCGTATCTACGCCAGCGGTCTGCGCAATCCGACCGGCTTGCAGTGGGAACCGCAGAGCGGCAAGCTGTGGGCGGTCGTCAACGAGCGTGATGAAATCGGCTCCGATCTGGTACCGGACTACCTGACCTCGGTGCAGGATAAAGGTTTTTACGGCTGGCCCTATAGCTACTTTGGTCAGCATGTGGATACCCGTGCCGAACCGCAGCGTCCTGAACTGGTTGAGAAGGCGATCAAGCCCGATTACGCCCTGAGTTCGCATGTCGCGCCGCTGGGCCTGCTGTTCTATGGTGGTGATAATATGCCGCAGTACCGTGGCGGTGCGTTTATCAGTGAGCATGGCAGCTGGAACCGGACACCGCTGAATGGTTACAAAGTGGTGTGGGTGAAATTCGAGAACGGCAAGCCGGTGGGTCAGCCGCAGACGGTGGTTTCGGGCTTCCTGACGGACGATGAAAAGCAGGTAAGGGGGTTGCCGGTTGGGCTCGCCAGCGATAAACAGGGCGGCGTGCTGATTGCTGACGACGCAGGGAACACCATCTGGCGTATCAGCGCCGCGAAGTAAGTTCTGCACGGATTGGATTATCGCCGTAAAACAGGCATAAAAAAAGGATTTGGCATCGCGCCAAATCCTTTATTTTTTGTTCGCTACCCGGCTGGTAACCGCGCTGCGAACGAGGTGCTCAGCACTCTCCACAGACAGGATTGTAAAATGTGCGGCTAAGGATTTCAAGTTTCGCCAAAATACTGTATGTTTATACATGTGTTGAGTGTCGGGCATTGCCTCATTGTCGACTGGCCGCTCCCAGGGGCACGGTTTTAAAAATCCCGGCAGGCATCAGGTGGTGCTGGCCTGTGGCTTTAACCATGAGTGCCGCTCAGCCCTCTCCACAAAGATGTGCTCAGGCACCCGGCGGGTAGAGTCAAAGCCCTGGTTGCCGAATAGCGCGCTCCTGAAAAAGGAGAAGGAAAGTGATGGAACTGACTAAGCTGATACTGGATCTTATCCGGGTCATCTTGCAGATCATCGTTGCCCTTATGCAACTGACCGGTCACGCAGGTTAACCGGAACTTGAAACAAGGCGGAGCTAACCACTCCGCCTTTTTTCTGTGTCAATTATCTGTCATTAAAGGCGGGTAAGGTGATGCAGCAAACACACCACCGGGGTGCTGCTTATCCTGACAGGGAGTAATATGTCCATTTCCGCCGTTATGCCTGCCCGATTAATGCACACCTGGATTGATGAAAGTGTATGGATGCGGGAAACCACTGTGGGTCAGCAGTGCGAGATCCTGGCGCACAGCGTGCTGGAATACAGCGAGCTGGGTGACTTCTCCTATGTCGGTGAGCACTGCTGCCTGGCCGACACCCAGGTGGGGCGTTTCTGCGCCATTGCCAACCAGGTGCGTATCGGTGCGCCGAATCATCCAATGGACCGCGCTTCGCAGCATCGCTTTACCTACTGCCCGGAGTATTACCATCCCGGCGTGCAGCGCGATCAGGGCTTCTTTGCGGCCCGCCGCGCCGATCGGGTGGTGATAGGCAATGATGTCTGGATCGGGCACGGCGTGATTGTGCTGCCCGGCGTCACTATCGGCGATGGTGCAGTGCTGGCCGCGGGCGCAGTCGTAACCAAACACGTTGCGCCCTACAGCGTGGTGGGCGGTGTTCCGGCGCGGCCGTTGCGGGTCCGGTTTACGCCCGCGATTGCCGCCCGCCTGCAGCGCATTGCCTGGTGGAACTGGCCACTGGAGAAACTGCTCGCGCATCTGCCCGACTTTCAGCACGGCGACATCGACGCGTTCTGCCAGCGGCACGGGGAATAATCATCTCCGTGTCAGCCGGTTCGCACGCCGATAAAGCGCACGATCCGCTGCCCATAAAGTCCCACTGCCAGCCCGGCGACGATCAGCATCAGCGCGACGATTTTCTGAGCTGAAACCGTTTCGCCAAATATCGCCACTGAGCCCAGAATGCCGAACACCGGTACCAGCAGCGACAGTGGTGCCACAGTGGAGACCGGATACTGTTTCAGCAGCCAGTTCCACACCCAGTAGCCCAGCAGGGTGTTGGGATAGACCTGAAACAGTATTGATAACACCGCTTTCATATCCAGCTGCGTGAACAGCGCATGATAGCCCGCGCTGCCATTGACCAGTCCGTCCAGCAGAAAGAGCGGGATGGGTGCAAAGGCGCTCGACCAGACCAGAAACGCAAACACCTGCCGGGTCGCCGCTTTCTTGTTGATGATGTTAGCAATGCTCCAGGCGATTGCGCCTGCCAGCACCAGCAGCATGCCGGAGAACGTAACCGAGCCATCGGTAATAAAGAAAATGCTCAGCAGACCGGCGCAGGCCAGCAGACATCCGGCAATCTGATAGCGGCTGAGGCGCTCTCTGAATACCCAGCCACCCAGCAGCAGGGTGAAAAAGGCGCTGAACTGTAACAGCAGCGAGGCGATGCCCGCCGACAGCCCGGTTTTAATCCCCAGATTCACCAGTCCCCACAGACCGATTCCGAAGACCAGGCCATAGCTGATCAGGTAGCGCCACGGCACGTCCGGTTTCCTGATAAAGAACAGCGCGGGCAGGGCGCAGAGCGTAAAGCGGATGCCCGCCAGGATAAAGGGATCGACCGCATGCAGCCCGAGTTTGATAACGGAAAAGTTAACGCCCCAGATGGCGGTGATCAGCACGGCGAGTAGCAGATGCGATAATTTCATGATTGACGTGCTCCATACCAGCAAAGAAAGGCAGAGGCACTGACGGCTGCCCCGGCACAACAGACGGCCTGCCATCCCCAGTGCGCGTAAAGCCGTGTCGCCGCAATGGCTCCCAGCGCACTGCCCAGCGAGTAAAAGCACATGTACGCACCGACCAGACGACTGGCCGCTTCAGGGCGAGCAGTGACGAGCAGGCTCTGATTAATCACGTGCACTGTCTGAACAGCAAAATCGAGCAGGATAACCCCGAAAGCCAGCAGCAGGATTGAGCTCTGAAGCGCGGCTATCGGCAGCCAGGAGAGTGTCAGCAGCACCAGGGCTAAGCCGGTGGCGCGCTGGCCCCGTCCCCGGTCAGCCCATGCGCCTGCTCTGCTGGCCGCCAGCGCACCGGCCAGGCCCGCCAGTCCGAACATCCCGGTCTGAGTGTGTGACAGTGACAGGGTGGTCAGCGGCAACACCATCGAGGACCAGAGCATACTGAAGGCCGTGAAAATCAGCAGCGCCAGGATGCCACGTTTGCGCAGTTGGGGTTCTGTACGGAATAGCCGCAAAACCGACAGTAACAGCAGCGGGTAAGCGGTGCGCTGCGTCTGGCCGGTTGTGGCGGGCAGCACTTTTACGAGTACCAGCGAGATTAGCAGCAACAGACAGGCGGCCGTCAGAAAGACCGCCCGCCAGCCCACCAGATCGGCAATCATCCCGGAAACAAAGCGCGCCAGCAGAATGCCGATCACGATGCCGCTGGTCACGCTGCCGACCACCCGCCCGCGCTGTTCTGGCGATGCCAGCATGGCGGCCCAGGCCACCATCAGCTGCGCGACCACCGCCATCAACCCTACCAGCAGCATCGCGCTCAGCAGCGTCGTCAGATCGGGCGCGAAGGCCGCGGCGGTTAATGCCAGCACGGAAAGCAGTAGCTGGATAACCACCAATTTTTTGCGATTCACGCAGTCGCCCAGCGGCACCAGAATGATTAGCCCGATGGCGTAACCGATCTGCGTGGCCGTCACCACTGCGCCAATGGTACCAGGGAAAACATTCAGGCTGGCGGCTATCGATTCCAGCAATGGCTGCGCCGAGTAAACATTGGCGACCGCCAGCGCAGAGGTAAGTGAGAACAAAACGATCATCCGGTGCGTAAGCACCGACGTCGCAGCGGGCGGCAAATCTGATTCAGAAGTACACGTCTTGCCAGTTGTTGTGGTCATGTTAGCGCCTGAGTGGTTTTTATTTGAAACCGGGTTGCAACATAATTATCAGCAGAGGTTTTTTTTTGCAACTTCTTTTCCGGCTGGCTAAGCTGGCTTTATGAGACAGGCAAAGTGAGAGAAAACATGGCTAAGCAGGAATCTCTGAGAACCAGTGAATGTCCGGTTGCCAGAACCCTGGAATCAATTGGGGAACGCTGGTGCATGATGATCGTGCGTGAAGCCTTTGATGACGTCCGCCGATTCAGTGATTTTCAGCGCAATCTGGGGCTGGCAAAAAATATCCTGGCGTCACGCCTGAAGCAGCTGGTGGAGATGGGGGTATTTGAAATTGCGCCGGCCTCCGATGGCAGTGCCTACAACGAATATGTCCTGACTGGCAGAGGCTGTGCGCTGTTTCCGGTGGTAGTGGCTATGCGCCAGTGGGGCGAGCGCTATCTGTTTGAGAAGGGCGAGACGCACTCGGTGCTACTGGATAATGCAGAAGGCAAGCCGCTGCCGCGCCTGGAGGTCTGTTCCTCAACGGGGCTAAAACTGGATCCGGCCGACTGTCATCGCCAGCGGGTAGTCGCTGAAGGTTAACTGTCAGAGGATGTCTGCCTCTGCATTCTCTGAATCTGGCAGGCCTGACATTCCAGGCGATCATCATCATCAAAGTCAGCCTGTCGATATCATCATATTTTCCAATGACAGGTTGCCTTGTAACTTGCCGATGCGCATGACATTCTCGCTGGTTGTATAGACATGTATCTTCAACCCTGAGCCGGGCACTTCACCTTTCCAGTTAACGCATCTCTTACTGTTTCAGCGAGGAATCTATGTCGGTCAAAACATCTGTAGCAGACTATTCAGGCGCAGAAAAACAGCGCCTGTCAGAAACCCGTTCCATTGATTACATCCCGTTGCGCGAACGCCATGGTCATCCCATTAGCCAGTTTACGCTCTGGTTTGGGGGCAACCTGCAGATAACGGCCATTGTCACGGGTGCGCTGGCCGTGGTGCTGGGTGGCGACGTTATATGGTCGCTCATTGGCTTACTGGTGGGTCAGATTCTGGGTGCAGCGATCATGTCTTTGCATGCGATCCAGGGACCGCGCCTGGGTTTACCGCAGATGATCACCAGTCGTATGCAGTTTGGCGTATTTGGTGCCGTTATTCCGCTGGTGCTGGTCTGCATGATGTATGTGGGGTTTTCAGCCAGCGGGACAGTGTTAGCAGGACAGGCGCTGGCGAAACTTATCCATGTCAGCAATTCAGCCGGGATGATCCTGTTCAGCATCCTCATCGTGATCATTGCAGTGCTGGGCTATCGTGTCATCCATCAGTTGGGGAAAGTGGCGAGCGTTATTGGCGTTTTAGCCTTTGCTTATCTGTTTATCACTCTGTTCTCTGCGCATGACTTATCCGCCGTCTGGCAGAATCAGCACTTTACCGTCGCGAATTTCATGCTGGCGGTCTCCCTTTCTTCGTCATGGCAGATTGCCTTCTGTCCCTACGTCTCGGACTATTCGCGCTATCTGCCGGCTGATGTCTCTGCAAAGAAACTGTTCAGCGCGGTCTTTTTCGGCACCGTGCTTGGCACGCAGGCTTCAATGACGCTGGGGGTAATCGTCGCGGCTATTGCCGGCAGTGCGTTTGCAGGTAATGAGGTGGGTTACATCGTGAGCATGGGCAGCACGGCGACCATGGCAATGGTGATGTATTTCGCAATTTGCTTTGGGAAAATCACCTTTACCACGCTGAATGCGTACGGCAGTTTTATGTCACTGACGACCATCGTGTCTGGTTTCCGGCAGCAAACCACGCTGAGTCGGGGCGCACGCATTCTGTTTGTGGTGCTGATGGTGGCGCTGGCCTGCGTCATTGCTCTGCTCAGCGAACCGGCCTTCCTGAAATCCTTCACCCACTTCCTGCTCTTCCTGCTGGCTTTCTTTGTGCCCTGGAGCGCGATCAGCCTGACCGATTTCTATCTGATCACCAAAGGCAGGGTTGATGTCCCTGCGTTGTCTCAGCCGGATGGACGCTATGGACGCTGGAATCTGGCCGGTATCATCGTCTATTTCCTGGGAGTGCTGGTGCAACTGCCGTTTATTGATAATCCGCTGCACCATGGCTCGCTGACCTGGATTTTTGCCGGCAATGATGTCTCGTGGATCATTGGCTGGTTTGCGACGGCGCTGTTATGGCTATTCGTCAGCCGCTGGGATCACCGCGGCAGACCTGAACAGTCAATCTATCCCGCTAAGTGAAAGGTAAAAGCCGCCATAAAAGGCGGCTTTTATTCAGGGGCTGAATGTGTGATCGGCAGGGTGTCAGGCTAAGGCGCAATTCGTCATGCCAGGGAATCTTCCTGCCTGAGATTAGGCCGCCGAAACATCCACAGCGCCGGTCTGCGTGTCGGCCACCATCGGCTTTTCTGGTTGCAGCAGCGTCATCGCCAGCATGCTACCGGAGGCGATGACTGCAGTGACGGTAAACATCGCGTTGTAACCGTAATATTCCGCCAGCCAGCCGCAGAGCATCGGAGAAATAATTGCCGCCAGGTTGGCTATGGCCAGCGTCATGCCGCTGTAGGTGCCGACCGACGCTTTCGGGGTGACATCAATCACTACCGACCAGTAGACATTATTCACCAGCGCATTCAGCGCATTGCCCAGTGTCATCAGGGCGATAATCCCGGCGGCCGACTGCACGTAGGGGATCGCCATAAAACAGCATGCGGTGCCGCACAGCGTAACTGCCGCAAACAGATTGCGCGCCAGCCGCAGATTACCGAAGCGGGCCAGCAGGGCATCGGCAATACGCCCCCCCAGCAGCACGGTGATGCAGGCACCACTCCAGGGGATCATCGCCACGTACCACAGCGAGTGCAGATCGTAATGGAAATTATCCTGCAGATACTTCGGCATCCAGGTCACCAGGGTAAAGGTGATGTAGAGAAATGAGAAGTAACCCAGTGCGTTGCAGACCAGTGTGCGGCTGGTAAAGAAGCGCCTCCACGGCAGGGAGACGCTGTCGCCTGTGCTGCGGCGCTGACCGCGCTGGATCAGTGCGCGTTCAGCCGCGCTGGTGTGAGGGCTCTTTTCCGGGCTGTCGCTGAAGGTACGGGCAAACAACGCCATCGCCAGCAGGGAGAACACACCGAGCAGGATAAACATCATGCGCCAGTCATGGGTCAGCAGCAGCAGGCCCACCGCGATCGGGGCAGTCAGCAGCGCGCCAACCTGGGTAGAGAGCAGGCCGATACCCAGTGCGAAGCCACGCTCGCTGTCGGGTGCCCAGTGGGCAATCGCCTTGTTCATCAGCGCATAGGCCGGGCCTTCAGAAAAACCAAACAGGATGCGCAGGGCCGCAAAGCCCATAATGGCGGAGCCGCCAAACAGCGCCATGCCCAGTTCACCGGCCCAGGCGGTAGCGATCTCCAGCAACGACCAGAGCACGCCAGCCAGCAGCCAGACTTTCTTCGTGCCGATACGGTCGGCAAGGAAGCCGCCACACAGCGAACCAAACAGATAACCGAAGCCAAAGTAACCCAGCACCGCGCCGAGCTGGACTTTGCTGAAGTGGTACTCCGCCGCAATGGCGTTAGCCGCAAATGACAGGGCGCCGCGATCGATGTAGTTGATCAGGGCGATCAGGAACAGCAGTGAAAATAGGGTGTAACGGTAACGGCTGGATGTCATCTCACGTCTCCTGATTAAATGTCTCAGGATAGCCGAAGCAAGATTAATGCCGGATAAGAGGTTTATCCAGCAGAACCGGGGCTGACAGAGGCTGCGGGCTGCTGAGCCTGCGCTTAACGGTTTAACTGATCCCGCTAATTATTCGCCTGCGCATCAAAGCGGTGCAGTCATTGCCTGTGGATGGTGAACCTCAGGCAGCATTATGATGAGTGCTGCTGACGTGGGGCAGCGGGATAACCACCACTTCCGTTTCCGTCGTGGTTTTATCCTGTGGCGTTTCGCCAACGTGCTGCAAAATCTGTTGCTGATATGTTTCATCAGCGACTGTTGTCTGTTCACTCAGCAGCACGCCCGCTTCATTAACATTTTTTCCTGCCACTTTTACTTTGCTGGTGGCACTGGCCAGCATCCACTCATATTCAATATCGACATGGCCGCTATCAATACAGCGAATTCCGCGCTGACTTAAATCATATGCCAGCACGGTTGCCGTCGGGCCTAAAGAAATTAAGACCAGGTCAAAGTTGACTGCATTCGCTAATACTGTATTGAAGAGGCGATCATAAACGGAAAAAGCATTACGGTTCAGCGTCGTAATGCGTTTAATTTCACTGGCCCCCTCCAGTAAATTATTGCCTAATCCCAGACGAGTGCCACTGCCTTCAACAATTAATACCCGGCGACCCTGATAGAGCTGTTTAAATTTATCGAATATCGTCCTGGATAATTTTTTGCTTTTATAATCGTGATAAGGTCGGGTAACGGAAGTATTACCATACTGGTACTGATGATTCAGCAGAGCATCATAATGTTTAAAGTAAAATGATTTATGGAAGAACCAGAACAGGGCCGATCCATTTTTCATATTGCGGGTGGTGCGGAAAGCATCTGGCAGGCAAATCAGACAGTTCGGGTTGTCCTTGGGCGCCTGCTGCAGCAGTGCCGTGAGCCTTGCCGACAGTTTGGGGTCAAACGGCTGAAAACCAATGTTTTTATACCAAGTCATCTCCAGTTCACCGTCGCCGTAACGGGCCAGTGATAATTGCGGATTGTGTAATAACAGATCTATCGTTTCTTCTATCGACATGACGGAATAACGCTTTACCCGTGCCTGCGCGGCAGGATAGCGAATGGCCGCATTAATGAATTTAAACGGGAAACGTAACTTACGATAAATAGCATTAAGTGCGGACATAATTAGCCTTGGGTTATTGCTGCCAGTGAAAATCCCGCCTGCTGGCCGGATAAATTTTAAAAGAGTGATGATATATATCACAGATAAAAGTCGGGTCGGACTACGGAATATCTGAAATCGTTTTTATCGACAGATTCCCTTACGTAATTAATCTATTCCTTACTGAAGGTAGCGCTAAAAAATAATTGCTGAATAAGGTCAATTGCCAGAATTAATATTCTGAAAATCATTGAAGCCGCATGAGCATTGACAGCGGGACGGATTAAATCAGCAGTACATTAAGTTTACTGATTTCAGCAATAAGAGTAATTGCAGAGCTGTGTAAATAAACCATTATACTTATTTGACACTCGTTATCCCTGTCTGGTCACACTTAAGCTGGCGTTCATGAAGCGCGGCTGGTCTGTTAATAATTCGTTTTTGAACAAAAGGTGCGATAACTCACGGCCTATCGTTAATTTTTTGTGATGAATATCGCGTATTTGCCCCTTTGGAAAGTAAATAAAGCGGTCTCAAGGCCACTGCAGTCGATATTTTTAATAAATATTTTTAATGGGTTACGCTTATACACGTTTTTACATATTTCTCACGTAAGTTAAGATCTCGTTGAATTTATGTTTCCGGTTTAACTTTCTGATGACCGCTAATGACCCGAGGATGGATCATGATAAATAAAATAACCAGTGTAATCATGGTGATATTTGCTATCGCCCTGATTTACATGGGAGGACAACTTCTGCTGGCAGGAGGCAGCGCGTTCTATGCGTTGATGGGCATGGGCGTTTTGCTCAGCGCGATTCTGCTGATGATGAATAAACGCAGTGCACTGACGCTGTATGCGCTGCTGATGTGGATCACGCTGTTCTGGACTATCTGGGAAGTGGGCTTCGATAAGTGGCAGTGGATCCCGCGCGGCGACCTCTTTGGTGTGCTGGGTGTCTGGCTGGCTCTGCCGTGGGTGGTTCGTCCTCTCTATCAGGGACAGCGTCGCTTCCATCCTTTCCTTGGCGGCTCCGTGGTGCTGATGGTGCTGCTGGTGACTGGCCTCTGCTTCTACGATCCGCTGCCGCAACAGGGCACCATCAATACCCAACGTAACAGTTCCGCGACCGGCGGTGCTGCTGAAGAGTGGAACGCCTATGGCGGGACCACAGATGGCCAGCGTTTCTCGGCCCTGAAGCAGATCACTAAAGATAACGTCAACGATCTGGAAGTGGCCTGGACCTATCACACCGGCGATCTGCGTCAGGGTGATGATGCTACCGAGTACACCTTTGAAGCAACGCCGCTGAAAGCCAACGGCATGCTCTACCTCTGTACGCCGCACAACGAGGTTCATGCTCTTGATCCGGAAACCGGTGCAGTGAAGTGGAAAACAGCGCCGGATAAAAACCGCTCTTATCTGCAGCAGCACCAGACCTGCCGTGGCGTGAGCTACTTCGATGCCGGTCAGCAGGCGGAGCAGCAGACAGGCGCATCCCCGGCTATCTGCCGCAAACGTATCTTCAATGCGACCACCGATGCCCGTCTGCTGGCACTGGATGCCGACACCGGCAAGACCTGTGCTAACTTTGGTGACAACGGCGTGGTAAACCTGCGCGCCAGCATGGGCGAGGTGCGTCCGCATGCGCTGATGCAGACTGCCGCACCACTGGTGGCAGGCAATCTGGTGATTGTTGGCGGTTCTGTGATGGATAACGGCTTCAACAGCGGCAACCCATCGGGTGTGATCCGTGCCTACGATGCCGTTACGGGGCGTCTGGTGTGGAACTTCGATCCGGCTAATCCGGATAACACCGCACCGGTCGCCGCGGGCGCAACCTATCCGCAGGATACCCCGGTCGCCTGGGCTACGCTAAGCGCCGACCTGAAAAACGGCCTGGTCTATGTGCCGTTTGGTAACGCCTCGCCGGATGAAGTCGGCATTGAACGCGATCCTGCCAGCAATACCGAAAAATTCCGTGATGCGCTGGTGGCACTGGATCTGAAAACCGGTGCGTTCAAATGGCGTTTTCAGAGTTCGAACCACGACCTGTGGGATCGCGATAACCCGTCGCAGCCGTCGCTGGTGGACATCAACTATCAGGGCAAACCGCAACCGGCGGTGATCCTGCCGACCAAAACCGGCAACCTGTTTGTACTGAACCGCCTGACCGGTGAGCCGGTTTACCCGGTAGAGCAGGTTAAGGTCTCCACGGATGGCATTAAGGGCGAGCAGTACGCGGCGACTCAGCCGGTCTCCAGCCTGAACTTCATTCCGCAGCCGCTGACTGAGAAGTCGATGTGGGGCATTACACCGTTTGACCAGATGGCCTGCCGCACGACTTTCCGTGAGCTGCGTTATGACGGTAACCCGTGGACGCCGCCAACCGAGAAAGGCTCGCTGATCTTCCCGGGCAATATCGGGGTGTTCAACTGGGGTTCCGTGGCGGTTGATCCGCAGCGTCAGATGCTGATTGCGGCACCGGTGCGCCTGGCCTACAAATACAACCTGATCAAGCGCACGCCGGAAACCGAAACCCAGCGTACCTTCACCAAAGATGGCACACCGTACTGGAATGAGAACTTCCACGGAGATTACGCTATCCATATCCAGCAGATGGCATCGGGGCTGGGTATTCCCTGCATCGCGCCACCGTGGGGACGGATGGTGGGCGTGGATCTCACCACCGGCAAAACCGAATGGCTGCGTCGCGTTGGCACCACCAAAAACCTCAAGACCAGCTTCCTGCCTGGCCGCTTCCCGCTCGGTTTCCCGATGGGGATGGTGGCGCACGGCGGACCGCTGCTGACAGCGGGTGACCTGGTATTCCACGGCGCAACGGCAGATAACTTCTTCCGTGCTTACGACAGCACCACTGGCGAACTGCTGTGGCAGACGGAACTCAGCGCGGGTGCACAGGCCACGCCATCGACCTTTATGGGCAAAGATGGTAAGCAGTATGTGGTGATTGCCGCAGGCGGCCATGGCTCGCTTGGCACCACGGCGGGCGACAGCGTTGTCGCGTTCCGTCTGAAGTAATTATGACCTGCTGAGCGCCGCCCTGGCGCTCAGCGTTATTACGCGCTCTCCTGGCAAACTTTCCTGCGATATCACGTCTTCTCTTTTTTCCTTCTGAATACATTAACTGCTAAGCGTCGTCAGCGACAGGTGTGCCTGATTTGCGGGAGAGTCTTTGGGTTACGGGCGGGCCTGAGGCCGGAGAGGTCACACTGCGGGGATAGGGATACTGCATTCAATGCAGCGTGCCACGTCAGTGACGTGGCACGTTAACCATTATGCGCCGACGTTCACCACGGTTTTACCGAAGTTTTTGCCATTCAGCATATCGATAAACGCCTGTGGTGCGTTCTCTAACCCTTCAATCATGTGCTCGCGATAGTGGATTTTTTTGCTCTCAACCATAGGACGCATCGCCTCCAGGAACTCTGGATAACGGTCACCGTAATCCTGGAAGATGATAAAGCCCTGCATACGGATACGGCGCTTCAGAATGCCCGCCATGAGCAGTGAGGTTCTGTCCGGGCCTTCAGGCAGTTCGCGCTGGCTGTAGGCGGAGACCAGGCCACAGACCGGCACGCGCGCGGCAGTGTTAAGCAGCGGGAATACCGCATCAAACACTTTACCACCCACATTTTCGAAATAGATATCGATGCCATCCGGGCAGGCGTTTTTTAGTTGCTCTTCAAAGTCGGCGCTGTGGTGATCGAGGCAGGCATCAAAGCCCAGCGTATCGACCGCGTAACGGCATTTCTCTTCACCGCCCGCGACACCGACGACACGACAGCCTTTCTGCTTACCTAACTGACCCACTGTTGCGCCTACCGGACCGGTTGCCGCGGCGACGACCAGGGTTTCACCCGCTTTCGGCTGACCGATATCCATCAGACCCATATAGGCGGTAAAGCCTGGCATCCCGAGTATGCCCAGCGCCCATGACGGATGCGGCAGATCGTTGCCCAGCTTCGCAATCTCTTTGCCATCTGAGACGGCATATTCCTGCCAGCCACTCTGCGCCAGCACCCAGCCACCGGTTTCAAAATCGCTGTTTTTCGATTCGACGACCTGACAGACGGTGCCACCGACCATCGGCTGATCCAGCTCTGCCGGCGCGGCGTAGGATTTACCGTCGTCCATCCGGCCACGCATGTAGGGATCAAGTGAGAGATAGATAGTCTTCAGCAGCACTTCGCCATCTTTAATTTCCGGGATAGGCTGCGCCACATGGCGGAAATTCTCTTTGGTCGGCTCACCGTGAGGGCGTGAAGCCAGTAACCAGGCATGGTTCTGGGTTGCTTGTTCAGTCATATTGTCTTCCTTTTATAGCCGGGCGATGCACTGGGCATTGCCATATGAATACCGGAAAAGTGTAGATGACTGCGGCGGGAATGCGTTTAGCGCTGTGAGCGGTCAGCGGATTTTGCAGATGAGCTGGCTGAAGCTCCTGATTACGCGCCATCACTACATTCACCGGGCAAGGGCCTGTGTTGCAATTGCCAAAACAGAGAAGTTAAAACGTTTCTGTAACCGGGTTTTTTGTGCCTTCAATTTGCAAATACGGTCATTTCATGGAACTGGCTGGGCGGTTGTTAGCATTCAGGATCACAGGAAGCGCTGAAGATTGTGATAAATAACAGTCAATTGAACAGGGAGAGAACCATGACTTTTCAGCATTTGCGTATTGCCCGACCTGTGACTGACCTGACGCACAGCAGTCAGATCTATTGCCACGGGCTGGGGTTGCAGGAAATCGGTGAGTTTACCGGTCATCAGGGTTTTAGTGGTGTGATGCTGGGCGCGGAGGGATTGGGCTGGCATCTCGAGTTCACGCTCTGTCATACCCATCCCGTCCGGCCATCGCCAACGGAAGACGATCTGCTGGTGCTTTATATTCCCCACCAGCCAGACTGGCTGTTTCGTTGTACCTCTATGGATGACGCAGGCTTCCAGCGGGTGCCATCCTATAACCCTTACTGGGATCAGCGGGGCGTGACATTTATCGACAAGGATGGTTATCGTGTCGTTATCCAGCATGCCTTGTGGCAACCCACACGCTGACCCTGTACCTGTCAGAAAAGGAACTCACCCTGAATATTCTTTGCTTCCACACCGCTGCCAGCAATATCGCGATTTTTGATGATGCCGCCATAACCTTGGGGCGTGACAACTCGCCGCTAAATCATCTGGTGATGCCATCGCTGCTGGCCGAGGCGGAACGCAGCGGCGGCATGACAGCGCAATTACGCTGCCATATCGCGCAACTGGTTAAAGCCATGCTGCCGCAGTTCGATGCCGTACTGATTACCTGTTCGACGCTGGGACCGGTTGCCGATGATTTCTCCGTGCAGGATCGGGTCATGCGCACCGACGGCATGTTAGCGGCGGCGCTACAGCGTCATCCGGGGCCGACGGTGGCGCTCTGTGCGGCAGAATCAACGCTGGCGGCAACGCGGGCGCTTTTCTGCCAGCCCGGCAGCCAGACAGAGGTTGCGCTGGTGGAGGACGCATGGGCGGCGTTTAAAGCGGGGGACATAACACGCTATTTTGCACTGATTGCGGCAGCCGCAGAGCAGGCATATCAGCAGGGCGCCATTGCGGTGGCCCTGGCGCAAAGTTCGATGACGCCGGTTGCACTGCAGTTTCCCAAATCCCGGCGACCGCTGACCGGTCCGCATCTGGCTTTGCAGGCGTGCTACGAACTCAGATGAACGTCATGTTATGCGGGCAGAGCGCCGTCTATGCGCCCTGTCCGTATAGCTTACTGATCCTGCGTCAGAATGCCTTTGACATCGTGCGGTTCAGAACGCAGATACTGCGGCGGAACCTGAACTTTACCTTCCAGCACAGCCGCGGCGTGCCATGGCCAGCGTGGATCGTAGAGAATACCGCGCGCCAGAGCGACCAGATCGGCATCTCCCTGCTGAAGCACACCTTCCGCCTGCTGCGGTTCAGTAATCAGGCCAACCGCAATCACCGGAATCGACACCTGTTCGCGGATATCGCGAGAGAACGGTACCTGGTAGTTAGGCCCCACGCTGATTTTCTGATCTTCCGACAGACCCCCACTTGAGACGTGGATATAAGCGCAGTTCAGCGCTTCCAGTTCACGTGAGAAGGCGATCGACTGCTTGATTTCCCAACCGCCTTCTACCCAGTCCGTAGCGGAAATGCGCACGCCTACCGGCACGGACGCGGGTACGGCTTCACGGACGGCGTTGAACACCTCCAGCGGGAAGCGCATACGGTTTTCCAGCGAACCGCCATATTCGTCACTGCGCTGATTCGACAGCGGCGACAGGAACTGATGCAGCAGATAGCCGTGCGCTGCATGGACTTCGATCAGCTCAATGCCCAGGCGTACCGCGCGATGGGCGCTGTCGACAAAAGCCTGTTTTACCCGCTGCAGATCGTCAATGCTCATCGCCAGCGGTTTCACTTCACCCTCGCTGTAGCTCACAGCTGACGGCGCCACGGTCTGCCAGCCGCCGGCATCCGGTGCAATCTGCTTACCGCCTTCCCAGGGCACAGCACACGACGCTTTGCGGCCCGCATGGCCCAGCTGAATACCCACCGGAATAGAGGAGTAACGGCGCACATCTTCCAGCACCGTTTTCAGCGCGGCTTCATTGTCATCATTCCATAAGCCCAAATCGCCGGGGGAGATACGACCAATGTCCTCGACGGCAGTGGCTTCGATAATCATCAGACCCGCGCCGGAAAAGGAGAGCTGACCAAGATGGATACGGTGCCAGGCAGTGGCATTGCCTGCCTCAGCGGAGTACTGGCACATCGGCGCAATCACAATGCGGTTATCCAGCGTAAGTTCGCCCAGTGAGACAGAAGAAAAAAGTTGGCTCATGTTATCTCCATGGTGTTATGACGGACGTGACAGGCAATAACTATAGTGGCGGATTGACCGGGCGGGATGATTGCAACGTGATTTTTTATGACTGCGGCTGCGCTTAGCCAGCGGGATGCAGACCCCGCTGCCGTCGCAACACGGTCTGTTATCAGCACTCAGACCTGCGCCATTCCGCCATCGACAAACCGCTCTGTCACATTGATAAAGCTGGCGGCGTCTGACGCGAGAAAGGCAACGGTTATGGCAACTTCCCTGATGAACTACGTAACAGGCACCGGCTGGTGAGTTACTTTTTGCCGCTAACCGGCAAGTCATTTCCGCTATGATTCGAACCGCAGTGAGAAAAAGTTGAAATTACCAGTGCGCATTGTATTGGCGTCAATGAGAGTAACGGGCATCTGGCCGCGGGACTGGCAGGGCTGGGGATTATTAAGACGTTCAGCTATTCGCTGTCGTCGATTCTGCGGCGGGGTGAGATGGTGGAGATACTGCGCGACAGGCATCCCGCGGGTTATCCGTTTCATCTGGTCTATCCGCAAAACCGGCACGTGACGCAACGATTACGGGTCTTCATTGACTGGCTGTTGGCCAGTTTTCCGGCGCGTGTCGCGGGAGAAGGGGAATCCGGCACCTCAGTGCCGGACGGTCATCAGTTGCCGCGATAGGTTGAGTAACCAAACGGGCTCAGCAGTAACGGAATATGGTAATGCTCACCGTTCGCTTCCATGTTGAACTCAACCGGAATCTCCGGGAAGAAGGTCTTCTGGTTGCTCTTTTTGTAGAAGTCGCCGGTTTTAAATACGACGCGGTAGCTGCCTGCGCTGGCCGTTATATCCTGCGGGAACAGGGCGCTGATACGACCGTTGTTATCGGTGACGCCTGACGCCAGCTTCACCCAGTTATCCTGCTGTTTCTGATCCAGTTCAACTTCAATGCCGGCTGTTGGCTGGCCAGTCTGCAGATTAAGAACGTGCACGCTCAGTGGGTTTTTCGCGGCAGCCGGCTGGGCTGCGATAGCGGACGCGCCAGAGGTCATCAGTAATGTAGCAATCAAAGCATATGAAGTTTTCATCAATGTTTCCTTTATTGACTGTTTGAGGTCGGGTGACAGTGCTGAGAGAGTAATGTGCCTGAGTTCAAAGGGATAATTAGTCGAAGGAAATATGAAATTTCCGAGAGAAGGTAATCAGCGGTTAATTAGTTACATCATACAAAAACTTTAAATAAACCATCCGGCTATCGTGCCTTGAAGGCCTATCAGCATAATCACGACAACAGCTTAAACACCAGCTCAATTCAGTACTGAAAGCAGGGTGGTCAGTCACATAACGCCGTTTTATATTAAGTGTATCAATAAGTTACAGAGAGCACTAATTAAATAGCCAGAGCGCTGCTCTTCTTTTGCTATCGTTATGTTTGCTCAGGCATAGCAGCGCAGATCAACGCTTACAGGCGCTACCGGGACTAACAGCGTTTCAACTGCAATGGCGAATGAGGCTGTTGTCTCTGAGAATACAGAGAATCATGCCAGCGTCAGCGAGCAGGCTGTAAGCGATACCTCGCCAGCACAATCTGAATCACAGGCAGGCAACGTGGCAGTAACCAAAACGTCGACAGCGCCTCAATCTGCTCCGCAGCCAGAATCGCCATCTCCGGCCAGTCCGGCACCATCAGCACCGTTTACTGCTCAATCTGAGCGCGGATTCAAAACCGCAAAGTAGTAAAAAAGACAATTCGGGTCTCAAAATCTGGCAGCAGAAGGGCGGCAATGATTATATGAATTATCATGATGCGCTTTTGCCACTAACCATATTAAAGGACTGTTCACCCAAAGCGATATTAACAAAGCGGCTTCAGCTGGCTGTGCCAGAAAGTTAAAAGCCAAAGACGAACAAGAGATGCTCGGTATTCTGGCGCGTACCGATGCGCTGGCGTAAAACCTGGGATTAACGCCTGGCATGATCGTCATGCCAGCATCCGGCGCATCAATGTATAAATCAGGATGATCGAGATAACAGCAGCACGGCAGGGAACAGAATAATGGGGCTACTAATCAGCTGACCAGATATCTCATTTAACATAATATACATTATGCGCTATTTAGTGTCTGCCTGATTATGATGTCCGGACATCCCGACATTGCTGGATTCTGACGGCCATATCTCCTTTACCACCCAATTTATCTCTTTCATCAAACACGGCTGAAATTCTGGATCGTTCACGGGCCGCTGTCATTATCACTATCCTGAAAACAAAATGTCTCTTTTTGTATTATGACTGACGTCTGGTGCTGAGATGACTATTTCAGTGCTGCGCCCGATTACTCCGCTGTTCTATCGCCACTGTATCCGGCCGCAACGTCAACTCGAGATCATTTCGCTGCTGACTCTGCGCTCAAGATTTCCATGGTGACGTCATCCCTGAGTTTTGTGCTATTGCAATGAAGTCGTGGCTTCAACGTTCTCAGACAAAACGCTCTTAAAAGCTCGCTGCACATTGCTGGCGTTAACTTATGACAAAGACAACTTTGTTATTCTGCCGCTTCAGGACTCCGCTTCTGGTTTCGGTCCCGGACTCGCCCCCCGACAATCGCCATACCTTTCTTTCACGCACTCTGGCTTTCAGGACACATCAACAGATTACTGCCCGTAAAATGGCAACGCTACGTGAATTCTAAGACGCCCGCGTGGCTCATGGACCGCAAAATTAATGACAGCCCGTCATTTTAACCATGGCTTCTCGCCTGATTTCAGGAAATCCCCACAGCCACATGACATCTGATTTCAGGCACGCTAAAGTTGCTGGCTTCGACGGATTCCACGATGAGAGAAAATGAAACGCTTATTTGTCTATGGCACGCTCTGCCCGGGCCGGGAGAATGCCCATATCCTGGAAAACATTGGCGGAGAATGGCTGGCCGGTTCGGTGAACGGAACCTTCTATGAGCGTGGCTGGGGTGCGGCGGCCGATTTCCCTGGCATCGTACTGGATGAGCATGGCCCCGATGTGCCGGGCTATCTGTTTGTCTCTGACCGGCTGGATGCGCACTGGCCGATGCTGGATGCGTTTGAAGATGGCTATGATCGCGTCGAAGTTCGCGTCTCGGCCGGGGATAATCAGCATTACACTGCGTGGATTTATCAGCTCCAGCCACAGGGAAACAGTTAGCCCGTTCAAAGATGCGTGCGCCCTGCTCTTATTACTGGCTTCAGGCGCGGCGGGATGCGCGTCTGAGCTGGGGTGTGTCTGTCGCTGTCTGACAGTAAAGAGTATGCAACACACTGATTTTAAATCGGTATAATGTCAGCTTACATTATTTCGTTATCTCTGCCTTACCCTCAGTCCGGTCTGTTTTACTGAATGACTTGAAAAACAGGTACAATGCCTGACAGCTGTTTTAAATTAAGATTCAATGTATGATGTAACTAAAGTGCTATTCTATGGTTCAATTACCATAGCCCCAGACACCACCACCACCAGCAAGCTCTTTCCGTGTCAATCCGGCCAGCGTTGATGCGGAAACAGAGAAACCCGAATATTAAACAGATGGATTAACGGTGCGACTGCAACACTCTCCTGTCGCGCAATGGGCTCCAGCCGCAGCAGTAACAGGTCCAGCTCATCCAGCAAATCCTGATGCGGCGCAAGCTGCAGCCTCTTCATTTTGCGCTTCAGATAGAGCGCCAGCTCGTGAAACATCTGCCCACTCTCAATCCTATGCCCTTCCAGCACCTCTTGATGACGAGCGTAAAAGTCATAGCAGTTAGCACCCAGCCAGGTTTCAGTAATCAGATAGCCCCCCACCACAATATCCGGCACCGGATCGAGCCGTTTGCGCGGCAGAATGATGTTCACCCTGTCGAGCATTCGTGCAATAAATTGCTGGCGTGACAGCAGCGTGGCGGAATTGCGCTCCACCAATTTGATAAATCCTGACAGATCGCGAAGTCCCCGCTGCACCGCTCTTCTGGCAATCCACGATGGTCGTTTGTTACGGATCAGCGCTGTCAGCACCACCGCAAACATAATCCCCACCATCGATGAGATGGCTGCATTCAGGGTGACGATCAGATTCGGGACATAGTGATGGCTCAGGCCGATAAAGCCAGGGATCTGAATAGCGACACTCAGCCCCACCATATTGGTCGCCGGATTAGCGATGATCAGACTCAGCAGCATCAGACCTGGCAACAGACAGATCATCAGCGCCTGTAAGGTATTGGCCTGCGGGATCAGGAAAGCGATATAGAACAGACTGACCACCAGCGCAACCATCACCCCTTTCACGAACAGTTTCATGGGTGTTACCGGGGAATCAACACCGGCAAAGAATGAACTGATGATCGCCGCCATCAGAGGCGCATTCGCGCCGTCAGCCCAGCCGCTGCCAATCCAGAACAGACTGGAGAGAAAGGTCGCCAGAAAAGCGGTCAGCGCAGAGAGTCTCAGCAGCCCCTTATCGATGTGCCGGTGTTCGCGGATATTGCGGATCGCCGCCCCATCCCCGTGGCTATAGAGATCCCCGGCTCGCGCACTGACGTTCTCATAAGCATCGGCAATACGGACAAAGTTGGCCAGCCGTTCCAGCAGGCCAATCAGCAGCAGGCTCTCTTCCGTTGCCAGTTGTCCTGCCCGCCATTGATTTTCCAGGGTGGCCTGACTGGCAGCAATTGCCTCACGCAGTCCGGCGATATCGTTAATGCGATCGTGATGCAGCCACAGCAGAAACGCCTGAAACACATCGGTGACGCACTGCGGAAAACGGATATTCAGTTCGGCCAGCACACCCAGTCGTGACTCAATCGCGGTCAGGGTTGGCAGCAGATAGGTCAGATGCTGATACTGCACGCTGACCAGACGGATGACATTACGCGCCGCTTCGCCCTCATAGACGCAGTGGGTCAGCAGCGTTTCAACATTCAGCGGATAGCCCGCCATCTGGATCAGGATATCTTCCCGATCCAGCGATTTGTTCTTTGCCATCCCACTGATCAGTTCATCACATAATTTGCGCGCGTTCTGAAACCAGAGATTGACGCTCTGCCCCAGCAGATGGTGCATCGACACCGGAAACACCAGCCGGTGAACCAGCGTGCTGCAGAGGATCCCCAGCGTGATCTCCTCAATACGTGAAATCACGGTGTTGATGATCGCCGACGGCGTATCCACGTCAGGAAAGCCCATAATCGCCGCGCTGTAACCCGCCAGCATAAAGATATAACTTTTCGGTGTGCGGTCATGCAGAGAAAGATACAGGCAGACCGTCACCCATAGCGACACACAGAGGCTGAACAGCACCGGCGACTGTACGGTTTCGGGATAGATCAGCAGAATAAAGATGCCGCCGAGCAGCGTGCCCATCAGACGAAACAGCGATTTCGAGACGGTCGAGGCGGCATAGAGTTGTGAGGTGACAAACACGGTGGTCAGCGCCCAGGCCGGTTTTTCAAAGTTAAGTAACAGCGCTACAGAGAGTGCGATAAACGCGGCAAGGGAGGTTTTGCAGGCAAACAAAACCGCGTTTTTGGTAAACCATTTCATTGAATGAGAGCAACCAGGAACTTTCTGAGGCGCGTATCCTGACAGAAGCGCCTGCGTTTTACTCTCAGTTAAATTTTACAAATTATTACCGGCCTGGGGCGGCCGGTAAAAAGAGATGAGTGTGCGATTCTGTTAAGTAATCAACTGCCTTAACGCCGTGTCAATGCAAGGCGAATTCCCAACCCGATAAAGGTGGCACCCACGACGCGATCCAGCATTTTTTGCAGCGTTTGATTTTTTGCCACAGCACCTGCAGCACCGCCTGCCAGAATGGCAAACAACACATCAATCATGACGCCAATCAGCGCATAGACCATTCCCAGCACCAGAAATGATATCGCATGATGGTCGCCCTCAATCACCACAAACTGTGGGAAGAACGCGATGAAAAACAGCAGTACTTTGGGATTAGTTATTGAAGTAATAAAACCGCGCAGCATCAACCGTCGGGTTTCGACCTCAGCCATATTGCTCTGAACGTCCAGCGGGCGATCTTTATTGACGCCAAAGGTTGATAGCATCATTTTAGCGCCAAGATAGATAAGGTAGGCCGCGCCGATATATTTGATGACCGTGAACAGCAGCGGTGAAGCCGCAATGAGCGCTGTTAATCCCAGTGCACTGGCAATAGCATGCGTACAACTGCCCAATGCCACACCGGTCGCCGAAAGGATCCCGGCGCGTCGTCCCCTGACCATACTCTGACCGATGATATAGGCGAGATCGGGACCAGGCGTAATACAAAGCAGCACGACCGACGCGACGAACAGCGGAAAATGCACAATATCCAGCATCAATACTCCTGAGAACAGGCAGATTTACGATCTGATTAACTTATCAGGCCAGATAGTATTGTCCAGACCGAATCAATACCCTACTGGCACATCAGCGCACGCTGCTTATCCAGTAAGAAAGGGCGCAGATACCCTACCGTGTTCGAGCGCAAAATTACCTCCCCGGACAACCGGATTTTTAGTTCGTCGGTCAGACAGGCTTTGCGTCGGTTCATACGCTGCCAGACCTCCGGAAAACGGCTCGCCAGCTCGTCACGCAATAATGCATCTGCCAGTCCGACCGTATCTTCAATACTGCAGCCGCCCTAACCCGGCACCGATGGGATGACATCAATCTGCAACAGCATGCCGCTCTTCAGCGGTCTCCGCTGGAGCGGGATAGATGGGCGAGCTTAACCACTCTTCGTCAGCCAGCAGATGCTCCGGATTGAAACGAAAGCCCGCACTAAGCGGGCTCTTTGTATCATTTCACAGGCACGCCTGCATTCTCCAGCGCTTCCGCCTTTTCGGGGTACAACTCCGACGTTCCGGCGTTCATAATCACCGCGCCACAGCGAATGCAGTGATCGCCCTTCACATCCGGCACGACATCATCGGGATTACCCGTATTAAGACTGACGTCGCGCGTGGCGTAAACAAACGCCTCTCCTTCACATCCCGGACACTTCATACCCTTACTCCCTTGATAAGCCTGTCAGACAAGCATAGCTGACAGGCGGTTTGCCAGAGAGTAGTAAGAGGGCTTTTCAGGATAGTGCCAGCTCAAACCCGCCATCAATCGTTATGCCGTAACCGCTCCAGCATAATCAGTGAATGGCTGAAGATTGCATCCGCGATGTGCTGCGGGAAATCGGCCGGTAAGGCCTCACGCACTGAGACCACCGCCTTTGGAAACTCACGGACGAAAAAGTCAAAAATCTGCTGCAGGCTGTCACGATCAAAATTTACCTGCTTCGCCGTGGCAATAAAATGGCGCGGAAAGATTTTGTCGATTTCTGTCTTCTTTCCCTTAGTGGCACGCAACCCCATCGCCAGTTTGAGTGCACGCCTGTTCAGGCCGGTACCGCCCAGCACCGGATAAGCGGAGATCACATCATAAAAGGGTGTCAGTCGATAACTGCCGCCGCGCTCGATAAACAGTGAGAAGTTTTTAGCGTGACCGTCGGTTGCGCCCGTCAGCCACTGAAACACCTGGAACATCATAAAGCGATAACGATCCTCAATGGCGTTGCTCGATCCCATCAGTATCTGCATTATTTCTGCGATGCCCGGCCCGCCGTCCGACTCATATTTGGTCGAGGATGGCAGCCCGAGCGCCTGACAGAAATCCTCCTGTGGCAGACGAATCAGCCGGGTTTTGTCGCGCGACCAGCGGCGGTCAAAGCGCTCAACAGCCAGAGCGCGCATTTTACCGGCCCGGATAATCGTCGCCTGTGGCACATCGATACCCAGTGCGCGGGCCAGCGCCAGACAGAGATACTCATTCTCTACGCTTTCACGCATATCCAGCGTCGCGGCTGGCTGTTTAATCTCACCGATTGGCAGCTTGATAATGTGTGAGGTGGGCGTGGCACCGGCAGGAATGCTCCAGCCCTCTTCGGTCAGCAGCAGCGCCGTTTTCTCCTGTGCGCCCGCCACCGAAATACGGAAGTCGGTCTCTTCGCGCAGCATCCCCAGCGGAATATCGGACTGATAGGCTGACAGCACGCTCCCGAGTCGGGCTTCATCCAGCACCTCATAGCGAGCCTGCAGTACGGGCAGCGGCATATCGGGCGGCAATAGCATAGTCGCCCCGACGCTGTCACGTCCCACTTCCTGTAACAGGTCAAACGGCTGACGGGATTTAATCTGGTAACGCGCCACGATTCTGTCACGAATCAATGGGCTATCCGGCAGCAGATTGTCGAAGAAGTTAATTACGGCGTGTGAGGTGATCGCCTTAACCTGCAACGGCAGAGAAAGTGACAGCGGCCTGGAGAGCGGGTTACTCAGCCAGCCGGTGTCATACTGAAACTCATGAGCGCCATTCCGCTGCCGGGTAAGCACGCCTACCCGTTCACCGTTCATCCACGCAATCAGCCTTTGCATTACCAGTCATCCTCATCATGCAACTGAGGCGCACTGGCCTCCTCTTTTTCCACTACATCCAGACTCACTTCCAGCGCCTGTAAAAGCTTAAACAGCGTGGCCAGCGAGGTGCTATCAGGCGCATTTTCAAAGTGAGAGATGGTGGCCTGTTTCAGGCCCACCTTTTTTGCCAGTTCACTCTGGGTCCAGCCGTTGCGCTGGCGGATAAGCTTTAGCCGGTTTGCCAGCTGTAGCGGGCTGTATATCATGGGGTGACTCCTTCAGGATCACAGGCTGTAAGCATAGCGCAGAGGGGGTATCCCCGATCGGGCATAAAGTACATAATATACCCTTTAGGGGATAATATGCAAATTATACCCCCCAGAGGATAATTCCGGAATTATCCTTTATCAGGGATAAAGACAATGCGTGGATAGCAGAGGAACAGGATGAGCACATTTACCCTTACCCATCAGCAAAACGACGACGATCGGGAAGTGTTACTGGCAGGATTAGGGGCTTACAACCGGCAATTTATCAGTCGGGATAACTGGGGACCGCTGTCGGTTTCTCACCGGGATGCAGAAGGTGTATTACGGGGTGGATTGATCGCCTCGCGCAAAGGAAACTGGCTCTGCATTGACTATCTATGGGTGGATGAAATGCTGCGTGGCAGTGGTCTGGGTCGTGCGCTGATGGAAGCGGCAGAGCAGGAAGCAGTTAAACTGGGCTGTCTGTTTGCGCTGGTGGATACCTTCAGTTTTCAGGCGCTGCCGTTTTATCAGAAACAGGGTTATCAGCAGCAGATGTCCCTGCCCGATTTTCCGCAGGCCGGAATGCAGCGCCACTATCTGACGAAAACGCTACGACCTGCGGAATCACGCTGACCCTGATGAAGCCAGCGTGACAGGGTCACTGAGCTATAAACCAGCAATGCGGCGGAGGTCCGCTTCGGCACCGGGGGCCACGGCAAGCACCTGCGCCCCTTTAGTAATGCGGTCGCCTTCGACGTTGAACGGGTGGTACCAGCCGCCCGCTTCTTTCACAAGGCAGTAACCCGCCAGGCAATCCCAGGCGTGCATATAGGGTTCGTAGTAACCCACGACCCGACCAGCCGCGACCCAGGCCAGCATCAGCGCCCCGGAGCCGATGCGGATGAAGTTACCGCCCGCCGACAGCAGCGCCGCCACAATCTCGCCCACCTGTTGCGGACTGACATAGCTGTTAGCACCAAAGCCGGTGACGTGGTTTTGCAGCGTGCGTGCAGGATCGACCTGCAGACGACGCCCGTTCAGCATCGCGCCCTGCCCCAGTGCCGCCACGTAGCACTCCTCATAGGTGGGGGCGAAAATTACCCCGATGACCGGTACATCGTCTTGCAGCACCGCAACAGAAACACACCAGTTTGGCATTCCATTGAGGAACGGGCTGGTGCCATCGATGGGATCGACCACCCAGGTGTAATCAGAGGTTCCCGTCTGCAGTCCCGTCTCCTCGCCAAGAAAGCCATCATCGGGAAAAGCATCCCGTATGCGGCTGGCGATCAGCTGCTCGACTTCGCGGTCGGCTATCGACACCACATCCTGCAAATCGTACTTAGTCTCCACCACCAGCGTGTCACGGCGGTTGAAGTAAGATAGCGCGGTCGCGCCACCTTCGCGTGCCACGGCTTCTGCTAACGCCAGTCGCGCCACTCTTTCCTGCGATTCCATGCGAACTCCTCGGGTTAATCAGATTAACGGGCAATCAGGGCTAAACCCTGCGGCTTAAAGTTGATGCCAACCCTGGCGCCGAGCGGCAGACGCTGTTCCATCTGCGGGTCGATAATGAACAGCGCGCCAAGCTCAGTAACGACTTCATATTCGATATGATCGCCCAGCCAGATACTGCGGATCACTTCACCCTGCAACGCGCCCTGACCGTCGCCGGAAAATGTAATAAACTGCGGTCGCACCGCCATCTGGGCACTGCCGGTTTTTACACCGGTACCCCGCACCCGGAAGCGCTGATTTCCCAGACAGACCAGGGCGTCATCCGCATCGGCCTGTTCCACTTCACAGGGCAGAATGTTCGCCTCTCCCATAAAGTCCGCGATGAAGACTGAATTGGGCGAATGGTAAAGCGTCTCCGGCGCACCCTGCTGGGCAATATCTCCCTCTTTCATGACAATAATCTTATCGGAGACCGCCAGGGCCTCCTCCTGGTCATGGGTCACGTAGACGGCGGTGAACCCGAGCCGCTGCTGCAGATCACGAATGTCGGTGCGTACCCGACGGCGCAGACGCTCATCGAGGTTCGACAGCGGCTCATCGAGCAGCAGCACCTGCGGTTCCAGCACCAGCGCTCGCGCTACTGCAATACGCTGCTGCTGTCCGCCAGACAGTTCGGACGGCAGACGCTGGCCCTGACTCTCCAGCCCTACCAGCTTCAGCCCTTCGCGCGCCCTGTCCTGCGCCTCGCGTTTATTCATGCCCGAGGAGAGCAGCCCATACAGAATGTTGTCGAGGGCGTTCATATGCGGAAACAGCGCGTAGGACTGAAACACCATCGCCACGTCGCGCTCGTTGGCGGGCAGATGAGTTACCTCTTTGCCGCCAATCAGAATCCGTCCCGAGGTAGGATGCTCCAGCCCGGCCAGCAGCCGCAGCGTGGTGGTTTTGCCGCAGCCGGATGGCCCGAGCAGCGTGACCAGCGTGCCCGGTTCTACGGTAAGCGACAGATCCGGCAACGCAGTAAAACCGGCAAATCGCTTCGCGACATGTTCAAACACCACCGATCCGGCGTTAATGGTCGTCATACAGCTCTCTCCTGAGTCAGAGTGGATGCAGAGGGTGCGGCAACCATCACCGCCGGTTGGGCTGCACGGCGCAGGCGGCGTTCACCCACCAGCAGCTGGAACAGGCCAATGATTAGCAGCATTATCACGATCAGTACCGAGGAGTAAGCAATCGCGACGCCATACTCTCCGTTCTCCACCAGCCCGACAATGTACGAGGTCGCCATGTTGTACTGCGCGCTGACCAGAAAAATTACCGCGCTGATCGAGGTAATTGCCCGCACAAAGGCGTAAACCAGCGCGGCGCTGATCGCCGGTTTGAGGAGTGGCAGCACCACTTTGCGCAGCGTCCGGAAACTGTTGGCGCCCAGCGTCAGTGACGCCTCATCCAGGCTTTTATCCAGCTGGCTCATCGCTGCAATTCCGCCCCACACGCCGACCGGCATATTACGGAAGACAAAACAGGCGATCAGGATCATCGCGGTGCCGGTGATCTCCAGCGGCGGCAGGTTATAGGCCATCACATAACTCACACCTATCACCGTGCCGGGAATGGCAAAGCTCAGCATCAGCATGAATTCAAAGGTCTGTCGGCCGGCAAACTTCTGCCGCACGATAAGCCAGGCGGTCAGCAGCCCCACAATGGCGGTGAGCGGTGCGGCAATCAGGGCGATTTCCAGCGTGGTCCAGAAGGAGTTCCAGGCGACGCCACTCCACACCAGCTGCCCCTGATTCACGCTGATGCTGAAGGCGCGGATGTAGTGATCCAGCGTCAGGTTATTATTCAGCCCCCAGGACTGCACAAAGCCGCCAATCATGATCATGCCGTAGATCACCAGGGTGAAGAGTCCCCACGGGATCACCATGCCATAAACGCTGAAGCGTACCGGACGCGGAAGCATCACATGACGGCCGCCGTCGCCTTTGCCGGTCACGGTGGCGAAGCTTTTGCCGGAGAGCCAGACGCGCTGCACCAGAAAAGCGGCAAGGGTAAAGCCCAGCAGGATCATCGCCAGCACCGCCGCGCGGCTCGGATCGTTCTGTGCGCCGACCACGGAGAAGAAGATTTCCGTTGAGAGCACGCCGTGACTGCCGCCCAGCACCATCGGGTTACCGAAATCGGCCATGCTTTCGATAAAGCTGATTAAGAACGCGTTGGCCAGACCTGGCGCCATCAGCGGCAGCGAGATGCGGGAGAAGGTGCGCCAGAGGCTGGCGCGCAGCGTCTGTGATGCCTCTTCCAGTGACGGACTGACGCCCTCGACCACGCCAATCAGCACCAGAAACGCAATGGGAGTAAACGACAGCACCTGCGCAATCCAGATGCCGGTCATGCCATAGAGCCAGCGACCCGGCTCGATGCCGAACAGCGTCGCCAGCGATGCTGTCACCACGCCGGAGCGGCCAAACAGCAGGATCAGCGCCAGACCGATAACAAACGGCGGCGTGATAATCGGCAGAATGGTCAGCATCCGCAGCGCTTTTTTAAATGGCAACGCCGTGCGCGTGGCCGCCAGCGCAAACGCCAGTCCCAGCAGCGTGGAACCACTGGCGGTCATCAGCGCCAGTCCCAGCGTGCGCCAGGCTGTGCCGCAGGTGCCGCCTGTGAAACAGGAAAGACTCCAGATGGCGGGGTCCTGCATATTGGCAATCAGCCCGTCCGGTTTAAAGCTGCCGTCACTATCCTGCACTGAGGCAACAAACAGGCTCAGCACCGGATAGAGCACAAAGGTCGTCACCAGCGCTACCAGCAGCACAATCGACGCCACCACAAAGGCATCGCCTTTCAGCACACCGCGCTCCGCCAGGGCAAAGGCAAAGATCAGCAGAAAAACGGTCAGCAGCAGCAATGCGCCCGCGCCCATTGCCGGTTGCCCCTGCGCCAGCGGCCCAAAAAGATTCTCCAGCCACAGCCAGTTCCAGCCACTAAACCCAATGGCATGCCCTTCCAGCACCAGAAACAGAATGCCCGCCACGCTGAACAGCAGCAGCAGTGTGCTGCGGGAGCGGCCTGGCGGCAGAAAGACACTGGCCGCCGAGAGCAGCCACAGCGCCACGGCGATGCCCAGCCAGCTGTGCAACGCGAGCTGTCCCAGCGCTGGTGCGTTGTTCTCATCACGCCAGAAGCTGAACAGCCAGTCACCACTGAAGACGCCCTGCTCCAGGCTATACCAGGGCAGCAGCGTCAGCGCGACGGTACCTGCCAGCATCGCGCCGGTTAAGCGACGATTATGCGCATTCATAAATCACCTCCATCAGGAAGCGGACATCAGGCTTACGCCACCGCGGTCTGGCACAGGCCCGGCTGAGGCGGCCGGGCTGATACCCCCGTTATTGCGCGCTGGCACCAATCTCTTTATCCCAGCGGCCCAGCAGCGCTTTGCGTTTTGCCGGGTCGCCATAGGTTTTGAAGTCATAATCGATCAGCTTGATGTTCTCGAAGCGCGGCGCGTATTCAGAGATCTCTGCCTTGCGGTTGGAAGGCAGCTGGAACGATTTCGCCTCTTTCATGTGCGACTGCGCCTCCGCGCTGAGCGCCCAGTCATACCAGCTTTTAGCATTGGCCAGATTGCGCGCGCCTTTAATGATCGACATCGAACCAATCTCATACCCGGTGCCTTCGCAGGGCGCAACGGGCTTAATCGGGAAGCCATCCACCTCCATTGCCACGGCATCATGCATAAAGACAATGCCGACGGTGGTTTCACCGCGCGCGGCGGCCTTGACCGGTGCAGAGCCGGACTTGGTGTACTGAGAGATGTTGGCATTGAGCTTCTTCAGGTAATCAAAGGCCTTGTCTTCACCCATGATCTGCACCAGCGTCGCCAGAGTGTTATAGGCGGTGCCGGAGGAGTTGGGATTGGCGATCTGAATCTCCCCTTTGAAGCGCGTATCAAGTAAATCCGCCCAGCAGGCCGGGACCTTCAGCTTTTTCTCCGCCAGCAGTTTCGTGTTGTAGCCCCAGCCCAGCGCACCGGCATAGACGCCCACGGTGCGATACCCGGAGATCTCCGCCACTTTCTGTGACCAGGGCTGCTGCTGAGCGAGCAGGGGTGACTTGTAGGCCTGGGTTAAGCCCTCTTCGGCGGCCTGCATATGCGGGTCACCAGTGCCCGCCCACCAGATATCGGTACGGGGATTGCGCGCTTCACTGCGGATACGGGCATAGGCTTCACCGGCAGAGAGCCGCACCATGCTGAGTTTGATGTCGGGATGACTCTGGCTGAACAGCGTGGCCATCTGTTCGCACACCACCACATCAGCAGAGCAGATCATATTAAGGCCCGCCGCCGGGGCAGCAAACGGTACCATAGGGCAGACAATGACAGCAGCGAGCAGAGAGGGATAACGCATGGTGTTCTCCTGGGCTGAATGACGCAGGTGCGCCAGCTTTTGCACATGTGTGCAAACACGTGAGCAAAGTAGTACGGCGGCCCGACGACACTGTCAATTGAGTTGTTGTGCAATTGTCAGGCTCTGTCACAAATTTGAAACATCTGATACACAGGAACGCTTTGCACAGCCTTGCAATTTCAGGCAGACTCAGTGCAGGCAACACATGGCCGAGGAAACAGGATGCAGCAGCTTAAAGCGGTAGTGAGTGCGCAGGATGTGGCTGACCGGGCGGGCGTCTCCCGATCAGCTGTCTCACGCACCTTTACAGAAGGGGCCAGCGTGTCGGAGTCCACCCGTCAGCGGGTGATGAAAGCGGCTGAAGAGCTGGGCTATCACGTCAATCATCTGGCTCGCGGCCTCGTACGCAACCGCAGCGGCATTGTCTGCTTAATCGCCTCCGAGGTGGACACGCCCTACCGTGCCAGCCTGGTACGCTGGATGACCCAGTATCTGCAGGAAGCGGGAAAAGTGGCGATGCTGATCAACACCGACCGCTCGGATGCACGGGTTTCCGACGCACTGCAGCAGGCGATTAATTTCCGTGCCGACGCCTCTATCATTCTCTCCGGCATGCCGGACAGCGGCATTACCCGGCTTTGCTACAAACATGGTCAGCATCTGGTGCTGATTAACCGCGACGAGTCCCTGCCCGGCACGCTCAATATCAACCTCGACTCCCGCCCTGCCGCCGAAATGGCGGTTAACGCCTTTGTCCGGGCGGGCTGCAATCGCATCGCCTTTGTAAATTCGCTGGCGGGCACGCCGAGCCTGCTGAAGCGCGAAGCGGATTTTCTGGCGGCAGCGCAGAACGCGGACGTTACGGTTCAGGTAGAACGCTTCGGCACCACCTCCTATGAAAGCGGCCAGATTCTGGCCCAGCGCCTGCTGACACGTAATATCCGCCCGGATGCGGTTTACTGTGCTACCGACCTGCTCGCCTGCGGCTTTATGGATGAGGCGCGTCACCGCTTTGCGCTGCGCATTCCGGAGGATCTCTGCATCATGGGACATGACAACATTCCGCAGTCGGGCTGGTCCTCGTATAACCTCACCACCTTTGCGCAGCCGGTGGAGCAGTTTGCCCGCGATGCCATTGTCTGGCTGGTGGAGACGGAAGCGCAACCGGAAACATTAACACCCAAAAGTGAACAGCAGCAGGAGCGCAGAATATATCCGGTCGATGTGGTCTGGCGCGGTTCAGTACGCGGTGGTTAACCACCCTGCTTTTATTTTCAGCCGGAACATTTCACGTACTGAAATAATCCTCAGCCGGTTTTACGCTTCGCTTAAATTATTATCTGCCTCCATTGAAAATAATCGGACAGTGCAGCACACAATACCGATTTCCTGACTACGCTTTATCTGCATTATTAAGCTGTTCTGGTTTACCTGCTCAATGAAACAGCAGTCAGATGTGACAAACATCACATTTGTGCCAGGCTTAATGTCTCAGATAACTCTGTTCAAGGAGCATACAATGGCTACACCAACTAACAAGACGCTCGATCTGGATCACTTTCCTAAGCCTCCGTTTGAGGACCAGCCACAACAGGCACCAGGCCTGGCCAGCAAGATGATCCCGGTTCCCGACCACGGTGAAACCAGCTACCGCGGAACTGGCCGACTGACCGGCCGCAAGGCGCTGATCACCGGTGGTGACTCCGGTATTGGCCGCGCAGTGGCTATCGCTTATGCCCGTGAAGGCGCAGACGTGGTGATTAACTATCTGCCCGAAGAACAGCCTGATGCTGATGAAGTGATTAAATTAATCGAAGCGGAAGGCCGCAAAGCTTTTGCTATTCCCGGCGACATTCGTTCTGAAGAATTCTGCCAGCAGCTGGTGAAAGACGCTGCGGATAAATTAGGCGGTCTGGATATTCTGGTTAATAACGCTGGTCGTCAGCAATTTAATGAGTCCATTCGTACCCTGAGTACAGAAGATTTTGACGCGACGTTTAAAACTAATGTTTATGCGATGTTCTGGATCACTAAAGCAGCGCTGGAATATCTGCCACGCGGTGCATCGATCATTAATACCTCGTCAGTACAGGCGTTTAAACCCAGCGATATTCTGCTCGACTATGCGCAGACCAAAGCCTGTATTGTTGCCTTCACCAAATCGCTGGCGAAGCAGCTGGGTGGCGACGGTATCCGCGTCAACGCCGTAGCACCTGGCCCATACTGGACGCCGCTGCAGTCGAGCGGCGGACAGCCGATGGAAAAAGTGAAACAGTTTGGTGCCGATTCACCGATGGGCCGTCCCGGTCAGCCGGTAGAGATCGCCCCGCTCTACGTTACCCTGGCCTCAACAGAGAGCAGCTACTCATCCGGTCAGGTCTGGTGCTCGGATGGCGGCACTGGCACACTGTAATTTCACTCTGATGGCCGCTTAGCGCGGCCATTTTTTTGTCCCGCATTTCTCCTCTCGAACAGCGTTCGTTACTGAAAATCAAGGAAGCAGACCATGGAAAACCCGATCTTTCATTCGCCGGTCAGAGAAGATGGCTTTGCGGGTCTGGGTGATTATGCCGCCATTGGTGAAGGCCGCTCGGTGGCGCTGATCGCGCCGGATGGGGCGATTGACTGGTGGTGTGCGCCTAATCTCGACGCGAAACCGCTGTTTGATCGCCTGCTTGATGCCAGACTCGGTGGCTACTTTCAGATCGTGCCGCGCACGCCCTATCAGGTTTCGCGCCGCTACCGTGATAACAGCAATGTGCTGGAAACCCGTTTTGAGACGGACAACGGCAGCGTGCTGCTGACGGAATCAATTAACAGCACGCTGGCGGGCCGTCTGCCGTGGTGTGAACTGGCGCGCCGCATTGAAGGCGTCAGCGGTGAGGTGGAATTAGCGATCACCCTGCGCTTCGGCACTGCCGCCGAAACCCGTTCGCCCTGGGTGGCTGACAATGAGAAAGGCAAGGTGTTTCACATCGCGGAGATCATGGCGATGTTCCGCACCAGTGAAGATATTCAGATAACCGAGCTGGACGATGAGCAGGTCTGCGCCACGCTGCGCACGACGGCCGGTTCCCGATCGCTCTGCGCGCTGCTGGTAACCGAAAAAGAGCCGCTGGCAGTGCCGCCGCTGGAGGCTATCGATCAGCGGATTGAAACCAGTCACACCGGCTGGACCAGCTGGGTGGAAAGCCTGAGCTATGCGGGCAGCTATCCGGCACTGGTGAAGCGCTCTGCCCTGTCGCTGAAGTTTCTCTGGTACTCGCCGACCGGCGCGCTGGCCGCTGCCGCAACGACATCTTTACCGGAAGGGATTGGCGGCGAGAAAAATTATGACTACCGCTACGCCTGGGTGCGCGATGCGTGCCTGATTATCAAAGCGTTCGTTTATATCGGGGCGCTGGAAGATTGTAAGGCGGCCTTTTCCTGGCTGTCGCAGACCATAATGCGTCACGGCGTAAGGCTGCGCGCCTGCTATGCCCTGAACGGTGATGAGGTGCCCGCCGAGCGTTATCCGCCGCTGAGCGGTTATAAAAACTCTCAGCCGGTGCGGGTTGGCAACAACGCACGCGACCAGCTGCAGCTCAGTATGTATGGCGACATGCTGGTCACCGCACAGCACTTTATTGAAGCGGGACACGTGCTGGATATCAACACCTCGCGCATGCTGGGCGAGCTGGCAAACTGCTGCGCCGATCACTGGCGGCAGAAAGATTGCGGCATCTGGGAACTGCCAGAGCTGCAACACTACACCCACTCCAAGATGGCCTGCTGGATGGCGCTGGATCGGGCCGTAGCGCTGGCCGAAAGCCGGCATATTGAACCGACCTGGGTGGGGCGCTGGCAGCGGGAACGTGATCGCATCCGTGACTGGATTGAGACGCACTGCTGGTCAGAAGAGAAACAGGCTTATCTCTTTTACGCTGGCAGCGACGATCGTCTCGACGCATCGCTGGCGCTGGTTCACAGCTATGGCAATGCGGTCAATCCGCAGCGGATGCTCTCGACCTACCGCGCGATTCAGCAGGCGCTGGGCGATGGCAGCGCCATGCTTTATCGCTACAGCGGCGTCAGAGAGGAAGAGAGTACCTTTCTGGCCTGCGCCTTCTGGCTGGTGGAAGCCTGGGCAGAGATGGGCAAAACAGACCAGGCGGAACAGGCGATGCAGGAGATTCTGATGACGCTGAACGGCAAGGGTAACGTCGATATCTTCAATGAGATGTATGACGTTCGCAGTCAAAGCTGGCGCGGCAATATGCCGCAGGGACTGAGCCATCTGGCGCTGATTTGCGCGGCGCAGGCGTTATCAGAATCGCAGCCGTCGGAATGAGGTGGCGTGAGACGGTGACGAAATCAGCAAATCACTGCCCTACTACAACCGGAAGCGCGGGTCGAAGAAAAACGGTTCCACCACTACTTTGCTGATGATGCCAGCCGCCGCCGGATGACGGGGATTGAACAGCGCGTTCCATTCCCCCGTCAGCGTGCTCGGCACCTTCAGCACCAGGCCGTTGTCAGGGCTGGCGAGCCAGTCATCACCAATTTGTCGGGTAGACGATGGCGCAGGATCGGCCTGCCAGTCAGCGGGTAACGCCGTCAGCGAAAGCTCGGTGATCAGGGATTCCGGTACGCTAATTGCCAGCATTGCGTAATCATGTGCCAGATCCTGAATGGTGAGGTGCACCAGCGCCTCCAGCACACAGAGCGCCCGGCTCGATCCCATATAGACACAGACTGTTCCCACAGAATTCCAGCGCCCGCCATAGGTGCGGGCACCGAACCCATCAAAGGCGGTCATCGCATACTCACGCTTTACCAGGCGAAAGAAAGGCACCGCCATCAGGTGATCACGCCATGCTCAAGCTGACCAATCAGGTTAATCACCGCTTCTGCACCGGCCACCGTGGTAGTCATCTCGGCCGGCTTTTTACCGCCCAGCGCTTTAGCGGGCGTTTCCAGCCACTGTACCAGCCGCTCTCTGTCATCGCGGAACAGTTTGCTGGCGGCAGAAAGAACGCGGATCAGCATATAGATCCGTCCGCTCTGATCGGGCGAGAAGGTCTGCTGCGGATCTTTAACTTTGCGGTTGTATGTGGTGCGATCGATACCCGCCAGACGACAAAGCCAGCCTTCGTCAAAGGTGGACAATGACGCGGTGCGTTTCAGCAGGCCGCTGCTGAATCCTGTTGCAATACGCTGGTGTGCATCAGGCAGCGTTTCCGGCAGATTCAGGGCGTGCAGGAGCGAACGGTTGTGCTGATGCTGAGCGGGTGTGTAGATGGCGATGGACATAGCAGCCCTCCTGTTCATTTGATTTTTATTTTAGCGCAAATGAACAGAGGGTGCCAGCCTGCTCCGGACTGAGCAGGCGTAAGGCACATTATTTAGGTGCACCCTGCTGCAGCGCCTGCAGAATCTGCCACGCTACGCTGATGCGAAGCGGATTGGGATAATTTTTGTTGGCAAGTAGCACGATGCCGCTGTTCTGCTCAGGAATAAAGGCAATATAGGCACCAAATCCATTGGTGGCACCGGTTTTATGCACCCAGCTGGCGCTCTGCGACGGACCGACCGGATTAACCTGCGTCGCCGGGCGCGGCTTCAGCGCAACAGCATTATCGTTGTCCCTGAGCAGTGTCTCAGCATCGACAGGCCAGTCGTAGATCTCCCAGCCCAGCCCCTGATAGAGACTGCCGACTTTGAAGTAGCGCGACTGCGCAGTACGGATGGCATTCCGCAGCACCGCGTTGCCCGCCGATAAACGGTTAGGATCGATGTTCGCCTGCATAAAGGTGAGCATGTCCCGCGCGGTGGATTTAATGCCGTAGGCTTCCGCATCGAGCATACCGGGCGAGACGCGTACCGGCTGGCCATTTTTGTATCCCCAGGCGTAGTTCAGCATCATCGAAGGCGGCACGGTAATGTAAGTGCGCGTCAGGCGCAGCGGCTGAAATACATGTCGCTCCATCGCCTGCTCATAATCGCCCTTCACCATCAGCAAGCCAAACAGACCGATACTGGCATTGGAGTACTGGCGCTGCAAACCTGGTGCTGCCGTTGGCTGCCAGTTCTGATAAAAGCGGAGCAGCGAAGCCTGATCGGTGACCTCATCAGGCAGCTGTAAAGGCAGGCCGCCTGCGGTATAGGTCGCCAGATGCAGCATGCGCACCGGACGCCACTGCTCACCGGTCAGCTGTGGCCAGCGCTTCTGCACCGGATCGTTTAGACGGATTTCGCCGTTGCGAAGCATGATCCCGGCCAGAGTGCCGGTAAAGGTTTTACTCACCGACCCCAGTTCAAACAGCGTGTTTTCCGTGACCCGGCGGCGTGACTCAAGATCGGCCACGCCGAGATTCACAAACTGCGCCCGGCCCTTGTAAAGCACCGCCACCGACATGCCGGGGATCGCCTGCTGCTCCATCAGCGGTTCAATCGCGGCTTTAACCAGAGAAGTGACCTGCTGTGAGGAGAGATCGGCGGCAACACAGCTGGCAGAGAGAGAAAATAAAGCAAGGTAAAACAGGGACTTTTTCATTATTAACTAAGTGTTCTTCACTGAATCAAATTATTTACACTGGCTGGAACAGGCCTGTACACACATCTGAGCCTTTGAGCTACAGGCACCGCTATCCCGGGTGTTGCAGTGGGACTGCTCGACGTAACAGTTGGTCTGACAGGTGGAGAGATCGCAGCGGTCAGCGACGGGTGTCAGCTGCGCCAGCGGCGCGCGAGCCGGAAAAAGCGGTGCAGGCTGAGCGAAGGCGCTGCTGCCCAGTAATCCGGACAGCAGCAGAGTGAGGATAATTTTCATAACATTTCTCCTGAGGTACGCAGCACTAAGTATGGCCAGTCTGGCGCGTGCCGTCAGAGAAATCTCATCAAATTGAGACAACAGGCGGGTGTTAAGTGATATTCATCACGCCCCGGCTATAGATATCATTGAGCCGGGCGATATAACGCTGGGTGTCATGCTGCTCTTTGATGCGCAGAATGGCCGCTTCCCCTTTCTCCTGCAAGATTTCAGGACGTTCAGTGATGGCAAGCAGCGTCGATTTTAGCCCGTCCACCAGCGACCGGCGCAGCTGCGATTTTTGCTCTGCCGAGGTGATGCTGTATTCGCGATCGGCATTCAGCGGACTCGCAATCACCCAGCCCACATTGGCAGGATTGATCTCCGGCAGCGCACGCACGTTGCTGGTGATGACCGGACAGCCATTGGCCTGCATCTCCAGCACGGAGAAACCGTAAGTCTCCTGCCAGGTCGGTAACAGTCCGGCATCGCTCTGACGGAACAGCTGCATCAGCGCACTGTTTTCCATCTGTGAATGATGCGTAATGCAGCGATAGCGCTTGATACGGTTCTCAATGTCCCGACAGAAAGCATCATCATCCTGGAACTGACGATGAGCAACGTTGCGACGTTTAGTGAGATCGCCAATCAGCTGCAGGTCCAGCTGCGACTCATCCAGCCGGTGCTCTTCAATCAGCTCACTGATTGCCAGCACCACTTCCGCCCCGCCTTTACGGTAGAACTCATTACCGGCAAAAATCAGCTTCAGGACACCTGGCTGACGCGGCGTTTTTTGCTGAACGAACAGCTTTTGCGGCGGATGCAGCACCAGAGTTTTGCGGCGGATTTGCTGCTCAACATCCGGTTTGAACAGTTTCATCTGAATGTTCAGCGTGGCGTCTGAGATGGCAATCAGCCCCAGACAGTTATCTTTCAACAGATAAGGAATAAGCCGTTTCAGCTCGGGATTGTCCTGCTTGGCAACACCCGCCACCGGCAGTACGCGCGGCAGCTCAGTTTCAAACGAGGCAACCCACTTCTGCTGAGTAATCGCAACTTCGTTGAACAGGTGGAGGATGTCAGCCCGCGATGCCCCGGAAAATGGCACAGGCTGAAAGACAAAAGTTTTATTCTTTTTAAGTAATCGGGTACGTAACGGATTAATGAAATAGAACAGATTTCTCTTTTTCAGATTTATATATTCGTTATCCGGATTAACTAAGATATTACGTTGCTCCGGATACTGGTTATTCGTAATTCCAACTTTCATGATCGTCTTCCAGAGTCCTTTATGTCCAGAGTGATCTATATCACGCGATCGCGGCTGATACGTTTGAGCAATATCCTAAAAGCCTTTTCTGAGGCGGCTTGCGCAGTTTTACTAATGATTTACACCGGTGATAAAACGGTCACAGTTGTGTCTGATTATGAATCTGCGTTTTTTATTAACAGGTGTGTTTAATTATGTCATCCTAACTCATTGTTGTATATGGATAGAATTTTCATGGCAATATTCACGCCAGTTTTTATGTATAAATTTATTTACTTGTTAGCAATAATATTAAAATGAAGCGGATTTTTAGTTCATAACTTTTAAAGTAATTAACCGCGCGGAATGACTGCAGTCTGAATATTACTGGCGGTTGATGTCTCAAGCCCTCCAGCAATGATAAACAAACGATGAAACAAAAGATGCAGCCTGATCACATTTGCACCCTGATCGCGCTTTGATTTGCGACATTCAAGTGCATCACTTCTAAAGATGCGCTCGTCACACCTCGCAATTTCAGTAATAAGATTCTGTTTTTACTGAATTTAATAATTACGCCCGGCCAGACCCTCCTGCTGGTACAAAAGTTGCAAGAGTTTCTCTATGCAGACAGGAGAGTATTATGAAAGCAATCGTAATTGGTGGCGGTATTGGCGGAATGAGCAGCGCGATTGCGCTGGAGAAAGCCGGAATCGACGTTCACGTCTTTGAAGCCGTTAATGAGATGAAGCCCGTCGGCGCAGCGATTTCTATTTGGCCCAATGGCGTTAAATGTTTGAATGCGTTGGGAATGAAAACTGCGCTACGTGAGCTGGGCGGTAATATGGCCTATATGGCCTATCACGACGGCGCAACAGGCACACCCCTGACCCGCTTCAGCATGGCACCGCTGGTACAGCAGGTGGGCGAATATCCCTGTCCTGTGGCGCGGGCAGAACTGCAGGCGATGCTCATTGACACCTTTGGACGTGAACGGGTGAAGTTTGGCAAGCGGGTGATCCAGGTCGAACAGACTGAAGATGGCGTTATCGCAACCTTCTCTGACAACAGTCAGGCGCATGGCGATTTTCTGATTGCCGCCGATGGCACGCATTCCGTCGTCCGCGACTATGTGCTGGAAGAGAAGCTGGAACGACGTTATGCCGGTTACGTTAACTGGAACGGTCTGGTCACCATTGATGAGCGCATTGCGCCCGCCGATCAGTGGACCACCTTTGTCGGTGACGGCAAGCGCGTTTCACTGATGCCGGTCAGCGGCAATCGGTTCTACTTCTTCTTTGATGTGCCGCTGCCAAAGGGACTGTCGCAGGATCGCAGCACCGTAAAAGCGGATCTGACCGGCTACTTTCAGGGCTGGGCGGAACCGGTGCAGCAACTGATTTCGGCAATTCATCCTGACACCACCAACCGGGTGGAGATCCACGACATCGAACCGTTCAGCCGCTTTGTGAAAGGGCGTGTAGCGCTGCTTGGCGATGCCGCCCACAGCACCACGCCCGATATTGGTCAGGGTGGCTGTGCGGCGATGGAAGATGCCGTGGTGCTGGCCGCGACGCTGGCCTCTCATTCGCTGGGTATAGAAGATGCCCTGCTGCGCTATCAGGCACGACGGGTTGAGCGGGTAAAAGATCTGGTGCTGAAAGCGCGTAAACGCTGTGATGTGACCCATGCGCGCGACCCGGCGGTCACGGCGGCGTGGTATCAGTCATTGAAAAACGAAACCGGTGAGCGGGTGCTGGCCGGAATGTGCGAAACCATTGAAGGCGGCCCGCTGGGCTAATCCAAAAAACAGGGGCTGTCACCGCGACAGCCCTTTTATTATTAATCCGCCAGGCCGCGATTTTTCAGCATCGGCTCCAGCTGAGGCGCTGCGCCCCGCCAGCTTTCATACAGCGTTTTAAGATCGCTACTGTTGCCGCGCGACAGAATCTTCTGCCGGAAGATGTCACCGTTCTCACGCGTCAGTCCGCCATGTTCCGCAAACCACTGATAGCCATCGTCGGCGAGCATCTGCGTCCAGATATAGGCGTAATAACCTGCGGCATAGCCTCCGCCCCAGATGTGCTGGAAATAGCTGGACCGATAGCGCGGCGGCACCGCCGTCAGCGCCATATTGTCGCTCTGCAACGCCTGCTGCTCGAAATCCTCCACGCTTTGCGGCGCAGCATCACGATTAAGGCTGTGCCAGTGCAGATCCAGCAGCGCGGCAGCCAGCAGCTCACTCATCTCATAGCCTTTGTTGAACGTCGCGGCCCGGACGATCTTTTCATGCAGCTCGGCAGGCATTAACGCCTGAGTCTGATAGTGGCGGGCGTAGTTGCGGAACACCGCGGGCTCGCTGGCCCAGTGCTCGTTGATCTGCGAAGGAAACTCAACGAAGTCGCGCGGGGTTTCCGTGCCCGACAGGCTTGGATAGCGCTGGCTGGCAAACAGGCCGTGCAGCGTATGGCCGAACTCATGAAACAGTGTAATAACGTCGTCCCAGCTCAGCAGCGCCGGTTCTCCGGCGGGCGGTTTTGTGTAGTTACAGACGTTATAGATCACCGGTTTGCTGCCGAGCAGCGTTGACTGGTTAACGAAGTTACTCATCCAGGCACCGCCGCCTTTACTGTCGCGCTTAAAGAAGTCGGTGTAGAACAGCGCCAGCGGCGTGTCGTCGGCATCGAAAATCTCATATACCTGCACGTCGGGATGATAAACCGGCAGATCCTGGCGCGGTGTAAAGCGGATACCGTAAAGCTGCGTCGCCGCCCAGAAGACCCCATTCAGGAGCACCGAATTCAGCTCAAAGTAAGGTTTAATCTGGCTCTCATCGAGATCGTAGCGGGCACGCCGTACCTGTTCAGCATAAAAACGCCAGTCCCATGCCTGCAGAGTAATATCGCCCTGCTGCTGATCGATCGTCTGCTGAATGGCCGCCGCTTCACGTTCCGCACGAGCGCGCGCGGCGGGCACGATGTTGCGCATAAAGGCCAGCGCCGCATCGGGGGTTTTCGCCATCTGATCCTGCAGCTTCCACTCGGCATAGCTGGTAAAACCCAGCAGCCGGGCCTGCTCCGCCCTGACCTGCGCCAGCCGTAATACCAGCTCCCGGGTGTCGTTCTCATCGCCTTTTTCCGTGCGCGTCACGCCCGCTTTATACAGCGCTTCCCGGGTTGCGCGATCGGCCAAACTCTGCAGCGCCGGTTGCTGCGTGGTGTTCTGCAACACCAGCAGCCAGCTTTTTTCCAGTCCGCGCGCCTGCGCTTCCGCCTGGGCCACTGCCAGGTCGGCCGGTGACAATCCCGCCAGCTGCTGCAGATCGCTGACGACCAGTCCGCCCGCTTTGGTGGCGGCCAGCAGTTTATTGGTGAAACGGGTGCTGAGGCGCGCCGCTTCCTGATTCAGAGCTTTGAGCTGCTGCTTCTGTGCCTCCGGAAGATTGGCCCCCGCCAGCTGGAAGCGCTGCCAGATCACCTCAACCAGCCGTTTTGATTCGGCATCCAGTTTGGCGAGCTGCAGATAAACCGCATCGAGCCGTGAAAACAGCGGACGGTTCAGCATGATGTCGTCGTTAAGCGCAGTAAGCTGCGGCGCAATCTCCTCATCTACCTGCTGCAGATAAGGGCTGGTATGGGCCGAGGTCATAGCGCTGAAGACCAGACTCACCCGATTGAGGAGCTGTCCGCTTTTCTCCAGCGCCTCAAAGGTGTTGAGAAAGGTGGGCGCCTCGCTGTTCAGGGCGATCGCCTCAACGTCCTGACGCTTCTCCTCAATGCCCGCCTGCAGTGCGGGCAGGAATCCTGCTCCTCAATCTGGTCAAAGGGAGGCGCCTGGTAAGGCAGTGTGCTGACGCTAAAGAAGGGATTCTGACGGGCGTTCATGGTTCGCTCCTGATGGGCATCGCAAAGTCTTATCCTGACAGGTTGCCGTGAAAGCGCAACTCAGGCGATTTGCTGCTGATACACGCTGATGATTTCACCGGCAATTGACACCGCAATCTCGGCGGGCAGCTTGCCTTTAACGTCCGGCAGGCCAATCGGACAGCGCAGGCGCGCCATCGGGGCGCTGGCCACACCCTTGCCCGCCAGCCGGTAGCGGAAACGCTGATTTTTGCTTTCAGAGCCGATCAAGCCGGCATAGCGAAAATCGCCGCGTTTCAGGACCGCTTCACAGAGTTCAAAGTCCAGTGGATGATGATGCGTCATGATAATAAAGTAGCTGCCCGCTGGCGCCTGCGCCACGCAGTCGAGCGGGTCGTCTGGCTGCAGTGTTACTACGCCTGCCGGAACGTGACTGAACTGCCCTGGACGACTGTCAATCCAGTGTATGTGACAGGGTAACGTCGCCAGGAGATTCACAACCGCCTGACCGACATGACCCGCGCCAAACAGATAGATTTCTGGCTGCGCCTGCAGCAGCGGCTCGAACAGCAGCGTGGTTTTGCCACCACAACACTGTCCAAGTCGCGCGCCGAGGCTGAAATCCTCGGTATGTGGCGCAGTTGCTCCACTTTGCAGCATCGCTCTGGCCTGGGCGATGCATGCAAATTCCAGATGACCGCCCCCGATCGTGAGAAAGCTCTCCTGTTGCGTGACGACCATTTTGCTGCCGTTGTCACGCGGCACCGAACCCTGCTCACTGAGCACGGTAATTAATACGCAGCTCTGGCGTTTTTCACGCAGCTGGTGCAGCACGCCGATCCAGTCATGATAAATCATCAATGGCTCCCGTCAGGTGCTGCACGCCCCAGAAGATCCGCTCCGGCGTGGCGGGCGCATCCAGCCCCGGGTGCTGACGGTAGTCGTCAACGCTGGCGACCGCATCCTGCAGCGCGCACCAGGCGGCGATCCCTAACATAAACGGCGGTTCGCCAACGGCCTTGGAGTGGAACACCGTGTCTTTCGGGTTTTTGCGGTTCTCCACCAGCGTCACACGCAGGTCGGCCGGGACGTCGCTGATGGCGGGAATTTTGTAGCTCGCCGGACCATCGGTCAGCAGCTGGCCTTTATCACTCCACACCAGCTCTTCGCAGGTGAGCCAGCCGACGCCCTGGACAAAGCCCCCTTCAACCTGGCCGATGTCGATGGCCGGATTCAGCGAGGCGCCGACGTCATGCAGGATATCGGCACGCAGCAGGCGGGATTCGCCGGTTAAGGTATCGATCACCACCTCGCAGCAGGCAGCCCCAAAGGCGTAGTAATAGAACGGGGTACCGCGCCCGGCCAGCCTGTCATAATGAATGCCCGGCACGCGATAGTAGCCGGTGGCGGAAAGGGGCACCTGATTGAGCCAGGCCAGCTTCGCTACCCCGGCAAAGGTGTAATGCTTTTCACCAGCGCGCACCACGCCGTTGCGGAAGCTCACCGCCGACGCATCGCACTGATGCAGTTCGCAGAGCATAGCGGTCATGCGGTCGCGCAGGATTTCCGCAGCGTTCTGCGCGGCTTTACCATTAAGATCAGCGCCGCTGGAGGCCGCCGTCGGCGAGGTATTGGGCACTTTACCGGTGTCGGTGGGGGTGATCTGAATTTTATCGGTCTCAATCTGCAGCACTTCGGCGACAATCTGAATTACCTTGGTGTTAAGGCCCTGGCCCATTTCAGTGCCGCCGTGGTTAAGCTGCACCGTGCCATCGGTGTAGATCAGGATCAGCGCGCCCGCCTGATTGAGGAAGCTGGAGGTAAAGGAGATGCCGAATTTCACCGGCGTCAGCGCCAGACCGCGTTTCAGCAGTGGACTGCGGGCGTTAAACGCTGTGATTACCGCGCGGCGCGCCTGATAGTCGCTGCTCAGCTCCAGCTGTTCAGTGATCTCATCCAGCAGATTGTCCTCAACCTGCTGGTGGTAATGGGTGATGTTGCGCTCCTGCTTGCCGTAATAGTTGCGCTTGCGCAGCGCCAGCGGGTCCAGTCCACGGTCTCGGGCGATATGATCCATGATCTGTTCAATCGCCACCATGCCCTGCGGCCCACCAAAACCGCGATAGGCGGTGTTCGAGGCCGTGTTGGTTCGGCAGCGGTAGCCGGTTACCCGCGCATCGCCAAGATAATAAGCGTTATCGGCGTGGAACATGGCACGATCGACAATGGATCCGCTCAGATCCAGCGAATAGCCGCAGTTACCGGCCAGATCGATTTTGATGCCGCACAGACGCCCGTCCTCTTCCACGCCCGCGTCGTAGCGCACAAAGAACGGATGCCGTTTGCCGGTCACGCGCATATCGTCGCGGCGTGAAAGTCGCATCTTCGCCGCCCGCCCGGTCTGGCGCGCCACAATGGCGCAGAGGCAGGCAACACCCGCTGCCTGCGTCTCTTTGCCGCCAAAACCGCCGCCCATCCGGCGCATATCGATGGTCACCTGATTCAGGCTGATACCCATCACTTCTGCCACCAGCTTCTGCACTTCGGTGGGGTTCTGAGTCGAGGAGAAAACCTGCAACTGCTGATCTTCACCCGGAACGACCATCGCCGTCTGGGTTTCCAGATAGAAATGCTCCTGCCCGCCGATATGAAACGATCCACTGACCCGATGCGGTGCACGCGCCAGTGCCGCGTCCACGTCACCGCGCTGGTGGATGTGCGGTTCCTGTACAAAGCAGCCCTGCGCCAGCGCCTGCTCCACATCCAGCAGCGGTTCCAGCACCTCGTACTCAATCACCGCCGCGGCCGCGCCAAGACGTGCGGCGTCCGACGATTCCGCCGCCACGGCGATCACGATCTGCCCCAGATATTCCACTTTGTCATGGGCCAGCAGCGGATCACCTGGCTCCAGCGGGCCAACATCATTAATGCCCGGCACATCCTGCCAGGTTAAGACGCTGACAACGCCAGGCACGGCATAACAGGGCTGCACATCTATGCGCAGGATGCGTGCATGCGCATGTTGACTCAGGCGCGGGCAGAGGTGTAGCAGACCCGGCAGTTCAGGCTTGTCGTCGATAAAACGCGCTTCACCGGAGACATGTTTTTCTGCGCTCTCATGACGGTGACTGCGGCCCACGCCGCTCTGTAAATCCGCGGCATACTGCGCCTTGATCACCTCTTCGTTGAGTTCAGGACGGTTATGAGACATAGCGGGAGACCTCAAGACAGGTTATTTCGCCGTTATGGCGATGCCAGTAGCGGCGAAGCAGATTGCGTGCCACCTGAAGGCGGTAGTCGCTGCTGGCGCGGAAATCAGATAGCGGCTGGAAATCTTCAGCCAGGGCAGCGGCTGCCCGTGACACCGTCACGGCATTTAGTGGCTGACCGGCCAGCGCCGCTTCACAATGTCGGGCGCGTTGCGGTGTGGCCGCCATGCCGCCAAAGGCGATGCGGGCTGAACTGACCACGCCCTGTTCCATCTGCAGGTTAAAGGCAGCGAACACAGCCGAAATATCATCATCCAGCCGCTTCGAGACTTTCCACGCCACAAAGTCAGGTGACACCGTCACTTTATCGATGTGAATGGCGCGGATAAACTCCCCTTTTTCCAGCTGCGTCTGGCGATAGCCGGTAAAGAACTGATCAAGCGGCAGGCTGCGCCGCTGCTCACCCCGCTGCAGCACCAGGCTGGCATTGAGGGCCAGCAGCACTGGTGAGGCATCGCCTATCGGAGAGGCGTTACCGATGTTGCCGCCGAGTGTCCCCTGTAAACGGATTTGCAGTGATGCAAAGCGTTGCAGCATCTCGCTAACGCCGGGAATGCGACTGGCAAGAAACTCGCTGACCTGCTGCAGCGAAGCGCCTGCACCCAGCAGGTAGTGATCATCAAATTCGCTGCAGACTTTGAGCGCGGCAACCTGCTCCAGTGCAATCAGCAGCGGAATTTTTTTATGTTGCTGAGTGATCTGCAGGCTGAGATCGGTGCCACCCGCAATCAGCTTCGCATCGGGATGCAACTGATAGATAGCCGCCAGCTGGGACGGGGTTTTGGGCAGAAAGCAGCGATGACCCTCATCGCCTATTTCCTGCATCTCCGGGGTGGCCAGCGCCTCAAGCCGATGTACGGTGCTGGCGGCACTGTGATCGAACTGGTCATTGACCGGCTGCGAGCAGAGCTGTTCGGCGGCGGCCATAATTGGCCGGTAGCCGGTGCAGCGGCAGAGGTTGCCCGCCAGGGCGGTTTCCGCCTGATGCCGATCCCAGCCCGCTGCCTTTTTTTGCAGGCTGAACAGCGACATCACAAAGCCTGGCGTACAGAACCCGCATTGCGAACCGTGGCAGTCAACCATCGCCTGCTGCGCCGGATGCAGTGCGCGACCGTGACGCAGATCCTCAACCGTGATCAGCTGCTTGCCCTGTAAGGCGGAGACCAGCGTCAGGCAGCTGTTGATCGTTTCATACTGCATCTCTCCCTCAACAGCTTTGCCCAGCGTGACGCTGCAGGCACCGCAGTCGCCGGAGGCACAGCCCTCTTTAGTGCCAGGCCGATGCTGACGAGTGCGCAGATAGTTAAGCACGGTGAGATTCGGGTCGAGCGCATCTTCGCTGACCAGCTGATTGTTTAACAGAAACTGGATCATGCGGCTTGCTCCTGTGCGTCGCGCTGCCAGACCGGACGACCGCCGACCCAGGTCTGGGCAATGTTGCGGTCGTCGCCCAGCGTCATTAATACGAACAGCTTTTCCCAGATATCTTTGCTGTTGCTGATGCGGAGTTGCTGCAGCGCAGAGACCGCCGGATCGAGCACCACAAAGTCAGCCTCTTTGCCGACGCTGAAATTACCAATTTCATGGTCGAGATCCAGCGCTCGCGCCCCGCCCAGCGTGGCGTGATAAAAGGCTTCGGCGGCGCTGAGCCGGTAGTGCTGCAGCTGGCCCACCTTGTAGGCTTCGCCCAGGGTCTGCAGCATATTAAAAGTGGTGCCTGCGCCGACATCGGTGCCAATACCGACTTTCACGCCCTGCTGCCAGCTGCGTTTGATGTTAAACAGGCCGCTGCCGAGGAACAGGTTTGAGGTAGGACAGAAGGCAATGGAAGAATCGGTATCGTGCAGACACTGCCACTCCTGCTCTTCCAGATGCAGGCAGTGCGCAAAGACGCTGCGGCGACCGGTCAGCTGGTGATGATGATAAACATCCAGATAACCCTCGCGCTCCGGGAACAGTTCTTTGACCCAGGCAACCTCCTGCGGGTTTTCGCTGAGATGGGTGTGCAGCCAGGTATCCGGGAACGCCTGACGCAGCTGCTGCACTTTTTCCAGCAGCTGCGGGGATGAGGTCGGCGCAAAGCGCGGCGTCAGCGCATAATTCAGCCGTCTACGTTTGTGCCAGCGCTCAATCAGCGCTCGCGTCTGCTGGTAGCTCTGTTCCGGGGTTTCGATGAGATTGTCGGGCGCATTGCGATCCATCATCACTTTGCCGGCAATCAGCCGCATGTTCAGGGCTTCGGCGGCGCTGAACAGCGCGTCGACGGATTGCGGATGCACGGTGCCAAACACCAGCGCGCTGGTGGTGCCGTTGGAGAGCAGCTGATGCAGGAAAAAGGCGGACATCTTTGCCGCGTGATCCGGGCAGTGATATTGCGCTTCAACCGGGAAAGTGTAGTGATTCAGCCACTCCAGCAGCTGTTCGCCAAAGGCACCGATCATCTCCGTCTGCGGATAGTGAATATGGGTATCGACAAAGCCCGGCACAATCAGTTTGCAGCGCAGATCGGTCACGGGATGACCCACCAGCTTCGCCTCGCTGTCCTCCCAGCTATCCAGCCCAATTACGTGTCCGTCACACAGCAGCAGCACCCCATCCTCCAGATAGCGAGCCTTTCCAGTCAGATCGTCGGGATGATCCACCACGCCAGTGAAGTCAAAGAAGCTGGCGCGTATCGCCGTATCGGTTGCTGATAGCATGGTATGTCCTTTCTGAAAGCGCGATTGTTTATCTGCAGAGGAATCTCTGTTAAAAAGCCTGCAACCTGCGTGCCAGATCCGTGATGTAACAAAAATCTTAAATATCAGTAAATTAACGCCAAAAATAGCGCGTTGCGCAACAAAAATGTCCCATAACAGCGTCGCAACCGTTTGCGGACCCGATGCAAACGGTTGCGATTCGAGATCGCGCAGATAGCTTAACGTGAGTATGGCCTGCCACTCACCAGTCTGCTCTTTTACGGTGCAGGTTGCCCTGAAAAGGCGCAGCGGGATACCCGTTAAAATCTGTTTACAGGCCAGTCTGCTTTTCCACGCGCAGAAGCAGAAACGAAATGCTATGGTGAAGCCATCGACTCTGAAAATGGCATAAGGAACAGTGAGATGATTATTTTTGTCACCGGTGCGACCGCCGGTTTTGGTGAGAGCATCACCCGCCGCTTTATTGAGAACGGTCATAAAGTGATCGCCACTGGCCGACGCGCTGAACGTCTGAAAGCGCTAAAGGATGAGCTGGGCGACAGCCTCTATACCGTGCAACTGGATGTACGTAACCGTGCCGCTATTGAAGAGGCGGTGGCAAAGTTGCCGGCCGAATGGCGAAATATAGATGTACTGGTTAACAACGCCGGTCTGGCGCTGGGCATTGAGCCTGCGCACAAGGCTAACGTGGAAGACTGGGAAAATATGATTGACACCAACACCAAGGGGCTGGTCTATATGACCCGCGCCCTGCTGCCACAGATGGTGGAGCGGGATGTGGGTCATATCATCAACATCGGTTCTATTGCCGGCAGCTGGCCTTATGCCGGAGGCAACGTTTATGGGGCGACCAAAGCCTTTGTGCGTCAGTTCAGCCTGAATCTGCGTACCGATTTGCACGGCACCGCGCTGCGTGTGACCGACATTGAGCCGGGTCTGGTTGGTGGTACCGAATTTTCCAACGTGCGCTTTAAAGGCGATGATGGCAAAGCCGGTCAGGTCTATGAGGGCGCTACCGCCCTGACGCCTGAAGATGTGACCGAAGCGGTCTGGTGGGTCGCCACACTGCCTAAGCATGTCAATATCAATAGTCTGGAAATGATGCCGGTCAGCCAGACGCTGGCGGGCCTGAAAGTGCATAAGCCGTAAGCCTCTGCCGCGCCAGCCATCACGGCTGGCGCTAGCCGCGTCCCCAGCCCAGCACGATGATCAGCATGCCGCTGAAGGCAATCAATGCACCGCTCCAGTCCCACGCACTTAACTTCACGCCATCCACCACCCGTAACCAGAGCAGTGCGGTCAGCACATAGACACCCCCGTAGGCGGCATAGACCCGTCCACTGGCGGCAGGATGCAGCGTCAGCAGCCAGACAAACAGCGCCAGACTCGCCGCGGCGGGCAGTAACAGCCACACCGATCCGCCTTTTTTCAGCCATAGCCACGGCAGAAAGCAGCCGGTGATCTCCGCCAGCGCGGTAATAAAAAACAGCAAGGCGGTCTTAATCAGCACTCTTACCTCTCCTGAACGTAAACAAACGACTCACCGCTGGTGAGCAAAGAAACGGCGATGATATACTATGAGTACTCGCTGCAACAGCCGTCCCGGATGGCGATGTTTGCGTTAACTAAAGGAAATTGTGATGAAAAAAATGATCCCTGCCGTGCTGATGGTGCTGCTCTCCACAGCAGCGTTAACTGCCACTGCGAATACTAATCGTCTGATCATTGAAGATGGCAGTTCTGCGCTGAGCAATGAAGCAGCGCGTCAGGACAAAGAGCAATGGAATGACACACGTATGCTGCGCAACAAAGTGAACACCCGCGTCGAAAAAGAGTTTGATAAAACCGATCGCGCCTTTGACACCCGCGACAAGTGCGAGCAGAGCCTCAATCTCAACGCGTACTGGGAACCTAACACCCTGCGTTGTCTGGATCGCCGTTCAGGTCGCCCGGTAGCGCCGTAAATTTGAGCTATAGTAATGACGGACGACTAACATAAGGAAGACGTGATGAAGCTACAGAGGGTTTTGTTTAGCGCGGCGTTATTTGCTCTGCCGCTGATGGCGCAGGCATCCTGCGAATCGGTAAAAGCCGATATCAGCCAGAAGATTATTCAGAACGGCGTACCTGAATCGGGTTTTAGTCTCGATATCGTTGCCAATGACCAGGTTGATCAGGCAGGCGGTCAGGTCGTCGGACATTGTGAAAACGACACACAAAAGATTGTTTACAAGCGTACAGGCCGTGACGATGAAGCCAGCGTCCCGGCCAGTGCCGGCAGTTCTCAGGATGCGCCAGCACAATAGTGAGCATCAATCAGGGCGACATCCTGTCGCCCTGCCCGTTATTCCGCCTGTTCCGGCCGCTGACGCGGCATCATCCATGCTACCCCCACCGCAAACAGTGCAATCACCAGAGCTACCACGAACACCCAGTGCAGGGATGTGGCTATCGCTGCGACCATCTGCTGCAGGTTTTCCGGCTGCAACTGCTGGCGACTGGGCTCGGACATAATTTGCTGCACCGGATCCTGCACCTGCGGCAGACGCCACTGCAGATTAAGATTCAGCACTGCCCCCATAATCGCCGTCCCCACCGCCGAACCAATCATCCGGCTGAACATGACAGACGCGGTACAGATGCCGCGGATTTGGTAATCCGCCTGGTTCTGCACAGAGACCAGGAAGGTGGTGCTGGTCACCCCCATGCCGCTGCCAATCAGAAACGCCGTGAAGCCCGCCTGATAAAGGGAGCTGGCGGGCTGCAGGAACAGCAGCAAGGCGCTGCCGGCGACCAGCAGCAGCGCGCCAAGCTGAGCAGTAAAGCGGTAGGACGTGTGCAGCATCAGTCTACCGCTCAGCGTGCTGGCCAGCGGCCAGCCAATCGACATCATTGCCAGTACACTGCCCGCCTGTAAAGGTGAGCCGCCGCTGACCCCCTGAATCCAGGTGGGCAGAAACGCGCTAATGCCCATCATCGCCGCCCCGATAATCAGGTTACCCGCATTGCCTGCCACGATTAGACGGCTGCGCCAGATCACCAGCGGAAACAGCGGTGCCGCTGAACGCTGCTCGTGGCGCCTGAGCTGCCAGCCCGCGAACAGAGAGAAAAGCAGGAACGGCACCAGCCAGAGGCCCAGCTGTTCCGCCTGCAATAGTGCAATCAACAGGGCCGTCACGCAAAGCATCAGCCAGCTACTGCCCGCCAGGTTAAGCGGCTGCGATGACGCCTCTTTCTGATGCGCCGGTAACCAGCGCGCCAGCATCAGCATGCTAATCAGGCCAATCGGCAGATTGACCCAGAAAATCACCGACCAGCTAAAGTGCTGCACCAGCCAGGCACCGGTCAGCGGCCCCACTATCGCCGCCACACCCCAGACACTGGAGAGCCAGCCCTGCACGCTGGCGCGTTCACGCGGCGAATAGATGTCGGCCACAATGGTGGAGCTGAGCGGCATGATAGCCCCCGCGCCCAGGCCCTGAAAGGCCCGGAAAAGAATCAGCCAGGTCATAGTGTGGGCAAAGCCACACAGCACCGATCCCACCAGAAAGATAGAGGTGCCGATAAAAATCATGGTTTTGCGCCCCACCCTATCCGCCAGCCGCCCATACAGCGGCACGCTGACCGCCTGCGTCAGCAGATAGATGGAGAAGACCCAGCCAAACTGCGAAAACCCGCCAAGGTCAGCAATGATGGTCGGCATCGCGGTGGCCACAATCGTGACTTCAATGGCCGCCATAAACATCGCCAGCATGCAGGCGATTAAGATCCAGTGGCGATGTCCGGTCTCGAGTTGTGTGCTGTCAGTCATAGGGTTCCTTTTTTAATCTGCAAGGCTAGCTGAAAACAGCCCGTGCAGTTTCCCACGCGTGCGCATTTTCTGCGCCATCTGTGACGGTGTCACCTGAAGTCGATGAATTTTTTTTATTGTCGCATTAGCCCAGCGGCTACGCGGCTTTAACACGCTTTTAACCTGTTCCTATCTGCCTGATTTCAGACTTAAAAGCTGGCTTGTACAAAAAAGGCCTGCTATAGCATTACACCATCTTATTCGGTATTCACTGAAAAAGAGTGGATAAACAGTCATTTTATCTACATTTTATCGCAGTTTCGGTATTGGGCGCGGCGGCTGTTTTTGCCGTACCTGTCGGGCTGTTTAGGGTTGTTATAACAATTGAGATCGTTATCAGGGAGATTCTCCTATGCAAAACGCTTCACTGGCCCGACGCGCCGGTCTGGCACTGCTTGCAGTGGTCGCGGTGATCGCGGTGCTGATCTGGGGCTTAGGCTGGGATCAGCTGGTCGCACGTAAAGTCGATCTGCTTTATCTCGGGCAACAACACCTTTTCTTAGTTTTCTGGTCAATGCTGTTCGCCTTGCTGGTCGGTATTCCCAGCGGCATCCTGCTTAGCCGCCCATTTGCGCGTCGCTGGGCCGAATACGTGATGCAGATTTTCAATGTCGGTAACACTCTGCCACCGCTCGCGGTGCTGGCACTGGCGATGGTTATCATCGGGATTGGCGACCGTCCGGCGCTGATTGCGCTGTTTCTGGCGTCGCTACTGCCCATCGTCCGCAATACCTTCTCGGGTCTGAGCGCGGTTCCTCCGTCGCTGATTGAGGCCGCCAACGGCATCGGCATGACCAAATGGCAACGTCTGCGTCAGGTTGAGCTGCCCAACGCGATGCCGGTGATCCTCTCTGGCGTGCGTATCGCCACCGCTATCAACGTTGGCACCGCGCCACTGGCGTTCCTGATTGGTGCCAGCAGTTTTGGCGAGCTGATCTTCCCGGGTATCTATCTGAATGACTTCCCGACCCTGATTCTGGGTGCCGTTGCGACTGCGCTGGTGGCACTGGTTCTGGATATGATGCTGGCCGCGCTGGGCCGCTTTCTGAGTCCGCACGCTGCGGCCTGACCACAAGGAGCTTTGCAATGCTAACGAAGTGGATTAAGAAAAGCGCTGTCGCGCTCACCGCGACACTGCTGCTAAGCCAGACGGCACAGGCGGCTGCCCCACTGGTGATGGCAACCAAAAGTTTTACCGAGCAGCATATCCTGTCAGCCATGACGGTACTCTGGTTGCAAAAGAAAGGTTTTGAGGTGGTCCCTAAACGCAATATCGCCACCACCATCGGCCGTAATGCGCTGCTGAATAAGCAGATTGATATGGTCTGGGAGTATACCGGTACGTCACTGATCATCTTCAACCACATCAGTCAGCCGATGTCTTCACAGCAGGCGTATGAGACGGTGAAACAGCTGGACGGCAAACTGGGGCTGGTCTGGCTGAACCCGGCACCGATGAACAACACCTACGCCTTTGCCATGACTCAGGAACGGGCCAAAAAAGAGGGCATTAATACAATGTCACAGCTGGTCGCGAAAGTTGAACAGGTTCGTCAGTCTGACCCGGACCACAACTGGCGGCTGGGGCTGGACCTGGAGTTCGCGGGGCGTTCAGACGGTCTGAAACCGCTGCAGAAGACTTACAATCTGGGGCTGGACCGCCCGCAGATCCGTCAGATGGATCCGGGTCTGGTTTATAACGCCATTCGCGACGGATTTGTGGATGCCGGTCTGATCTACACCACCGATGGACGGGTTAAGGGCTTTAATCTGAAGGTGCTGGAGGATGATAAACACTTCTTCCCGAGCTATAACGTGACGCCGGTCGTGCGTCAGGATGTGCTGGCGAGCCATCCGGGACTGGATAGTGCCCTTAATCAGCTCTCTGCACAGATCACCAACGAGGCGATTACCGAGCTGAACAAGCGGGTCGATATCGACCATGAGTCACCGGAAAAAGTGGCACGTGATTTCCTTCAATCTAAAAACATGCTGTAAGGAGGCACTGTGGATACCCTTCACTACATCATGGATAACTGGAGCACTCTGCTCACCCTGAGCTGGCAGCACAGCTGGCTGGTGCTGGTTGCGGTCGGTCTGGCCATTGTAATTGGCGTGCCGCTGGGCATCCTGATCGTGCGCGTCAGATGGCTGGCTACACCGATTCTCGGTATCGCCACCGTAGTACTGACCATTCCGACCATTGCGCTGTTTGGTCTGATGATCCCGCTGTTTTCGCTGATCGGTCAGGGCATCGGTGCGCTGCCAGCGATTACCGCCGTGTTTCTCTACTCGCTGCTGCCGATTGTGCGTAACACCCACACCGCGCTGGAGAATCTGCCGGACGGTCTGCGTGAAGCCGGTCGCGGCATCGGCATGACCTTCTGGCAGCGTCTGCGCTGGGTTGAAATCCCGATGGCGCTGCCGGTGATTTTCGGCGGCATCCGAACCGCCGTGGTAATGAACGTTGGCGTGATGGCGATTGCCGCCGTGATTGGCGCGGGTGGTCTTGGCCAGCTGCTGCTGGATGGCATCAGCGGCAGTGATATTCGTATGTTAATTGCCGGCGCATTGATGATTTGTCTGCTGGCTATTTTTCTTGACTGGTTGCTGCACCGTTTGCAGCAGGCGCTGACTCCAAAGGGGATTCGATAATGATCACGCTGGAAAACCTGACGAAAACCTTTACCCAGAAAAACGGCACTACTAACAAAGCCGTCGATAACGTCAGTCTGCATGTGCCAGCCGGTGAGATGTGCGTGCTGCTGGGTCCATCAGGCTGCGGTAAGACCACCACGCTGAAGATGATTAACCGCCTGATTCCGGCCACCAGTGGTCGGATCCTGATTAATGGCGAAGATACCAGTACTCAGGACACCACCACCCTGCGCCGCAACATTGGCTATGTGATCCAGCAGATTGGTCTGTTTCCTAACATGACCATCGAGGAGAACATTACCGTTGTGCCGCGCATGCTGGGCTGGAATAAGAAGCAGTGCCATGAGCGCGCCACGGAGTTAATGAGCATGGTTGCGCTGGACCCTAAAAAGTTCCTGCACCGCTATCCGCGTGAGATGTCTGGCGGTCAGCAGCAGCGTATCGGCGTTATTCGTGCGCTGGCCGCAGATCCACCGGTATTGCTGATGGATGAGCCGTTTGGTGCTGTCGACCCGATTAACCGTGAAGTGATTCAGAACGAGTTTCTGGATATGCAGCGTCAGCTTAAGAAAACCGTGATGCTGGTGAGCCACGATATTGATGAGGCGCTGAAGCTCGGCGATCGCATCGCGGTATTTGGTCAGGGCAGGATCGTGCAGTGCGCCAGTCCGGATGAATTGCTCGCGACACCTGCCAATGAGTTTGTCGGCTCGTTTGTGGGTCAGGACCGTACGCTCAAGCGTTTGCTACTGGTGCAGGCGGGCGACGTAACCGATCAGCAGCCGACCATTACCGTGCGCCGCTCGACGCCGCTTGAAGAAGCCTTTGGCACCATGGATGAGAACGATATGCGGTCGATTACCGTGGTCGATGAGGATGGCAAGCCGCTGGGCTTTGTGAAGCGGCGTGAGGCGCGAAACGTTAATGGCCGCTGCGAAGAGAAGCTGCACACCTTTAAGGTGACCGGTAAAGCCGAAGAGAACCTGCGAGTGGTGTTGTCGAAACTCTATGAGCACAATACGGTCTGGATGCCAATTGTTGATGAAGAGGGACGCTACAGCGGGGAGATTTCGCAGGATTATATCGCGGATTACCTCAGCTCGGGTCGAACCCGTCGTCGTCTGAATCCGTAATTTCGTCACATAAAAGGGTCTCATAGGCCCTTAAAATAGCTGGCATGCTTAAACTCTGATCAGTCTGGCAGCAACAAATAAGCTTAACGCGAAGGGAACTGAGTCAGAGGAGGAAAGCGTCCCGCGCCATGGACAAAAACGCCGGGAGCGTTTTTGAACAACGCAACGCGTTGGCCCGGTTACGGGCGCACCTCATGAATGAGGTGCGTAATCGCGCGGGTCGAGCAGTCAGGGATGACTCTTTTGCGTCTTTCCGATCTGACCCAGTTCTCTTCGCTGACTCGATCTTAAAGCGAATCAGTTTACGGGCTGCATGGGAACATTCTTTCTGGTATTTCAGGTAATGGTTCAGGGAGCATACGCCCTCCGCAAAGACGCAAAACCCGCCATCCATGGTCCGCTATGCTTTGCTACTGGCGTATGCTCCCATCGCTTTAATTTCTGTGTTGTATGGAAGGACAACATCGGCCCTTCTGCATTTAACGGCTTATAGCATTTAGCTCTCGGTGAGTGTTTCCGCCTCAACCTCTTCCACCACGTGTGCCTCGTCTGGCAGAACAAGATTGAGCACGATCGCCAGAATGCCGCCGGTCGTCACCGCGTGACCAAATAAATTGTTAATCAGGGGCGGGAACTGCTTCAGCACCTCCGGCACCGCTTCCACACCCAGTCCAATCCCGAATGAGATCGCGACAATCAGCATCTCGCGGCGGCCCAGCGGCGTCTGTGTCATCACCCGGATACCGGCAGCGACTACACTGCCAAACATCACCACTGTCGCCCCGCCCAGCACGGGCGACGGGATCTGCTGCAACAGCGACCCAACATAGGGAAAGAGCCCCAGTAGCGCCAGCATAATCCCCAGCAGCATACCGACATAACGACTGGCAACGCCGGTCATCTGGATCACGCCATTGTTTTGCGCAAACGTTGTGTTAGGAAAGGCAGAAAAGACTGCGGCCAGCACGCAGCTCAGGCCATCGGCAACAATACCGCCCTGCAATCGCTGCTGAAAAGGTTTGCCGGTAATCGGCTGTTGTGAAATCAGGCAGTTAGCGGTGAGATCCCCGACCGCTTCAATCACTGCAATCACAGACACCAGCGCAATCGGCAGGAAAATGGTCCAGTCAAAGGCGAAACCAAACCGGAAGAAAGCAGGCAGCACCAGCCAGCTGCTCTCCGGCACGGCCCTGAGTTGCAGATGACCGGTTAAGGCTGCTGCAATACATCCCACCGCGATGCCAGCCACCACCGCCACCAGTCGCGCCCAGCGGTTACGCGAGCGGTTCAGCGCCACGATCACCAACAGCGTTAACGCACCCAGCGCCAGATTCCCCGGCGAGCCAAAATCTGTGGCGTTGTGACCACCTGCCCAGTCAGTGATGCTGACTTTAATCAGGCTGATGCCTATCAGGGTTATTACCGTACCGGTCACCACCGGCGTCAGCACTTTACGCAGCGTGCCAACGCAACGACTGATCAGAACCGGGATCAGCGCCGCGACCAGATTGCAGCCAAACAGCATCGCCATAATCTCTTCCGGCGAGCCGCCGCGCCCTTTTACCATCAGGCCACCGGAGAGAATCACGCCCAGAAATGCGAAACTTGTTCCCTGCAGACAGATCATGCCCGCCCCGACGCCATAAAAACGTCGGGCCTGCATAAACGTGCCTAAGCCGGAGACGAACAGCGACATGCTAATCAGATAAGGAATATAGGCCTGCAATCCCAGAACCGAGCCAATAATCAGGGGTGGTGTGATAATGCCCACCACGCTGGCCAGCAGATGTTGCAGCGCGGCGAAGAACGCCGGGACGGGGCCAATGCGGGCTTCAAGCCCATATAACAAACCTTTCTCGTGCGAGTGCGACATGGTGGTGCTCCGGCTTTGTGTGATAAGCGGAGTTAATGCATTTTCTGCGCCATGACGTCAGGGGTTTACGACAGGCGATCCAGGTCTTTCAAATTCAAACAGAAATAGTTACAGACAGTCCGGGATGAGCCTGAAACTTTAGGCTCACCCCGGACTCAATTGATTTTTTTTGTTTCATAATCAGGCGATCTTTGCACTCACAGCGTGCATAGCATCCTGTTCCAGTACTGAAATATCGATCCAGGACGTGAGATCGCGCTGTTCAGCGCGCGGCAGATAAGGCAGTTCGCCCAGCAGTGGCGCAGCAATTTTTTCCTGCAAAACCTCAATAATATCGCTGTATTGTGCCAGTCCCGGATTGATGCGATTTGCGACCCAGCCGACCAGTGGCAGTCCATCCCGCGCTATCGCCTCTGCCGTCAAAAGGGCGTGACTGATACAACCCGACTGGATGCCGACCACCAGCACCACCGGAAGCTGCTGCTCAACGACCCAGCAGGAGAGCGGACGTCCGTCGTTCATCAGGCTTCGCCAGCCGCCTGTGCCCTCAACAACTACTCGATCGGCCTGCTGCGTCAGGCTGGTTAATCCCAGGGTCAGCAATCCGTAATCGATAATCTGCCCCGGATGGGTGCAGATCTCCTCTTCCTGGAAAGCCAGCGGATTGATTGCCAGATAGGATAAGTCGATTGATGACGAACTTTGCAGAACCTGTGCATCTTTGTTACGCAGGCCATCAGCGGTTTTGACGGCACAGCGCGCAACGGGCTTATAGCCCACAGCACTTTGTCCGGTCTGGATAAAACTTTGTAATAGCGCGCGGGACACCACCGTCTTGCCCACTGCGGTGTCGGTGCCGGTAACAAATAGTCTGTTCACACAACTTCTCCTCTCGAACCGTTGCGGTTAATCGGTGATTAACCTTGCTGCGAAACGGCATTTTAAGGAATGAAGGATGAGAATGAATTGCGTTAGCGCAAGTTCAGGCCTGCTTAACCTTGCAACAGTTTCACTAACAGGTGCCCGTTGTAGAGAGCGTCTTTGATCAACGCGGCACCGCCCAGCGTTCCAGGCTCGCTGAATTCAGTGGGTGCAAGCTGAATGCCGGCGCTGTAGGCAGGCAGCGACTGCTGCAGAATAGTGTTGCTTACCGCGGGAAACAGCACATCAGCAGCGGCATTGAGAGGAGAACCGATAAGAATATGTTGTGGATTGAAGATGTTGACCATCATTGCCAGGATCCGCCCAGCGTGATGCCCGGCGCTGGCAATAGTATCACGCGCCAGACGATCGCCCGACTGCGCGGCCGCACACAGTGACTGAAGCGTCAGCGGCTGGTTATTGAGCAGGCTGTCAGGCTGGGCAGACAGACGCTGCGCCGCCAGCGTCAGCAAACTGCCGGTGCTGGCTACCGTCTCCAGACAACCATGATTCCCGCAATAACACTGCTGCCCATAAGGGTCGATCTGAGTGTGGCCAATCTCGACCAGCGCCCGGCCGCTCTTGTGCAGCAGTTGCCCGCCACTGATGACGCCAGCTCCCACAGTTTCATCAATCACAATCTGAATCACATCCTGGGCACCGCGCGAGGCACCAAACAGCGACTCCGCCAGCGTCCAGGCTGAGATGTCATGCTGTACAAACACCGGTAAGCCGGTTCGCGCCGCCAGTGCATCGCCCAGCGGCATATCGCGTACCTGATAACCCGGCAGCCGATGCACCACGCCTGACGCAGCGTTAATCAACCCCGGCAGCGTAATGGCGATGGCCGTGAGACGTTCCAGCTTCTTCTGATGACGAACAAAGAAAGCATCGACCTGTTCAATCAGCGAGGTCAGTAAGGGCTGAGCAGATTCATCGGGCAGCGGGAGACTCTCTTCTGCCAGCTCACGGCTACTGAGATCGCGTAGCGTAAAGGTCATGGCACCGCGATGCAGACGAATCGCCAGATAGTGCCAGGCGTCGGTATCCAGTATCAGGCCAATTGCCGGACGGCCACGGCTGCCGGGATCCTGAAACTCAGTTTCCTGCACCAGATGCGCATCCAGCATCTCACGCACAATTTTGGTTATGCTGGCCGGAGCAAGCTGAGCACGGCGGGAAAGTTCGATACGCGAAATGGGACCGTAACGGTCAATTAATCGATATACGACACCTGCATTGGTCTGCTTGATCTGGTCAATGTGGCCAGGTTGACTGTCCGGATTCACAACCCTGCTCCCGGTTATTTTCGCGCTTCTAAATAAACATGCGCCATGGTGAGGCAGATCAGGCGACAGCGTCAAATATTTGATTAGAAATGTGATTTATCGCACAGATTGATGCTGTGTCGCGCTCGCTTCAGGCCCGGTTTTCCCGCAGCAACGTCATCATATTCTCCATCTGTGCATTTATTTCGCGTCCGGCTGACCAGACCAGCCAGAGTTCTGAAATTGCATCCTCTTCCGTTAACGGCAGCCAGACCAGATCGGCCAGTCGCGCCCGGCGAAAAGAGGCGGGCAGAATGGAAACGCCTAAACCGGTTGCCACCAGCCCCAGGATGGTCATCGCCTCACCCACTTCCTGGGTGACGTAAGGCTTGATGTGGTAGCGGTGCAGCAGCGCCAGAATGTCGCTATAGAGCGCGGTTCCGCCCTGAGGGTCGAAAAAGACAAAGGGTTCAGCCGCCAGCGCCGTCACAGAAATCTTTTCAGCCTCAGCCAGCGGATGCGCCTTGTACACCACGGCATAAAGTGGCTCGCTCAGCAGCAGCTGATGACGCAGGTCGGCGGGCAGCGGCGTGTTGCGCATTACGCCGAGATCGAGCCGTCCGTCATGTAACGGGGCCAGCTGCTGGCGGGTATTAATCTCCTGCATCTGAATATGCACCTGTGGCCAGCGCTGCCGGAACCGGAAGAGCGCATCAGAAACGACAGCGGTAAAGGGTGCCGACGAGGTAAAGCCGATACGCAGCTCACCCTCTTCGCCACGATGCAGCCGGGCAGCACGATCGCCGGCCTGCTCAACCTGCAGGATTATCGTGCGGGCATCACTCAGCAGTTGCTGTCCGGCAGCGGTAAGCTGCACGCTGCGGTTGGTGCGATTGAACAGCCTTGCGCCGGTCTCCGCTTCCAGCTGAATAATCTGCTGACTGAGCGGCGGCTGGGAAATGTTCAGACGCTGGGCTGCCCGCCCGTAATGGAGCTCTTCCGCCACCGCAATGAAGTAGCGCAGATGACGCAGTTCGATATTCATATTTTAAACGTCTTATTTGAGATTATTAATATATTAGACAGCATAATGCCGCTTTCCTAAGCTGACGACAGGTTTTCTGAATGAGAGGAAGATGTGTGAGTCGCTCAATACAGGCAACAGTGGATGAGAAAGCGGTGACTGAACCGCAGGCGTCCGTTGCCGCAGCAGGATATATCCGGCGGGGAACCCCCGCTTTTATGCGCGTCACTTTGGCGCTTTTCTCTGCCGGGCTGGCGACATTTGCCCTGCTCTACTGTGTGCAGCCGATTCTGCCGGTGCTGTCACAGCAGTTTGGTGTTTCTCCGGCGACCAGCAGCCTGTCGCTCTCTATTTCTACCGGCCTGATGGCGCTGGGCCTGCTGGTGACCGGGCCGCTCTCAGATGCCATCGGGCGAAAATCGGTAATGGTGACCGCTCTGATGCTGGCGGCCATCTGCACGCTGATCTCCGCCACCATGACCAGCTGGCACGGCATTCTGATTATGCGTGCGCTGATGGGACTGTCGCTCAGCGGTGTTGCGGCGGTCGGTATGACCTATCTTAGTGAAGAGATGGATGCACGGGTCGTCGCCTTTTCAATGGGGTTATATATCAGCGGTAACTCCATTGGCGGGATGAGCGGGCGTCTGTTAAGCGGTGTCCTGACCGACCTCTTCACCTGGCGCATCGCCGTGGCGGTGATTGGCTGTTTTTCGCTGGCTTCAGCGCTGATGTTCTGGAAAATCCTGCCTGCATCACGTCATTTCCGCCCCATCACGCTGCGCCCGCGCAATCTGCTGATTAACTTCCGGCTGCACTGGCGCGATCCGGGCCTGCCCTGGCTGTTTGCCGAGGGCTTTCTGCTGATGGGTGCCTTCGTTACCTTGTTTAACTATATTGGTTACCGTTTACTGGATGCGCCTTGGCATCTCAGCCAGGCCGTGGTGGGTCTGTTATCGGTGGTCTATCTGACCGGCTCCTGGAGTTCACCTAAAGCCGGTGCACTGACCGGTCGCCTGGGACGCGGGCCGGTGATGCTGGGCGCGACAGCCATCATGCTGCTGGGTTTGCTGGTCACTGCCTTTGACTCGCTCTGGCTGATTCTGCCCGGAATGATGATGTTTACCGCCGGCTTTTTTGCCGCCCATGCGGTCGCCAGCGGCTGGATTGGTCCCCGTGCACGCCGGGCGCGTGGGCAGGCTTCGTCGCTCTATTTGTTCAGCTACTACGTGGGTTCCAGCGTGGCGGGCACGCTGGGCGGTTTGTTCTGGCATAATTTTGGCTGGAGCGGAGTCACGCTGTTTATCAGCGTCCTGTTAATCCTGGCGCTGCTGGTTGCCTGGCGTCTGCATAGTAAAAGACTCTGACAGATTTCTCCCGAGCCAGGCCCCGACCTCCCCGGCGAGCCTGGCTGCTTGTCACGCTGAACATTCCCTTCAGATCCATAACAAACAAAACGTGCTTTTCCCGCTATAATCCTTTTTATTGTAATAATTCATCTGCTTTGCCTTTTAACACGGCAACAAGGAACGCCTGTGGCTCTCTACTACTACGTTAATAAACAATCGGGATATAACGATAATCATGTTGTTCATGCCGCGGGCTGCCCCCATCTTCCCGACATGGATAACCGACTGTTTCTGGGCAGTTTTTATCATGTGAATGCCGCTATTCTGCAGGCCAGAAAATATTATGCGGGCGCCATTGGCTGCGAAAACTGCTGTCCGCTTAATCATAGCGACCCGCAGGCCAGTCAGCTCAGTGTGGCCCTGAAACATACTCCGCCATCGCGTTAATTAAATCAGGCGGGCACTGGATGAAAACTGCCGCTGAGATAAATCCATTAAGTATTTCTGTTGTCTGACGTTATCCTGACATTACTCATTAACCTCAAGGGATTGCACAATGCGGGAAAAGTTTGCACGCTCACAGATAATCTTTCACTGGCTGACTTTTATACTGGTGGCGGTTGCCTACGCTACCATTGAGCTGCGTGGCTTTGCTCAACGCGGTTCCTGGCAAGGATATGCCATGATCATTACCCATTTCAGCGCCGGCGCGTCGATTTTGGTTTTGATGCTTATCCGGTTATTTTTACGCACTCATCATGAATTACCACCCATTACCCCTGCAGCGCCGCGCTGGCAAACCGGTCTGGCACATCTGACGCATACGTTGCTCTACGCGCTGTTTATCACCCTGCCAATCCTTGGCCTGGCGTCGCGCTATCTTAAGGGCCGGGAATGGTGGCTGTTTGGTATCAGCATGCCGGTCGCGCCTGAGCCCCACGTTGATCTGGCAGACAGGTTGATTGACTGGCATCAAATTCTGGCCCCGCTGGGTTACTGGCTGATTGGGCTGCATGCTGCTGGTGCACTCTTCCATCACTATCTGCTTAAAGACAATACCCTGCTACGCATGATGCCCACTCGTCGTGGTTAATAACCTCAGACTATCGCCCTGTGCTGGGGCGATAATAAAAATTCAGTGTGAAAAGGCCGTTATAAGGTTTCTCTTCCCGTTTTATTTACTACAATAGCGTTTTATTTGTGACACAGGTCACTTTCGCTGGATGTTTTTGCCACATCCGATTTCGCTGTACTGACTGACTTGACTCCTCATGCAACCAACAACTGTTTCACGTAAAACTGCCTGGCTACGCGTGGTATTGCTGGCCATCGCTGCATTTGTCTTCAATACCACCGAGTTCGTGCCGGTTGGCCTGTTATCTGATATCGCTGCTGACTTTTCAATGCAGACGGCTGATGTCGGGATCATGCTGACCATCTACGCCTGGGTCGTCGCGCTGCTTTCACTGCCGCTGATGCTGCTGACCCGCAATATCGAGCGACGGCTGCTGCTGGGCGTGCTGTTCCTGATTTTTATCGTCAGCCACGTGCTTTCAACCGTCGCCTGGGATTTCCGGTCGCTGATGGTATCGCGCGTCGGCATCGCCCTGTCTCATGCGGTTTTCTGGTCGATCACCGCCTCGCTGGCGATTCGTGTTGCCCCGGCGGGTAAGAAAACCCAGGCGCTGAGTATGCTGGCGACCGGTAGCGCGCTGGCGATGGTGCTGGGCGTGCCGATTGGCCGCGTGGTGGGACAGTATCTTGGCTGGCGCACCACTTTCGGCGCGATTGGTCTCTCGGCGCTGGTGCTGATGATTATGCTGGCGCGTATTCTGCCGCGCCTGCCGAGTGAGCATACCGGCTCGCTGAGCAGTGTGCCGATGCTGTTTCGCCGTCCGGCGCTGGTCAGCATGTACCTGCTGGTGACGCTGGTGGTGACCGCGCATTACACCGCCTACAGCTATATCGAGCCATTTATGCAGACCGTCGCTCACTCCAGCGGTAATTTCACAACCCTTCTGCTGCTGCTGTTTGGCTCAGCGGGCATTGTCGGCAGCCTGCTCTTCAGTACGCTGGGTAACAAATTTCCTTCCGCCCTGCTGATTGCCGCCATTGCGCTGATCACCCTTTGCATGGGACTGCTGATTTTTGCCGCCGTTCGCCCCGCAGCTATCTCCACGCTGTGCGTTGTCTGGGGAGTGGCAATGATGATGATCGGGCTGGGTATGCAGGTGCGGGTACTCTCGCTGGCACCGGATGCCACAGATGTCGCGATGTCCCTGATGTCCGGTATCTACAATATTGGTATTGGCGCGGGCGCGCTGCTGGGGAATCAGGTCAGTCTCCATCTGAGCATGGCGGAAGTGGGGAATGTCGGCGGGATGATTGGTCTGGTGGCGTTGCTGTGGTGTGTTTATATTTTCCGACGCTATCCGCAGTTACGCAGCAACGGATAATCAGCGCCTTATCAAATAAAAAAGGCTTCAGATAAGTGAGTTTATCTGAAGCCTGTTTATGAATATTTATAGCGCCTGTTACTTATAAAGAATGGCTGTGCCATGCAGGTTGTTGCTGCCAGAGGTCGAAGTGATGCGGAAAGACTTTGCGCCGACATCGCTGGCCTTTCCTGACAATTGTTGCTCCAGCGAGGTCAGGTTTGTGCTGCCCGTTGCGCTGATAACACCGATTTTTTGCTGATCCAACGGGGTGCTGTTCACCTGTTGGGCCGCCACGCTGGCAAAGGAAAGGCCACTTAGCACCGCTGCCGCCACTATCATATTGATACGTTTCATAACGAACCCCTTCTCACATTATCTGATGAACAGCCTGTTACTGATAGATCACAGCCGTGCCGTGCAGTTTGTTCTGACCGCTGGTTGAAGTGATGCGGAATGATTTCGCACCGGCTTCATCCGCTTTGGCACTCAGCTGCGCTTCAACAGAACTCAGGTTGGTTCCACCCAGTACTGAGAGGGTGCCAACAGGCTTCTGATTAGCCGGTTCGCTGGTGACGAGATCAGCAGCAGATGCGCCAAAAGCCAGGGTAGTGAGTGCCAGTGCTGCCAGGGTGATTTTGATGGTTTTCATAATATTTTCTCTGTTCAGTATTTGAATTTGGTGTGTCTGAATGACGTTGTCGCCATTTAATTAACGACCGTTAAATAAATGATAGTTCCCGACCCGGTACGTCGTCAATATTTATTTAATGACCGTTATTTTATTCGCGAAGTGGCGTGATTATGGGCTTCCGCCCTTTTTCTGACTTAACCATAGGGGCGGTAAGATTGCGCTGACGCACAAAATGACAACACTTGCGGCTGACATTTCCAGTGGCCCTTGCGCATTTTTATAATGATCGGTAATTTAATAGGGTGTTTTACTGTCTGAGAGGGTGTATGAGTCAGGTTCAGGATTGCGATGTAAAAAAATGCCGCGGCCGGCCCAAAATGTTCGATCGCGAAGCTGCGCTCGATAAAGCTCTGACCCTGTTCTGGACACACGGTTACGAGGGAACCTCTCTCGCCGATCTGGTCGCCGCTACTGGCGCAAAAGCACCAACCCTCTACGCAGAGTTTGTGAATAAAGAGGGACTGTTTCGCGCAGCGATGGCGCGTTATGTAGAGAAGTTCAGCGCATGGCGTGAAGCAGCATTAGGCGACGATCAGTTACCGGTAGATAGGGTTATTGAGGCCTATTTCCGTTCTACTGCGGCCTGTTTTACTGAACGCGACTCTCCCGGCGGATGTTTCTTTATCTGTACCTCAACTGCCCTGTCGGCGGCTTCGGCAGAGATTGCCGCCATGCTGCAACAGCAGCATCAGTCGCAGGAGCATGTGCTGAGTGATTTTCTGCTGGCGCGCCAGCAGCGTGGAGAACTGAGTCCGGCAGTGAATATTCCGGCGCTGTCACGTTATCTGGGTTGTATGTTGCAGGGTATGTCGGTGCGGGCCCGTGAAGGCGCAGAGCGTGACGATCTTGAGGGTATTATTGATACGCTGATGGCCATGTGGCCAACGCTGACCGGCTTGTGTCAGGCCAGGGGCTAGAAAACAGGGCGGCATTGCCGCCCTTTTCGTCATCTAGTTCAGGAAAAACACCGGTTTTAATGGCTGACTGACAGGACTGTTATCTGCATCAGACGGCATGAGATCTTTCATTGACGCCCACCAGCGCTGACACACCTCCGTTTCTGCTACCGCTTCCCAGCGTGCTTCAGATTCAATCTCAACGCTGGCGAACAGCAGATTCCGCTCTGCATCCAGCCAGATGGCATAGTTGTGCGCACCGTGTGCCTTCAGCGTCTCAGCCAGTTCAGGCCAGATTGGGGAGTGACGACGTTCATACTCTGCATGACAGTCGGCATTCACCTGCATCACAAAGGCTTTACGCAGCATTGGCTGGGCCCACATCCAGCGCCGGTTGCCATGGCTTGACGCCAAAGCGTTTACCCAGCGCGATTAGCTGTTCGGTGGTGATGCTCTGACGAATTCCGCCCATCGACAGCACTTTGACGATTACTTCTGACGATTTTTCCGCCGTATCAATCAGACCAAAGGTTTCATCGAGTGTCGGGCCTGTGCCAAAGACGCCGTGGAATGGCCACATCACCAGGGTGTGTGACTGCATCTGTCCCGCAGTCGCCGTGCCGATTTCATCGGTGCCAGGAACCATCCATGGCAGCACACCCACGCCATCCGGGAATACAACCAGACATTCGGTACTGCCTTCCCACAGCAAACGGGTAAAGCGGGCAGAGTCCATCTCAACCACGTAGCTCAGAGCCATAAAGTTGGTCGCATGGCAGTGCATAATCACCCGATCTGCGCCTTTACTGACGGCTTTACGTACCGCGTGAGACTGAAAGTGTGATGCCAGCTCAGAGGTCGGCAAACCACCCTTCGACAGGCCCCAGTGAATTTTACAGGAAAGTCCCTTGTCATCGACCTGCAGCAGCGCCAGACAATCCGCCGGATCGAGCTGGACGTTACGCATGAATTTTCCTGACCCGGTCACCAGAAACCAGTCATTTGCCAGCGCTGGCGCAGGCTGGGTCAGCTCGATGCAGCGCGGTTCCTTACAGAAATCGGCGGCAAAGGGTTTCACCTCCTCCTCCAGCAGACGGAGGCTGACATTACCGCCGTTACGTTCGTCCCAGCCCTTCAGCCACATGTCGCTGGTCGCTTTGACCATTCCCTTAACAAACCCGGAAGAAAGAATGCTTTGCATAGTGAAATCCTTAACGTTTGCTCAAAATCTGTTGTTCATAATGACGAACATCACCTAACCAGCTGGCATCAGCAGGGACGTCATGGCGCAGGCACCACCCTTCCCAGACCGCCTGCCATGGCAATGATTTTTGCTCCTCCAGCAGGGTAAGCCGCGCGGTGTAATCGCCGCTGTTCTCGGCCTGGCGTAAGCGGTCAGTTGGCTCCAGCAAGGCACGCAGCAGCGCTTTTTTGGTGTTACGGGTGCCGATAACCCAGGCGGCAATCCGGTTTATTGAGGCGTCGAAAAAGTCGAGGCCAATGTGCACTTTGTCGAACAGCTGATGACGGACGATCTCACTGGCGATAGCCTGGGTTTCATCATCCAGCAGCACAACATGGTCGCTGTCCCAGCGCACCGGACGGCTGACGTGCAGCAGCAGGTGCGGCACATAGAGCATGGCGGCGGAAATTTTGTCGGAGATCATTTCGGTTGGATGGAAATGCCCTGCATCCAGGCAAAGCGCCGTCTGGCGACTGGCGGCATAGCCCAGATAAAACTCGTTAGAGCCTACGGTATAGCTCTCAGCGCCTATGCCAAAAAGCTTGCTCTCTACCGCATCAATATGGTGCTGCGGATTGAGTTTTTCTGAGATGACTTCATCCAGCGCACTCATCAGGCGCTCACGCGGGCCCAGCCGATCCACAGTGATATCTTTCATACCGTCCGGCATCCAGATATTCATCACTGAGGGGGTGCCCAGCTGCTCACCAAATGAGGCAGAGATGCGGCGACTCGCTTTGCAATGGTCGATCCAGAACTGACGGACGGTTTTATCACTGTGCGACAGCGTAAAGCCGTCCGCGCTTTTTGGATGCGAGAAGCAGCTTGGGTTAAAATCGAGGCCCAGCTTATTCTCTTTGGCCCAGGCGACCCAGTTGGCGAAATGGGCAGGTTCAATGGCATCCCGGTCCACCGGCTTGTCGCTTTCAAGGTAGATAGCGTGCAGGTTCAGACGTTTCGCGCCAGGAATCAGCGACATAGCCTTGTCGATATCACTGCGTAGTTCACTGGCATTCCGTGCCCGTCCCGGGTAGTTACCGGTCGCCTGAATGCCGCCGGTCAGAGCGCCCTGTGGGTTCTCGAATCCCCGGACATCATCACCCTGCCAGCAGTGCATGGAGACAGGAATGCGGTCCAGCTGGCGGATGGCCTGTTCAACATCAACCCCATTATCAGCGTAGCGTTGTTTAGCCAGTTCAAAAGCCTGTTCAATTTGCTTAGTCATAAGCGGGTTCCTTAGCGGGTTGACTCAGCGTGGCGAAGCGTGCCTGACTGGCACTGAAAACGCTGTGTGTTTGCGGTTCGAATTTTTCGAGTGGGAAGTTGTTAATGACGCTGCAGCGGAAATCAGCCACATCGGTCAGTTCGCCCAGGGCAATCAGCTGGCAACCAACGTTACCCAGCGTGGAGGCTTCAACCGGGCCTGCCAGTACCGGGATCTGGCAGGCATCGGCACAGAGCTGATTAAGAAAGCGGTTCTGGCTGCCGCCTCCCACCAGGTGCAACTGGCTGAAAGGCTTGCCGCGCAACTGAGCCAGCTCCTGGATTACTTCACGGTAGAGCAGCGCCAGGCTGTCAAAGATGCAGCGAGCCAGCGCAGCGGCAGATTGGGGCACCGGCATGCCCTGCTCTGCGCAGGCGTTTTGAATCTCATTGACCATGCTGTCCGGATTGATGAAGCGCGCATCATTGGGACTGATGAGTGAAACACAGGCGGGCTGACGGGCTGTCTCTTCAATCAGCATGCTGAGATCGTCAATCTGCAGTTCGCTGCAGATGCGCTGCAACAGCCACAGCCCCATGATGTTTTTCAGTACGCGATATCCCTCAGCACCGCCTTCGTTGGTGATGTTGGCGCGCAGTGCCGTATCGCAGGCATAGGGCTGCAGACTTTCGAAGCCCACCAGCGACCAGGTTCCTGAACTGAGATAAGCGCCGTCGTCCTGCATCAGCGGTGTTGCAAGGACTGCGCTGGCGGTGTCGTGGGTGGCGACGGCGATCACCGGAACCGCCGTGCCTGCGCGATTGATCCAGTGACCGACGGTATTGCCGGGTGCCTGCGGCTGGCCAAACCACCGCGCGTCAACGCCCGCCCAGGCGAGCAAATCGCGATCCCACTCACCGCTGTGAATATTGAGCATTTGTGTGGTGGTTGCGTTGGTGTATTCCCAGTTGAGATGTCCGGTCAGGCGATAATGCAGGTAGTCAGGTATCATCAGCGCATGCGCTACGCGGGCCTTCCAGTCGGGCTGCTGCTGATGCAGAGCGCGCATCTGATAGAGTGTATTGAACGGCAGAAACTGAATGCCGGTTCGGGCATAAATGGCGCTGCGGCTCAGCTCATGCTGCGCCTGCTCCATCAGACCGTGCGTGCGCGCATCACGATAGCTGACCGCTTCACCCACCTGCTCACCCTCTGCATCCAGCAGCACCATATCAACACCCCAGGTGTCGATGCCGATACTGTCAGGGACGACGCCTTCATCATCTAACTGAGCCAGCCCGGCGCGTATCTCCTGCTCCAGCATCGTCAGATCCCAGCAGTCATAACCGGTACGACGCTGGCGCTTATTGTTAAAGCGCCGGACCTCACGCAGTGCCAGCTGGCGCTGCGCGGCATCCCAGCTGGCGAGCATGACCCGTCCGCTGGATGCGCCGAGATCGATAGCAACAATGTTTCTCCTGGTCATGGCGACTTTTCCCTGTGATTAAGTGGTCACAGAGTAAAAATCCTGACTGGTCGTCACCTTCCCGAGAATGCCAACAGACGTCAGTGGCTGGCAGATGGGCAAAGAACTTCGTGAGGGAGATCACAGAGATAGCAGCAGAAGCGATGTGACCCCTGCCGCAAATCTGTTAACTGCCAGGGATTTCTTGAAAAATCAGCATGATTCCTGATGAGTCCAGCTGAAAATTCAAGGTAAGGTAACGGCGTCCTGATTAGACTGCGTTACGGTTTTGTTAAGCAGCGAGAGACGACGATGACCCTATTGCACAGTGCAGATTTTTTTCCCGAAGGCGATTACGCGATAGCAATTGAACCCCGCATACCGCAGACAGCTTTTCCGGAACATCATCATGATTTTCATGAGATTGTACTGGTGGAGCAAGGCTCCGGAATTCATGTGTTTAATGGTCAGCCGCAGACACTGTGTGCGGGCTGTGTCTGCTTTGTGCGCGATCACGATCGTCATCTCTATGAGCAGACCGAAAATCTTTGCCTGACCAATGTGCTTTATCGCAGTCCAGGCGCGTTTCGCTTTCTCTCCGGGCTGCAGGCTTTGTTGCCCTGCGATCAGGACGGGCAATATACCTCTCACTGGCGTATCAATCACAAAGTCATGGCGCAGGCGCTGAGTGTGACAGCGAAGATGCAGCAGGATAATATCTGGTCGCTGGAAAAACAGGCGCACCAGGAACAGCTCTTTTTGCAGTTGCTGGTGTTGCTGCGGGAAGCCTGTATAGACGGGCAGAGTCAGGATCAGGAAGCACGATTGCATCGCCTGCTCGACTGGCTTGGCGACCATTACAGTGACGAGATTGTCTGGGAAGAAATGGCTGATCGCTTCTCCCTGTCGCTGCGAACCCTGCATCGGCAGATGAAGCAGCAAACCGGCAGTACGCCGCAGCGCTATCTGAACCGTTTGCGGCTGTTACAGGCTCGTCATCTGCTGCGTCACAGTGATATGCGAATTACCGATATCGCCTTCCAGTGTGGATTTGGTGACAGTAACCATTTCTCAACCCTGTTCAGGCGCGAATTTGGCTGCGCACCACGAGCGGAGCGCCAGCAGATGTTGTAAAGGAGCAATGTATGGCATTGATACTCAGTCGGGATGACTATTTTCCCGCTACCAGTTTACCGGTGGCGGTTGCCGAAAGAATGCCCCAACCCTCCTTTCCGCCCCATCAACACGAGTTCAGTGAAATCGTGATTGTCTGGCGCGGTAACGGCCTGCATGTCCTCAACGATCGTCCCTGGCTGATAACCTGCGGCGACGTTTTTTATATCCGCGACAGTGACTGCCATAGCTACGATAGCGTTAACAATCTGGTGCTGGATAATATCCTCTACTGCCGTGACCGCTTTGGCCTTGGCCTTGACTGGAATCAGCTGCTGCCACAACAGGGACCGGACACGCCCGGCTGCTGGCGTCTGACCACGCGCGGCATGTCACTGGCCCGTGGCGTTATCAGCCAGCTGGAGCGTGAAAGCCGCAAAAGCGATCCGCTGTCAGTACAGCTCTCTGAGGCACTGTTTTTACAGCTGGCATTAATTCTGCGCCGCCATGGCTACGCCGCCGATCGTCCCTGGGCACTGCCGGAGGGTGAACAGCTCGATCTGCTAATGTCAGCCTTACAGGGTGCCCTTGCCCGTCCCTTTGATCTGGCGGCGTTTTGTCAACAGAATCAGCTCAGCGAGCGGGCGCTGCGACAGCTTTTTCGTCAGCAGACCGGAATGACCATTGGTCATTACCTGCGCCAGTTGCAGCTCTGTCAGGCAAAATATCTGCTGCGTACCCAGGATTGCCTGATTAGTGAGGTCGCCGCCCGCTGCGGCTTTGATGACAGTAACTATTTCTCGGTGGTCTTCACCCGTGATACCGGTTTAACGCCCAGTGCCTGGCGTCAGCGATTTATTGCGCCCCGGCAGGCGCTGAAGCATGCCGGGTCTGAATAATATGGGCCTGCTAAGCAGGCCCATTATGTATAAAGACAGCATCACTCTGCGCGATCAGGCCGCCATACCCAAACCAACGATATTGGCGGCAATGATGATCACTATACAGCCGATCGATAATACGCTTACCGGGCGACGCCCTGCTGACTTCCACTCTTTCATCAGCAGGCCTGCCAGCCCACCACACAGGACATAAAGGCTCATGTGCAGCATCCAGCTGACATAGTCATACTGCGCCGGGATGCGGGCATGGCCCCAGGCGTAAAAGAAGAACTGCAGATACCACATGGTACCGCCGAGCACCGCAAAAGCGGTATTGGCAATCAGCAGCGACTTCCCGACAGAGAAGTCTTTACGTACCGACAGCTCAGGCCGGGTGGCCAGCCGCCAGAAACAGAAGGCCAGATTCACCAGTGCCCCGCCGCCCATGATGATGACGTAGCTGGGTAAAGCCACATAGAGCGGATCGATGCCCAGATTAGCGGCGGCCTGATGCATCGGTTTCGCCGCATCCATTGCAAAGGACATACCCGCTGAGAAAATGCCGCACATCACCGCCAGCAGCAGTCCTTTTCTGAGGTTAAACTCTTCGGCGTTTATCCCCAGCGCCCGCTCCTTTAATAGCCCGGCACGCGTCACAATCCCAACACCAATCAGTGCCACCAGCACGCCCAGCAGGGTTAACCGGCCTCCTGCCAACGCAAACAGTTCGCCAAAACGGCCCTGCAAGAGTGGCGTCATCAGCGTGCCGACCACCAGGGTAATGCCAATCGCAATACCGATCCCCATCGACATGCCAAGGTAACGCATGGTCAGTCCGTAATTAATATTGCCAATGCCCCACATTGCGCCAAACAGAAAAACTGGCGTCAGTTGCGCCAGCGTAAAACTGCTGTAATAGGCCATGAAGTCTGGCAGTAAAATGGCACTGACCGCCCACGGCAGGATCAGCCATGACATCAGGCCACCAATTGACCACATGGTTTCCCATGACCATCTTTTCACCTGTTTAAAAGGCGCGTAAAAACATGCGGCGCTGGCAGCACCGACAAAATGCCAGAAGATACCTGCAATAATGGCGCTGTTCATTGTTATTCCCCGGTTAGGTTGAGGCCTGTCGGAAACCTGTCAGCTTCCGTTCAGCAGGCAGTCTACGTTTTGCAGGAATTCCTCAGCCTTTGGATAAATGCCGGAAGCCGCAGCGGAGTGGCAATATTTACCCGTTATCAACGTTAAGGATCACAATTTCACAGTTGTCAGATAACCGGACAATGAATAAGGTAAGTGTCTTATTATTCTTACTTTTTTATCGTTTAGCTGTGTGGCGCAGCACACTTTTAAACTGACTGCCATTTAAACTGGTATGGTGGCAAAAGGGCAAAGAACCCTTCTTTACCGCAGATAAGGTCGTATAAACTGGGAAAAATTGATGCGATCAGGGATTGGAATGACAACGAAGTGGTTAACACTGTTTCTTTCACAGTCAGTCAGCCGGGTGATGCTGGATGATCTCCGGGCGATATTACCTGCAGATGCGATAAAGGTGTTTGTGAATGGTCTGGATGAAACACACTATGCCACCATTGAGTGTGTGCAGGCGGAGCAACATTGCGCACTGATCGCCTCGGCGATTGTGGTCTGGCGTCAGCTCGGCCATGTGCACCATATTATTTATAAAAAAGGCGAGGTGCTGCGTGAGGAGAACGAGGCAACCCAATTCCAGCTTTTCACCCTGCTGAAAACCCACCGCGCAGTCCTCCAGATCTCATGATAAGATTGCGCCCCCTGAAATCGCTGTTTGCAGCAGGTTGAATATGAGAATTGGAATTCTGTTTCCGATCGCCATCATCGTGGCGGGTGTGGGCTTTCTGGCGTGGTTTATTGGCAGCGGCCTGGCGATGCCAGGCTCCTGAGCGCTAGCGCAGCTGACTGTCTTTACTGCCACGACGGTTATATAAGCTGCTGGTCTGCTGTTGTTTGTCGATTTTTTCCTGACACGCCACGCAGTAGTGCACCCCTTTGAGTGCCTGACGGCGCGCTTCAGGAATCGGTTCGCCGCAGAGTTCACATTCGGTGGCGCTTTCGCCCTGCCCGAGCGATTGTCTGACCCGCTCAATCCCGTCGTTAACAGTGCTATCAATCTGTTCCTGCACTGCGCCTTCTGCCGCCCATCCGCTTGCCATTATTAACCCCCTCTTTGACGATTTCGCTCTTTTAAATCTACAACAGATTGACGTTTTTGCCGCAGGACTCACCGATATCTGTGATTGGCTGCCAGCCAAACACGCAAGCTGGCAATAAGCTAAAGGTCACGCTTAGCGATCTGTTTCACCCTGCTATCACATTACTGCAACGTATCGATAGCGGAGAGCCAGGCGAATGACAACACATCATCAACATTACATTAATGGCGAGTTTGTTGCCCATCAGGGTGACCCGTGGATTGAAGTCATCAATCCGGCCACTGAAGCGTTGCTGTCACGCATTCCTCAGGGCACTCGTCAGGATGCCAGCCTTGCGATCAATGCCGCCGAAGCGGCTCAGCCGGCGTGGGAAGCATTGCCTGCGGTTGAACGCGGTGTCTGGCTGCACAAAATCGCCAGCGCCATCCGCGACCGCGAGCCTGAACTGACGGCAACCATCGTGGCGGAAGGCGGCAAAACCCAGGGCCTGGCGAAGACGGAAGTATTGTTTACCGCCGACTACCTCGATTACATGGCGGAGTGGGCACGGCGTTATGAAGGCGAGATCATCAACAGCGACCGGCCCAATGAAAACATCTTCCTGTTCAAAAAAGCGATCGGCGTCACCACCGGGATTTTACCGTGGAACTTCCCCTTTTTCCTGATCGCCCGCAAAGCAGCGCCTGCCCTGATTACCGGCAACACGATTGTGATTAAACCCAGCGAGCTGACGCCGAACAATGCCGCACTGTTTGCCGGGATTATCCAGACGCTGGGTCTGCCGGCTGGCGTCATTAACATTGTCTACGGTCTGGGACCTGAAGTAGGACAGGAACTGGCAGCCAATCCAAAGGTCGGGCTGGTAAGTCTGACGGGCAGCGTCGGCGCAGGTATCGCCACCATGGAAGCCGCGGCTAAAAATGTGACCAACGTGTCGCTGGAACTGGGCGGCAAAGCGCCCGCTATCGTAATGGAGGATGCCGACCTGGATCTGGCAGTGCGATCCATCATCAGCTCACGCGTGATCAACAGCGGCCAGGTCTGTAACTGCGTGGAGCGCGTCTATGTGCAGGAAGGCATTTATGATCGGTTTATCAGCGCACTGACAACCGCGTTTCAGCAGGTGACGTTTGGCGATCCCGCTGAACGCAGTGATATCGATATGGGACCGCTGATTAATGCCGCCGCACGGGATCGGGTCGAGCAGAAAGTGGCCGATGCCGTTGCCGCAGGTGCAAAAGTCGTACTGGGCGGCAAGCGCGCCGGAGAGCGAGGCTTTTTCTTCCAGCCCACGCTGCTGACCGATGTGCGTCAGGAGATGGCGATTATGCAGGAGGAGATTTTTGGCCCGGTACTGCCGGTGATGACCTTCAAAACGCTGGATGAGGCGATTGCGCTGGCTAACGACTGTGAGTATGGACTGACCTCCTCAATTTATACCCGGAATCTTAATACCACGATGACCGCGCTGCGCAAGCTGAAGTTTGGCGAAACCTATGTGAACCGCGAGAACTTCGAAGCGATGCAGGGCTTTCACGCCGGATGGCGCAAGTCGGGTGTCGGCGGGGCCGATGGAAAACATGGTCTGGAGGAGTATCTGCAGACACATGTTGCTTATTTACAGTTCAGTTAAAGAACGGGAAGGTTCAACGGCCCGCTGATATTGATAACGCACGCTGGTTCGTTTCGCGGTTGAGATCGCGCCTTCGCAGGAAACAGGGTCAGATCGGAAAGTCGCAAAATCCGCCATCCATGGCATGCTCGGCCCGCGCAATTACGCACCTCATCCTTGAGGTGCGCCCGTTGCCAGGCCAACGCTTCGCGTTGTTCAAAAACGCTCCCGGCGTTTTTTTCCAGGCGGCGGGACGCTTTCCTCCTCTGACCCAGTTCCCTGCACTTTGAGCTTTTTTATTGCTGCCAGAGCCTGATGTGACTATGTCAGCTGCCTGAAAAGGCCAATGAACTGGCCTGATTTGCTATGCCACCCGCTTACTGCAACGCAGCAGCGCGATACCACTCAGCAGTGCCACTGCCATCAGGTAGTAGCCTGGTGCCAGACTGCTGCCGGTGGCAGCAATAAGCATGCTGCAAATCAGCGGCGCAAACCCGCCAAATACCGTTACGGCCACGTTGTAACTGATCGCCATACCGCTGGCACGGGTCGTCGCCGGGAAGAGATCCGCCATTACCGATGGCACCGTCGAGAAGTAGATCGACTTCAGCAGCGCCATCCAGGCCACCAGCAGGATTAGTGTGGTGGGCGTGGTGTGATCGACCATCCATTTAAACGCGGGATAGATAGTGACCACCAGCAACAGCAGCGATCCCCACATCAGCGGCAACCGCCCAATCCGCTCCGCCCATAATCCCATGATGGGCGTCACCACCGTCAGGATAATTCCCGCTATCAGCGTAGCGGTGAAGGCGACCGATCCCGGCAGGTGCAGCGTTTTGGTGGCATAAGTCGGGATGTAGTTGAGCATGTAGTTGACTGCGGTCGAAATCACCATCACGCCAATCGCCAGCGTGATCAGCGCTTTCTGCCGCCCGAACAGCGTTTTCAGCGGTGCGGCTTCCTTTTCCTGTGAGGCAAAGCTGGCGGGTTCCTGCACATGACGGCGAATGTAGATCCCCAGCGGCCCAATCAGCAAACCGAAAGCAAACGGGATGCGCCAGCCCCACGCCTGAATCTCACTTTCGCTCAGCCACTGTGTCAGCCCCAGTCCGAAAGCTGATGCCATCAGGGTACTGGCACCCTGGGTAGCGAACTGCCAGCTGGCGATGAACGCTTTGCGCTCGGGAAAGTGCTCCACCAGAAAGGCGGTCGAACTGCCAAATTCACCGCCGGCAGAAAAGCCCTGTATCAGCCGCGCCAGAATAATCAGCAGCGGCGCAGCCAGACCGATAGTGGCGTAACCCGGCATAAACGTAATGATCGCCCCGCCCAGCATCATCAGATTAATTGACAGCAGCAGCGCCTTTTTGCGGCCATGCCGGTCGGCATAGTTGCCCAGCACAATGGCGCCCAGCGGACGGATCAGAAAGGAGATACCAAAGCTGCCAAAGGTCAGCAGCAGCGACACAGACGGATCGCTGACCGGAAAGAAAACATGGGCGATGTAGCTGGCGAAAAAGCCATAAACCGCGATGTCGAACCACTCCAGCGCGTTACCAATACAGGTAGCGAACAGCGTTTTGTGCAGGCTCGGTTTCACCTGCGGGGCACTTTGCGCGATGCTGCTCATTGTTCACCTCTCCGCCACTGATGGTGGCGCGTCATCAGCTGTTCACCCTCTTCTCCAAGTTGCCAGAACAGCCGGGTCATAATCGCCAGGCCTTCGCGTGCAATTGAGGTGAGCATATGTTCGTTAACGCCATGCTGGCCGCAGGCGGGATAAGAATGTGGCACCCACAGCGTCGGCAGGCCCAGGATATCGGCGAAGACTTCATTGGGTAGTGAACCGCCGAGATTGGGCAGCAGCGCCGGTTTTTTGCCGCTGCTGCGGGCCAGCGTATCCAGCGCCCAGTCCACCAGCGGATCCTGAGGATCAAGCCGCGTCGCCGGTGAACCGCGCACAAACTCCACGCTGACGTTATCGAAGCCGTGCTGATGCAGGTGACGTTCGACATGCTCCACCAGATTTTCCCAGTCGGTGCCGACTACAAAACGCAGCTGACACACCGCCGTAGCGCTGCCCGGAATGGCGTTCATGGGTCGTGCCGGATTACCGGTTTCAAACGCCAGCACCTCCAGCGTGTTCCAGCCATAAAGCCGCTCGGCAGGTGTCAGACCAGGCTCGCCCCAGCCTTCCGCCAGCGCCGGGTCACCCGGCATGCCACCCACATCAATATCACTGAGGATGGCGCGCACGGCGTCGGTCAGGGAGTCTGGTTTCAGCGCGGCAACCTGTAATACGCCCTGCGCATTCACCAGGCAGGCGATCACACTGGCCAGTTGGGTTCCGGGGTTGCTCAGCAGTCCGCCCCAGTTGCCGGAGTGGTAAGCGTTGTCACGCGCCCGAATAGTCAGACGAAAGTTCGCCGCACCGCGCGAACCCAGAAACAGTGTTGGCCGCAGCGCATTAAGGCGTGGGCCATCCGAGGCGATAAAAAGATCGGCCTTTAACAGTGCCTGCTGTTGCTGGCAGATTTCAGCCAGCCCTGGCGAGCTGATCTCTTCACCCATTTCGAACAGGATTTTGCAGTTGAAGCCCAGCGCGCCGCCGCGTGCCTGCCACACCTGCTCCAGCGCCGCGAGATTCACGCAGTGCTGGCCTTTGTTATCCGCGCTGCCACGTCCATACAGGCGTTCGCCTTCGGCTGTGAGTTGCCAGGGCGATAACCCTTCGCGCCAGTTTTCATCGTCACCAAACACGACATCGCCGTGGCCATAGCAGAGCAGCGTGGGTTTAGACGGATCTTCGATACGGGTGGCGATCAGAAACGGCGGGCTGCCGGGATGCGGATTGTCAAACGGGTGTAGCGTGAATCCCATCGCCGCCAGCTGCGGACCAATTTCCTGCTGAAGATAGTGGTCCAGCTCTGCCCGTCTGCTGGCGTGCTGGCTTTCGGTCACGCAGGCGACGCGCCATGCCAGCAGTTGCTGAAACTCACCGCTATCAAAATAGTGCATCGCCTGGTCAACTGCCTGTTGCTCTGTCATGTTTGCCCTGTCTGTTATTTTTATCGTGCTTTATCTTTGACAAACTTCACTCTTTGCCACAATTATCAATTTATCGAGTGTGCCTTGCTTTTAAAGCAAGGCTTCGCTGCCCTTTTATGATGCGTTTTGTTGGAGTGACCATGTTAAGCAGCGAGATACGCTATTTCCTGGCGGTCGTCGAGAGCGGCTCGCTGAGCGCCGCCAGTGAGAAACTGTTTGTGGCGGTCTCCGCGATCAGCCGTCAGATTCAGCGGCTGGAAGCCCAGGTCGGTGTGCCGCTGTTTGAACGGCATGCGCGCGGCATGGTGCTGAATGAGGCGGGAGAAATTTTTGCGCATCACGTGCGTAAAAGTCAGCTTGATATGGAATATGCGCTGGCAGAGATTAAGGGCCTGAAAGCGGTACGCCGCAGCCTAATCCGTATCGCCTGCACGGATGGAATGGCGTTCAGTCTGCTGCCTGGCCTGCTGGCGGCGTTTCGACTGGCGAATCCCGGCGCACTGTTTGCGATTAACGTGACGCACTCGCAGGGCGTGGCGGCATGCGTCAGGGCGGGTGAATGCGATGTGGCACTGCAGTTCAGTCTGCAGCCTGAGCGCAGCGTTGAGGTGCTCGGCTCGTGGCCTGCCCCGGTTTTACTGGCGATGCATCAGTCACATCCGCTGGCGTCACGTGAGGTAACACTGGGCGACTTGCATCGCTGGCCGCTGGCGCTGCCGGGCCATCACACGACCGTGCGGCAGCTGTTTGATCTCTCCTGTCAGATGAATGACTGCGTGGTTGAACCGGTATTGACCTGCGACTATTTCGCCACGCTCTATCACTTTTTGCTGCATACGCCACAGGCGGTCACCATCTGCAGCGCATTTACCCTGCTGTTCGAGCGCGAGTCCCAAAATCTGGTGTTGCAATCGCTGGGGGTGGATCAACTGAGTCAGCGTACGTTGCAGCTTCAGACAGTCTCAGGACGTCAGCGCAACGCAGCACTGACGCTGTTTCTGGCGTTTTTGCAGCAGCGGCTGACAGAGATGGATCAGCAGGTGAGGATGGGCTAACCAGCCCGTGGGACTATAAGCTCTTCACGTCTGTAAAGACTTGTTCCGAGCCGCGGTGAGATCGAGGTGGCTAAGGGAACACGACCCGATCGGAAAGTCGCAAAAGCCGCCATCCCTGGCATGCTCGTCCCGTACAATTACGCACCTCATCCCTGAGGTGCGCCCGTTGCCGGGCCAACGCGTTGCGTTGTTCAAAAACGCTCCCGACGTTTTTAGTACGCACCTCATCCCTGAGGTGCGCCCGTTGCCGGGCCAACGCGTTGCG